>CAYUTO010000002.1:127608-223697 GCA_964447765.1 uncultured Gammaproteobacteria bacterium | reverse complement strand
TCACCACTTTTTTGTATCATTAACGTACCCAAATTGGTCTTGGTAGGGTCGTAGGAAGAAATTGGGGTCGTAGATCCGGTAAACGTATGCTCAACAGCTCGTAAGGACATACATTAATTTTCAGTAAGTAATGCTCTGACCTTAATATTATCGGGCAAGGTGTCAGGTATAAATCGAATATAGGTTATTTCATTTGTCTTGTCAGTAGAATCATATGATACCCAATTATCCCCATCATCAATGGTCTTTTCCCAAGTTCCACTCTGTGTCACTGAATCATCATCTACTAATAAACCACCTGATACTGCATCAAACAAACGTACACGGAGTGTAGGAACTGCACTCCCAAAAGCAGTTGAAAATCTCCACGCAAATTGCTTATTTGCCTCCACCGTTTTTGCGCTCGATGGTTGATAGTGGGGATCAGTAGAAAAATCATCATACAAAACCGCAAGGGACATGATTCTACCTGGGACACATAGGAGACTAATCGTCGTAAATTCAAACATAAACTGAATACTAGGTGAAGGTGAAAGACCTGACAAATCCCCATCTTCGGGTACCTGCGTCCAAGAACCCGTATTGTCTGTGATACCGCTCGTTCGGTAAAAAGAGAAGGTGGAAGCGGTAGGAATTCTAAATTCCTCACTACCCACATGGTCAACAACCGACGTCAACATTCTTCGAAAAGAGCTACAGTCTGGAGTTGCTATTTCGGGTGTAATCACTCGTTGGTTAGTGGATGCTGCATACGACCAATGAGCACCCAATGGCAAGGCGTACATCTGACACAGAGCTGCTGTCGCCCCATGTTTTACAATATGCGCAATACCATTTTGACTCCACACCGAGGTGACTTGAGAAGCCGTGTTGAAATGAATTGGTGCATTTGAGTCAGAAAGGGATGTATCTTGTTGTTTGTCATCAAGTCCAAAGAATCGACTAAACTGATCTCCAGCAGCTTGTGGATATTTAGTAACATAATGTTTGATTCCTGCCGCTCCTGTGGTAAGGACGATCAATCGATCAACAGTATCAGAAATTTCAATACAATTAAGAAGTGATGTAGCTGGAAAGGTTGAAACACTTCCTGGTGGAATTTCTGGACGATTATCAGAAATCCAACCTAGATTTCCAGCAAAAATTTTGGAAATAGCAGCACGGTAGATACGATTAGTCGTAACAAAATATAATGATAATTCGCCAGCCCCCGGTCCATGATTGAGTGTGCCATATCGACCATTATTCACACCAACAACGGTACCAGCAACTAATTGAGGGGCAGTAGAAACCACGTCAGCAGAATCAATAATATACACCGCACCGGGACCAATAGTCCCGCCAGAGGATGAGAGAGTAATATGCGTGGAGTCTGTAAAAGCAGCTATCGTGTACCAGGTAGTAACAGTCGCCGGACTAGTAGTATTAAAACCAATTTGCATACCCACCATACTCGAGGTAAAGGTAGTACCAGTACCAGTAACCGCAGTACCAGTAACTTCTACTGTACCTGTGGTGTAGTATGCAATAGACAAAGTCATTTTTCCTGAAGTAACCGTACCAGTTGCTCGAAGATTATAGCGATATGCGCGCATAAAAGTAGAACCAATACCATCAAGAACATATGCATAGTGCAGACCTTTGTTTACTTCGGAAGCAATCGTAAGGCCACAAGATGCTTGATTGGTGACTACATTACCCGCAGTACCGGCGTCTGAAAGCCAATAAACACCTCTCTGATTATCGACCGAGGTGGCAATCATTGGAAAGACAGAACCAGCAGTAGTAAAGTCATGATACCCAGCACCTTTGAGTAGGTAGAGCCCCCCATTGGCAACAGTCGTATTCGTCAATGTAAGCGCAAACCGCAATTCTTCAATTACATAGGGAGTACCTGCAGGGATCACCCCTGGTGAAGTAGTGAGACCAAGAGAAGTATCACTCGCAATTTGTCCAATATGATACCACTGGGTAATCTCAGTGGGATCAGTGGAACCAAAACCAATACGAGGACCAAGTCCTCCTGCTACCGCAGTAGCACCCGTACCAGCAGCAATACCATCTGTCTGAAAAAGTGTACTTGTCCCTGTCACCGTACAATCAGCAATAACAAATGCAGTACCTGCAGCATAGGCACTCGATGCTCCAAGGATATTCATGGTTGCAGTAGTAGCAAATGAAATAATAGGATACCAACAATTAATTTGAGCCACATTCGTACTACCAAAACCAATCATTTTTCCGACGTAGGTAGCTAGAAATCCAGTACCCGAGTGTGTGACAAGTCCAGCGACGGTAACTGTCACCGTACCAGTTGAATATACAGACACCGGTGCAGCTACAGCGACAGTGCCAGTAGTATGCAAATAACGAAGGGCGCGGAAACCACGACTAACGTTAGTAGCTGTAGGAGTAGTCATAGTGATGAACCCTTTCCAGTTGTAGGTGGCAAGTAATTTATTATACTCGTATAAGAAAATACTTTTAGCAGCCGCAGCAGTATTCTGAATTAAAAAAACCCAATCAATAGTAGGGCTGTAGGTAATAGCATGCGGATATATCATTGCAAGACCAGTCGACTCTTCCATTGGACGTGCAATAGCAACAGGAAGAGGTCCTACAAAATTATCCTCTGGATTCTCACCACTTTTTTGTATCATTAACGTACCCAAATTGGTCTTGGTAGGGTCGTAGGCGGCTATAGGAGTTGTGTCTCCATTAAAAATATGTTCAACAGCTCGTAGAGACATATATGTTTATACCTCTAAATAATCTACATTAATCTGCACAGTAGTAGTCCCCGATATCACACAATATAGCACTTCATCTACTCCGCCTTCAATATAGTTGGGATGATTATTAGCCCCATACAGCCCCCCAGTCTTTGGTGCCATATATTTTTCATAATCACTACCACCTGAAGTGAATCGGAAAGAAACAAATGTTGCATCAGCAGTCAGCGAAAAACGATTACTATATACACGGATTTTATTGCCAGACCCTGGAGTTAGTACATTACCAGAAGCCGCAAGTGAGACCGTTGCCTTTGAAACTCCGAGTCCGGTACCGAGTGCCTGAACACTCTCGTCAGTTGCCGGATTGATACGAGTATTACTTGCATTTTTTACCCCTACCGTATTTGAAGAAGGAGTACTACCAAATACATACGCATCGGCGCGTTTAGGAAACACCAGTGTTCCTACAAAACCCAAACCAGCCACCCCTAATAATTTTAGGAATAGCCTTTTTTTGGTATTTTCCTGAACTACCTTTATCTCTTCTGGAGGCGAAACTATTTCAGTAGACATCGCTGTTGATTCAGACAATGCCACAGTCTCAGGTTTTTTTTCAGGAATAATAGCGGAATGCTTTTTTCGGAAAAACATAGCGTCAACCGCTTTTTTTATTCGCTCTTTTGCAAAAACAAAAGGAGCAACATTATTTTATCAAATTTCAAACGTTAGGACAAATACATTTCCATTCCTTATACAAAAAAATAAATAATCCTTTTAAAAGGATTATTTATTTTGTAGCCCGTAGGGGAATCGGACCCCTGTTACTAGGATGAGAACCTAGCGTCCTAGCCACTAGACGAACGGGCCATGAGTCAGATATTCAACTTCAATTTTAACCTTTTCCACCTTTAAGAACGAGCCATACTATATCCAATTCTCTCTTCTTTGTCAATGTAAAAGTCCTATCGTTCAGGTGGAATATGATAGTAGGACATAAGAAATTTCGTGATCTCAGCAAACAGCGGTGCCGCTGTAATATTTGCGTATGAACGCTGTGGTTTTTCAAGTCTGATCAATGTTACAAATCTAGGATTGTCCACGGGGCCAAATCCGATAAATGAGTGATTGGTCTCAGCACTATATCCTCCAGGACCCGCAATCTGTGCTGTTCCTGTTTTTCCTGCAATATAATACCCCGGTACTTGACCACGCTTACCTTCACTAAAATCCACCACCCGAACCATCATTGCAGCGACTGTGTCTGCTGTATGTTTACTCACCACTTGCCTTACTTCAATCGGCCGAACATCCTCTACTTTTCCATTTGCATATTCAACACGCTTCACAATATATGGTTTCATCAGTTTTCCACCATTTGCAAGTGCTGAAAATGCCGTAACCATTTGTAATGGAGTCACCGTGATTCCTTGTCCGAATGAGGCGGTTGCTGTATAGCAGTCAATCGAATCCCCTTTGTTTTTCGACAATGCCGCAATTGTACCTGCAACCTCACTATCAAGTTCGATTCCAGTTTTAGTTCCAAATCCAAATTTTTCTACATAATTTCTAAAATCTTCTTTACCTAATTTTTTTACAATATGTACGACGCCGGTATTAATTGAATACTCCAGAATTCCAGACATGTCTTGGTCTTTGTAACTTCTATTTTCAGCATTCTGAATTGGCTTGGTACAATTAGCATCAACACTCCCTGAATCATAGAAATAATCATCTGGTTTTACGTCTCCCGTATCCAATGCCGCTGCCATAGTAATTGGCTTGAATACCGAACCCGGTTCATATGCTTCAAAGATTGAAAGATTATTATACACTGAAATATTTTCTACTTTATTGTATTCATTGGGATTAAAATCAGGCACCGAACACATAGCCGTGAGAGACCCAGTCATTGGATCCATAATAACGAGCGATCCCGATTGCGCGCCATAGGTAGCAACAGCATCTCTCAGACGTTCACACACTTCATACTGAACCGTTCGATCAAGAGTAAGAACGAGATTTGCCCCATCAACAGCTTGCTCAAAAGATCTTCCCGCAAGTGGAATCCAGGCTCCGGTAGCACTTCTAATTCCCTCGAGTACACCCCCAGCCCCACCCACCACCTCATTCCAGTACCCTTCGACTCCATATCTACCCACCGACTCACCCTTTTCATTTTTTCCAACAAATCCCACCACTGATGCTGCAAGCACTCCTTCGGGGTAGTATCGTTCTCTAAAACGGGTGAAATGAATTCCCGGAAGCTTTAGCTCTTCAAGTTTCGCTTTTATATCTTCGCTAATATTTTTTTCTATTTGTTCATATCCATCGTCAGGTTTTTGAAGCTGTTCTAATACTTGAAATTTTCTTTCATCCTCATAACCAAAAAATAATGCAAGCGCCTCTGCAACTTCTAATGACGTTTTTGGATCAGTGTATCCTCTCGTGTCCGCAAAAACAATAAACTTATCTCGATTGAGTGCAAGTGGAGTGAGCTTTCCATCTTTGTTTTCCAGATACAGTAATCCACGTTCAGGTGTAAGTTCAGCAAATACTTCATGAGAATTAGAGGCAAGCGCCGTGTATAGTCCATGCTGCATGATCATAATCATAAAAAGTCGCACACTCACGATAGAAGTTAGCAACAAAAAAATAAGCTTAACTACTTGTATGCGATATTTTCCTGAATCTTCATTGTGTGAATGCGGAGAGCGCACATCATGGCGTGCTACTCGACGCACGCGGTAGGTACGTGCCATGCTAACATGATTTAAATACGTCTATCTCTACCCATGCGATTATTTGCAGTCTCTTCACTGATTAACCCTTCTTTATAGAGCAACTTTACCGACTGTTCCATAGTAATCATTCCATTTTTTGCACCAGTCTGAATTGCACTTGCCATCTGTGCAATATTGTTTTCTCGAATCAAATTCGCAACCGCTGGAGTATTCACTAAAATTTCTCTCGCTACAATACGCGCATTATTCACTCCTGGGAGCAATTGTTGCGCGATAACCAAGCGAAGCACGCTTGAGAGCTGGATTAACACCTGCTTTTGTTTTGGCCCCTCAAACACATCAACAATACGTTCAATTGCTTCTGCGGCACTTGAGGTGTGAAGTGTAGAAAACACCACATGTCCTGTTTCTGCAGCAGTGAGCGCGGTCGCAATAGTTTCCGGATCACGCATTTCCCCTACCATGATAATATTAGGATCCTGACGCAAGACATGTTTCAGAGCTGAAGCAAACGATGGTGTATCCCCTCCCAATTCTCGCTGTTCAATAAGACTCTTTTTACTTTCAAATACAAATTCAATAGGGTCTTCAATCGTAATAATATGCGCATTACGGGATGCATTAATTTCTTCAACCATCCGCGCAATAGTTGTAGACTTTCCGTTTCCTGTAGGACCTACGACCAAGACTAACCCATCAATCAATTTGGTTGCTTGGTACACCGGCTCTTCAAAACGTAATGTTTCTGCTGTTGGAATATCCGTCGGCACGAGACGAGCTGAGAGCCCCATTGATTCTTCCTGTCTATGAATATTAATACGAAAACGCACCTGCTTATAGGTGTAACCAAAATCAAGATCATGTTCTACATCAAATCGTTTCTTTTCTGAAGAATCAAGAATCGCTAATACTGCAGTTTCAAGTTCTTTTTCTCCAAGTACTGTCTCTGCGATAGGCACGAGCTCTCCTTGTACTCTAATTACCGGGCGCTCATGTGCCACCAGATGAAGATCTGACGCACCTTCTTTGATTGCGTGATCAAAATAATAACTTAGCGGTTTCATACAGTATGTATAATAGTAACGATTGTATGTATTTTACCACATAACCCACAAAACCTAGAAATAAACTTGATTTTTCAACCTTCCACGTACCAACTAATTAAAAAATAATCCCGAATTAATCGGGATTATTTTTTAATATTTAATCTTATATATCTCTATTCACCCACAATGATCAACAGATCAGCGTCCGGTCTATCTTCACCCGGAGGAAGTACTTGTACCTGACCACCGAGTAATTGAGCAACCCCCTCAGCTTCTACTGCCATATTTCCATTAACATCAACAACAATGGTACTCGTATATTTTCCTTTTGCATTAGCAATAGTAACTGTTTCTGTATTAGTAAAGCCTTGTTTTATTTGTATCTCTGTCGCACCTGCACGACCTGTAATTCCACTGCCATTATAATAGGCAATTGTTACGATACGGATTTCTTCAGGTACTGGTGCTGTAGGAGCCTGCGCTTGTTCAAGTTGTTCTTTATTAAGATACATCGGAGCTATTTCAACTACTTTTTTTGTGGATGGACGATACAGGATTACTTTTTGTGTATTGGAATAAATCAATACCTTATCTCCGTTTTCTGCACTACTGAAAAACGATTGATTCCTTAACTTTTCCCGATCAACTACCGTTGTGATTTTTGGTTCTTCATCTTTCGGAAGTTCTATAAACGAACCGACCACCATAGTAATCTCTTTCACTTCCTCGAGTTCTTCTTCAGGATTTGGAACTATGACCGTAGTGGCATTTTTCCATTTCATATAAAAATAACCGGATGTGCAAAGAGAGCCAGCCAAAAGAATAACCAAAATAATAATGACTGACCGTTTCAACATAGAATTACATTATTGAACTGGAGGAGTTGTCTCAGGAGTAGTTGCTGTCGGCACAATAGCAGTCTCAGGAACAGGCTCAGGAGCTGGTTCAGCCTGTGCTGTATTCTCATCAAAAAATATAGGAGCAACTTCAACCACCTTTTTGGTTTCTGGTCTATACAGAATTGCTTTTCTTGCATTGGTATAAATTATCACCTTATCACCATTTTGTGCATTAAGGAAAAAAGGTTGATCCTGGAGTTTTTCTCGATCAACAACGGTTGCAATGGTCGGTTCCTCTCCTTCTGGGAGTTCCATAAATCCAGCTAACACTGAAGTTACTTCTTCTATTTCTTCTGCTGCAGAAGGTACGGTAACTGCTTTTTTCCATTGCATGTAAAAATACACCCCCGTTCCAGACGAAGCAAGGAATAAGAGGGTCACCAATACGATAATGATGTTTCTTTTCATCATAGCCAAAATCAAAACTAAATAAATATTAAATTACACATCTTTTATTTTTTTCCACTGTGCTTTTACAACTTTCTCGACCACATCCCGTACTTTATCCGAAAGATCATGCTCCACTGCATAATTATTTACTACCTCCTCCACTGTTCTAATATACTCATTTTTAGTTAATTTTTCCCATTGTTTTGAAGAAGTAATTTTTTTCTTTACTTCATCAAACACATCAGCAGCATAATCAAGAACACTGTCTCTTAGTTCCTTGCCTTTTTTGGTAGTATTCAACCACATGATTCCAGCACCTAAAAGTCCACCAAAAAATAATCCTTTTTTAAATGTTCCCATATAGTATATTCATTAACCCAAACAAAAGGGTATGTCGACAGTATAGCATACTGATTGCCCTCTACGCAACAAGCTTCTGATACTCTTTTTCGAGATCTCCAATCACTGTTTCCCAGTCATATTTTTCCTCAATCACCTGTCGTGCCTTGCTACCAATACCTTCCCTATCAACCGCGGAAGAAAAGAAATTAGTAAGCATTTCAGAAAGATCACGTGCGCTCCCGGGCGTACACACTTCACCCCCTTCAAGCGCTATTTTTCTAACCCCCGGCAAATCACTTGCAAGCACTGGGATACCAGTTGCCATTGATTCAAGCAGCACCATACCAAAAGCCTCACCTACTGTTGTCGAAGGAAGTACCGATACATCCCCCATAGCATAGTGGAGTGGTAGCTCTTCATAACTTACTTTTCCTACAAAGCGCACTAACTCTAATAATCCAAGTGAGCGAGCAATTAGTTCATATTCATGGCGAACATCCCCTTCTCCAACTAGTACTGCCTGGAGAGGTATATTCTGACTCTTGCAAAGTGCAAGCGCCTGCAGAAGCACGGAAACACCTTTGAAATAATGCGCTCTGTCCATACCACCCACAAACATTACGGTTGGTAATTCAGGATCGAGATTATAGCGTTCAAACAAAAAAAGTGGTTTTTCTCGTGGCTGAAATCGATTGGTATCAACGCCAAATGGAAGCTCAATCCATTTTTCATGATACTTAGTATATATATCTCTTGCGTCACTTACTTTCACATAATCAAATGAACTTGCAATCAAGATATCAGCTGAAGTGAGAATCGCCGGCATAAACCATTCAGCGTATAGTTTAAAAAACAACCCTTTTAATCCATTCGATCGTGTATCCATATGATACGTCACGACCAATGGTTTGTCGGGATTTCTTTTTTTCCAACGAGAAACTAATCCAGCTGAACCAAAAAAAGGATAATGTAAATGCACGAGATCAAACGAATCAAGTTCTTGCCGCAATTCGGGGAGATATGCTGCATTACCATAGGAAATAGGAGACTTAAGCCTCCGACCAAAATCTTCCCGATCTTCTATCGCACCTTTTTCCTCCTCACTTTGACCTTCTCTTTTGTATTCAGGGGTGAACACTTCTACCGTATGTCCACGAGCCGATAATCTACTTGCAGTTTCAAACACTACATTTCCCATGCCTCCATAATAGGGTGGATAGGTAGATACAATATGCGCGATTTTCATAGGCACAGTCCTTACTTACGTTCGCTTATTGAATCTAAGGTTTTTTTTCGCGCGATTTCAGTCATATCTCGTCTCATACTTTCAACCCTAATGTAGAGTTTAAATACCAAAAACAATAGTATGGCAATTGAAAGATACATTACCAAATCAACTCCCCGCCCAATACCCAGTAAATCAGCTATCCGCTGCGTTACATCTGGTACTGAAACCACACTGGCGATTGCAATCCAAAACACAATCCAGAATAGTGCTCCTACTGGACCCAATAAATGTTCTTTTTTCTTACTCATCACACTTATAATCGCCACCAGCGAGAGAATGGCG
This sequence comes from uncultured Gammaproteobacteria bacterium, assembly GCA_964447765.1. Classification (GTDB taxonomy): domain Bacteria; phylum Patescibacteriota; class Patescibacteriia; order Magasanikbacterales; family UBA922; genus UBA922. The sequence goes on along the minus strand of CAYUTO010000002.1, from coordinate 213,974 downwards.
ATTGCAAGTTGGAAAACGATTCGCATATTAATTGATGAACTTACTGATAATTAAATCTTTGATGATCGCAAATCCTCCTGACACTTTTTGTCCATATTCATGATAGGTCACTGAAACCGGAATCTCTTTGTATGTAAGATTATTTTTTTTGATAAGTGACAAAATTTCCGTCGCGTGCGACATGCGATTGTGCGTAATTTTAATATGTTCCAAACCTCTTTGACCAAGCATTCTAAACCCATTATGAGCATCCGTCAATTTGACCCCTGTAAACAGATAATTTACCAAGCGAGCGATCGGTAAGATAATTTGTCTTTTAAACCATGGTATATGTGAAGAAACCCCGAGAAACCGTGAACCAAGAACCACATCGACACCATCCTCAATCATTTTTTTTGCACGTACAATATCTGCCACATCAAACTGGCCGTCACCATCAAAATGAAGTACTGTATCCGCATTAAACATACGTGCATACACGTGTCCCGTTTCTAATGCAGCTCCTTGACCCAAATTAACCGGATGAGTGAGCACTATGGCGCCAGCAGCTTCCGCATGCATCGCTGTATCATCTGTCGACGCATCATCAATAACGACCACTCTATCTACATGTGGTAACAAACTTCCAACGACACCTCTAATCATGCTCGACTCATTGTAAGCCGGTACAATCGCAACCAACATAGATACTTAACCAATTGAATTAAAATCCAGAGATTCTTTGTGTGCAAGTGTATAGTCGATCGTACGTTTCAAACCATCCTCAATTCGGACCAATGGAATCCAATCAAGATTTTCTTTTGCTCGACGAAGATCTGGAATTCCTTTTTTGGTCAAAAATACCAATGGATTTTCGTAGCGTATTGAAGACGTCGATCGAGTCATTTCAATAATTTTCTGTGCTACATCCCCCATCCGATGAGGTTCATCATGACCGAGATTCACGAGTGATAATTCGGGACCAGTATTCATGAGCCGGACGAGTCCATCGACCATATCAGAAATATAACAAAGTGATTGATGAAGACTTTCGTCACCATAAATCACCAAATCTTCACCACTCAATGCGTTTAAAATAAAATCTGGAATCAGTAATCCATCTCGGAGCTTCATGCGTGGACCATATGTCGTAAAGATGCGGGCAATTTTTGCATCGAGCCCATAGACCTGTATATACGTTTGAATACAAGTCTCAGCAAATCGCTTTCCCTCATCATAACATCCTCGCGGAGACAAATGATGCACAATACCCTCTTCATCCTCGCCAAACACATGATCTTCTGTAGTTGGTTCTCCATACACAACAGAACTTGATCCAAAAACATACTTTGCACGATATTTTACCGCAAGATCAAGGGTATTTAATATCGCACGAGAATTTGCCCACAGCGATTGAATTTTTAAATGTTCAAAATTTTTAGGACTGGTTGGACATGCAAAATGATAAATTTCCTGCACCCCTTGAAATCGTACCCGAAACTTTTCAAGTTCAGGAAACTGCATGAGATCAATTGGCTGCGTCACGTCATATTTGATAAATTCAAAATCCGGATATTGAAGTAAGTGTTCAATATTAGTAATACTTGAATTCGACAAATCATCCATGCAAATAACATTCGCTTCCTTGAGCATCCGCTCACACATATGGGACCCGATAAAGCCTGCGCCACCTGTTATTAGCACATTCTTTTTTTCAAAGATGGGAGTTTCTTTTATCATACAAAATTATTAAAATGAAGCGATAGCGGTGAACACGTTTTTTTCAGGAGACAACACCGTATCGACCGATTTATCAAGAAGAATATTTCCTGTGCTATCAAAAATACGCAATGACTCTACGCCACGTTTTGGAGTTGTCACAATATGCTCGAGACCTTCTTCACCATACAATACTCCCGAGACCTGTACCCCACCTCGAAAACCTAAATCATATGGGCGAAATGAATTTTTTTCCTCACCACTAAGTGAAAAAATGGTCACCAGTGATCCAGTCCCAATTTCTGACCCAACTACAATACTATCTTCAACACCGTTGAGGTAGGCAATACTTCCTAGTGACTTGAGCGCAGTTTCAAACAATTTTTCTGGAGCATCAACCATCGAAGTAACTCTTCTAAACACGGTATTCGAGTTTGCAGTTACCGATGCATATATAATTTCATCGTTTCCTGTTTCAGAATTATGATGCACTACTCCAAATCCTTTAGTTTGTCCTTCGATGTTTTGTATTACACCACGTTTTGTACCGTTGAGACTAAAGACACTCATACCCCCATTTTCGGTAGCAATCACCACTTCTTTATCAGAATCACCCTCAATATCCGCTACCAGTATTTGCGAAGGTGTACTACCAAGTGACCATCTATATTTTTCAATCCATGTTGTTGTGTAAATATGAACACTTGATGTTTTTCCATTTTTCTTTACTACTGCATATAAGGGCGTACCATTCACTTCGCGAAAGGTGGTCATAGCCACTACATCTTTTAGTGGAGCTGCCGCAACGTCAATTTTATTGCCCTGTAGTACGTCCGCAAACAGACTCTGCCCCTCAGAACTCACCAACAATCTTCGAGGAGCCGTAAAGGATGAATCAATTTCTCCTTCAATAAACAATTTTGGAGCAAGTACCACTCCAATTTTTGCACTTTCGACTGCAGTACCAATTTGAACCAAGCCTTTCCCATACGCCTCTGCATACACTGATTCATCAGGGCTTGGAGTGTGGCGCACGGTGGATTTGAGAGTTCGAACAACCTGATCAATGTGCCACGTAGGCTGAACACTCCTTACTAGCGCTACTGCAGCACTAACAAATGGAGTAGCAAATGAGGTTCCATTCCAACCATTTACATAAGATTCAGTATTTGAAGATCGAATAGGGCCGGCAATATCCACCCCAGGAGCTGCCATATCGATGCAGGACGCACCAGTGTTTGAAAAACCTGCCAATCTACGCGACGAATCAATAGCACTCACTCCGATGACCTGAGTATACGGATCATGCATATCGTTGCATATCGGAAACCAGGGAGTTTCATTGAGATTTTCCCTGTCATTTCCTGCAGCACCTACGATAATCACACCTTTCTGGTATGCATAATTAATTGCGGACCGCACTTCTGGCACTGAACCTTTACCCACCATGCTGATATTGATTACACTTGCACCATTATTCACTGCATAATAAATTGCCTCGACTAATGCTTCAGGAGCACCTAATCCATAATCATCAACTACTTGCAAATTCATCAGTCGTATCCCATATGCTATTCCTACTCCATACTTACCATTGTTCCCAACTGCACCAATAATTCCCGCAACAACCGTCGCATGGTTTACTACAGAATGTTCATTTTCATTATAATCTTCATCTGACCCCTGCTCTATTTTTTGATAGTTGTTCACAAAATTCCACCCATGAATATCATCGATATACCCATTTGAGTCATCATCACGACCATTACCTGATATTTCATCTTCATTGATCCATCTCGCTTCAACCAGGTCGGGATGTGTTTCATCAAAACCATTATCAATAATTGCCACAACTATCTGCCGTGAGCCTGAGGTCTGTTCCCATGCACGATACACGTCTGCGGTTGCATAGGACCACTGACGCGCATTCGGGTCATTAGGAAACTCAGCATACACCTGGTCGGTTGCAACAGGTGTAAAAACCAATATAATAGCTAAATAGAGGACTGTATTTTTGAAGTTAAGCATACTCTAAAACCACTTGTTTTTTTTTCAAAACTCTGCTAAATTATCTTTATAAGTATAACACACCAAACCTGTGTTCGCAAACATCACTTTTAGTTACCGAATGAGACAAATTTTGCTTCTTCTCGGCGATTTTACCTCCTATTATGCAGGGTTTATTCTTGCTTTAGGACTTCGTACACTAACGATACCCACCATCGAGCAAATTGTCCGCCACCTCAGCCCCTTTACAGTGGTTTTTTGTCTTTGGATCATCGCAAACTATATCACTGGTTTATATGATCTTCGACTCATGACACTGAATAGCAATACACGCAGAACCATCGAATCTGCTGTAGTCGCATTTATAGTTGGAATGATTTTTTTCTACCTTATACCGTCTGATGATATTAGCCCAAAAACCATACTTCTTCTTACTACCGTTATTGGTTTTGGCATAGCCACTCTTTTCCGAACTCTCTACCTTACCTACATTGGGACTCACAAACTTAAAACACGCATTTTATTCCTTGGAGTAACCGACGAAGTAAAAGAGCTTATTTCGATTATTGCGAACCAACCAAATCTTGGATATCACGTTTCAACTGTCATCGACCCTGATACTCATTTTCAAAAACCTCCACAGGATGAAGTAGAGGTGTACTACACACTAAACACCCTACGTCCTGCTATCGATACCCAGCACATTCATACTGTTGTCGTAGCTCCAGGCATGAGCGACAGAGAAGAGGTACGAAGGGAATTGTATGAACTACTTTTCTGGCAAGTACAAATTCTTGACATGACTTCGTTTTACGAAACAGTGACTGGTCGAATCCCACCGAGTACTTTTTCTGAAAGCTGGTTCCTCAGTAACTTACAAACCGCTGAACACCCAGTCTATGCCAAGGCAAAACGTGGTACCGACATTATGTTTGGTTTTCTATTTGGACTTACTTTCATAGTGCTTTTTCCCTTTCTTGCGATTGCGATCAAATTATCTTCGCCTGGACCCATTTTTTTCAAACAACAGCGAGGTGAAAAAGAAACTAATCGGATGGTTGGTGAAGGGGGGAAAATATTCTGGATGTATAAATTACGCACGATGTATGTACTCGCAGAAGATGGAAGTGCTGAAACTCACGGATATGAATTCGCCAAAAAAAATGATAATCGAATTACGTCAGTAGGCAAATTTTTGAGGAAAACTAGACTCGATGAACTTCCTCAAGCATTTAATCTCATCAAAGGAGATGTGACCCTAGTAGGACCTCGACCTGAGCGACCTGAGATTGTAGAAAAACTTACAGAACTCATGCCGTACTATCCGCTTCGTCATATTATCAAGCCTGGTATCACAGGCTGGGCTGCAATCCAACAACACTATACCGAAGACCTGGAATCTTCTCTCAAAAAATTACAATACGATCTATACTACATCAAAAATAAATCAGCCCTTCTCGACCTCTCAATCATACTTCGTACTATCAATGTAGTGCTCCGAGGAATGGGGCAATAGAAATCTTAAAAGTTAAAACAAAAAAGTAAAAAGAAGAATTCAAAATATATAACTAAAAAAATACACGATCATCTCTCGTGTATTTTCTTTTACCTTTTTCGTTTTGAATTTTAACTTTATTCGATTCCCCACTCTTTTTTGAGTTCAGTAATTCCTTCTTCAAGAGTAATAGTTGGGGCCCAGCCAAGCATCTTCTTTGCTTTAGTAATGTCTGCATTGGTGTAGCGCATTTCGCCAGGGAATGATTCTACCAAGGTTGTTTCCCCACCAATAAGCTCTGCAAGCTGATTCACCGAATACGGATTGTTGTTTCCAACATTAATCACTTCTCCCTTTCCTACAGTATCTTTGGTCATTGCTAGTATATTTGCACTAACAACATCTCTCACATGTGTATAATCTCGATAATACTCACCATCACCACGTATAGTAAGCGGTTTTCCTTCTTTTCGAAGCTTTAAAAATTTACCAATTACTAATGCATAGGCACCTTCTGGATCAGAAAATGAACCATATACATTGTAGTATACCAACGAAACAGTTTCTACCTTGTAGAGTTCTGCAAAAAGTCTGCAATATTCTTCTCCAATGAACTTATGCAGTGCGTAGGGCGCAATTGGTTTTTTGATTATTTCATCTTCTTTTAGAGGAAATACCTCCCGTGGTTGATCCCCATATGCAGAAGAAGATGACGAGAATACTACACGTTTAACCCCCGCATCTCTGGCTGCAAGAAGCACATTAAGTGTCCCATTTACATTTACATCATGTGTTTCTTGAGGATGCTCAACCGAATAAATTACCCGAGGGAGAGCGGCAAGATGGAATACACCATCCATACCCTTCATTTCGCGTACTAATAGATCCAAATCACGTATATCACCCTCTATATAGGCAACATCCTTTTGGATTCGATTTTCTTTTCGTCCACCTGAAAAATTATCAATTACTTTGACTGAGTGTCCAGCTTTTTTTAGTTCAATCACCAAATTGGTTCCGATAAATCCTGCACCACCAGTCACCAGATAATTCGCCATATTTTTAGGATTAATGTTATTTAGTTAGACTGAGAGAGAAATGGAGACCCTACCGCAATTACGGAAAAACCTGCGGCCACCAGATCTTTATATTGATGCTGGAGGATTCGTCGACCATCCATAATGAGTGGACGATTTTTCAGAGCGAGCAATTGATCCCCAACTCCCCTAAACTGAGGCCAATCAGTAGCAATAATACACACATCAATACCCTCTAATACATCGCTTTCATTATTAACATACACGATCTTCTGGTACAACTCATTCTTTTCAGGATTAAAATACTTCTTGGCTTCCGCAAGGGCTGCAGGATCATATACTTTTATTTCCCCGACCCCAGCACCAAGCAATTCATGGATAATATTAATCGCACCTGAATTTCTAATGTCATTTGTTGATTGTTTGAATGCAAGACCGAGTACACCTACTCGTTTATGGGACCATTCCATAGATGCATCAGTCTCTGCTCGACTAAAAAAATGATTACATTGAAACGTGTTCGCTTCGAGAGACTCTCGAATAAGATGTGCATGAGACCCTGCTTGCTCAAGCTGGTTTGCGAGAGATGCGGCATCTTTGATAAAACAGCTCCCGCCTGCATACAAACTATTATAGAGCCCCCATGATCCAATACGAGGATCGGCAATCAAAATTTTCCTTACTGATTCATAATTTACATTATCAAAATATTCACATGTTCTACCTACTACGTCATATGCAGTAACTACTTTATTAAACAGCAAAAAATTCGCAATTAATTTACCACACGCTGCTTCGTATGGATTTACCTCAATATACGCAACAGTACTCGAGTCATAAAAACGCTGGTAGAGTTCGCGCATGATCTGAAAATCTTCCGAAGTATGAGCACCTACCACCACGCGATCAGGGTGTATCGAATCTTTGATTGCCTTCCCTTCAACAAGGAATTCTGGATTCGAAACAATGCCAAAATTTTGCACACCTTGTTCGGTAAATAATTTTTCAGTATAGTCAATCATTTTTATAGGAACCGTGCTCTTATTCACGATCACCAATCGTTTTTTCTGCGTTCCTCCATTTCTTTTTGATAATAATGGACCTAATTCCCTGACTGATTGTTCATAAAACGAAAGATCAGTCTCTCCTGCTGCACCTTGCTTTTCAGGTGTCGGAAGACACATAAATACTACATCGACCTCATCTATATATTTTTCTACCACTGAATGTGCATCAGTAAACGTGATGCGATTTTTATTTCTAATCAAAAGCTCAGGTAGACCCTCCTCATGAAGACATGACTGAATCGTATCCCGATCATTACTTGAGAGTTTTTCTATTCTTGCAGAATCAATATCATAGACGAGCGTTGTATGTCCTGAATCAGCTGATACTGCTGCCGAGCACGCACCTACAAATCCCGCACCGATATACAAAATGTTCATAGCACTGTTCTAAAATATTCAATGGTTTCTTGCAATCCTTTGTTTATATCAATTTTTGGCGACCAACGCAAGAGCTTGTGTGCCTTGGTAATATCCGGACATCGTCGTCGCGGATCATCAATAGGAAGCTTTTTGTAGGCTATCTTACTTTTAGAATCAGTCATTGCCTGTACCATGATTGCCAAATCTTTTACCGTCTGTTCTTTTGGGTTACCCAGATTAATAGGTCCTTGTATTTTTTTTCCTGAATTCATGAGTTTTATGAGACCATCCACCAGATCACTCACATAGCAAAAGCTACGTGTCTGTGTACCTTTACCATACAACGTGATCGGTTTTTTCTGGAGTGCCTGAACAATAAAATTTGAAACTACTCTTCCATCTTCTTTTGACATGCGCGGGCCGTAGGTATTGAAAATTCTCGCAATTTTTATCTCCATCCCATGCATGCGGTAATAGTCAAAGAAAAGAGTCTCTGCAGCTCGTTTCCCCTCGTCATAACACGATCTCGGACCGATTGGATTTACATTTCCTCGATATTCTTCGGACTGCGGATGCTGCTCTGGATCTCCATACACTTCTGACGTTGACGCTTGGAGTACTCGAGCTCTGTGTTTTCGTGCAAAGCCAAGCACATTGATAACACCAATAGTACACGCCTTGGTTGTGTGAACCTGATTTGACTGATAATGAATTGGGGAGGCTGGACATGCAAGATTATATACCTGATCTACTTTTCCTTTAATAAAAAATGGTTCAACAATGTCATGTTCGATGAATTTAAAATTCTTATGCTTGAGCGCACTTTCTAAATTTTTCTTTGAGCCCGTAAATAAATTATCGAGCCCAATTACTCGATTTCCCTCTTTCAATAATCTCTCCACCAAATGTGAACCGATGAAACCTGCGGCACCAGTGACCAATATTGTTTTCATACTTTCATTTTTTAAAAAAATTAACAGCCAACACTATAAGCATTTTAATTTTTATACCAGTAAAAACAACAAAATCAAACAAAAAATTATACGTAAAATGTTTCTTATAATATATCCACATTGAGTCGTAAAAATTAATCAATGCACTTCGTTTTCGTTTACTACTACTACTCCCTCCAAAATGGATAATACGGGCGTTATGTACATACATGATTTTCCAATTGTTATCATGCATTCTTTTACAGAGATCCAAATCCTCCCCATAAAAAAAGAATTTCTCATCAAATCCTCCGATTGTTTCAAACACTACCCGTCGGAACATCATAGCTGCACCAGAGATTGCCTCAACCTCTTCGGTTATGTCAGGAGTGTCGTTTAGTCGCTTGTATGAATTAACAGACGAACTACGCTTGAAGATTTTAATGAAACCAAAAAGATGAAAAAAAGCATTTTTTGGATTTGGAAGATTTCTCCGACACGCATGCTGGAAGGTCATATCGCCATTAAGTAGCTTAGGACCTACACATCCCACATCTGAATGTTCTTCCAAATATTCAACGAGCACATTAACCGCACGATCAAGCACGACTGTATCGCTATTCAATAAAAAAATATATTCACCTTGCGCAATGTTCATTCCCTGATTATTTGCTTTTCCAAAACCAAGATTTTCTGTATTTTTAATTAATACCACTTGAGGAAATTCATCGGCAATCATTTGCACACTTGCATCAGATGAATTATTATCAATTACTATTACTTCATATTCAAATCCACGGGTCTCAGCAAAAATAGTAGTGAGCGCTTGTTTCGTAAGGTCACACGTATTCCAGTTCACCACAATAATTGAAAGTTTCATATCACCAATTAAGACCATTACTTCACAAGCGAAACGAGGATATTAGCTGCTGGAAATAAGCGAGAGAGAAATGTAGACTCATAAATTTTCTGCATACGAGGACTCATATTAATCCATCGCTCGATAAGCGGATGTAAGAAGAAGAGTACTGAGCCTCGTTCAAACGTTATTTTTGCACTTGAACATGAACTAAAAGCGAAATCAAAATAGTATCCTCGTCCGTGCTGCTGAAAAGAGTTTTTTACAAAAAAATCAAACGTGTTGATTGAAAACATTTTTTTATGTGTCGGATCAATAAAATTATGTTTGGAACTAAAATGAGGTACTCGTATTGAAACTACACCACCAGACACCAGTATTCGATGAAGTTCTTTTAAAATGGGGATATACTCAACATGCTCAAGAATATCCTGGCAGAGAATTTCATTAAACTCATTTTCATTAAACGGAAGCGGAAGCTTCTCAATATCATGAACCACATCCACTCCTGGCAACGGTGAAATATCAAGATTTACCCAACCTTTTTGTATCGTAGTTCCACACCCTAGATTCAATTTTTTTGTTTCCATACTTGCTAGATAATATCGTAAAATACACCAATTTGCAAGCTACTGGAAGAAATACGCCATATACGATACTATAGTCATGTATCCTAAGCACTACCACTCTATGAAGCAGATTACCATCGCCATACATACGCGAATGCTCCAGAAGAATCATCTTGATGGTATCGGTTATTTTGCGTACCATACTCTTCAAAAAATCACTACCACACACCCTGAAGTGCAATTCTTTTTTATATTCGATCGCCCATACGATCCATCTTTTATTTTTTCGACAAACATTACTCCAATTGTTTTGTCCCCTGCTACCAAAAACCCCCTATTCACCTATCTCTGGTATCACGTACGACTCAAATCTACCATCAAAAAAATCAGCCCTGACTTATTTATCTCCCCTGATGGAATTATACCTCTTGGCTGCAATACAAAAATATTATCAGTCATCCATGATATCAACTTTGTACATTACCCAAAAGACCTAAAATTTTTAACATCAACATTCTATAACCTCTTTTTTCCACGATATGCTCGTGAAGCTACGAGAATTGCTACCGTTTCCGATTACAGCAAAGCTGATTTGGTAAAACAGTATGATCTAAACCCCTCTAAGATCGATGTCGTATACAACGGCGCTGATCTAAACTTCAAAACACTTGTTGAAGAGTCAAAGATAGCAACACGCAAAAAATACACTAACGAAAAAGAGTATTTTATATTTATCGGATCTGTGCATCCAAGAAAAAATATTAGCAGACTACTTCAAGCCTTTGATTTGTTTAAAAAAGAGAGCGGTAGTGATATGAAGTTAGTTATTTCTGGACGAATGTTTTGGGGTAAATCAAAAATTCAAAAAATCTTGCAATCACTTACTCATAAGAACGACGTTATTTTTACCGGTCGCGTAGACGATCATGAACTACATGTCTTGCTCGGATCTGCTTTTTGTCTTACATACCCACCTTACTTCGAAGGATTTGGTGTCCCCTTGATTGAAGCGATGAATTCAGAGGTTCCTATCATCTCTTCACACGTCACTTCATTGCCAGAAATTGCAGGAAATGCCGCACTTTATTTTGATCCATTTAGTGTAGAAGAAATAAAAAATGCTATGCAGACTATTTATTCTGACACTAAACTTAGAAAACAACTAATTGAGAATGGTAAGAAACAACGACTGCACTTTTCGTGGGAAAGTACTGCAAAAAAACTATGGGAATCTATTGAGAAAACTTTAGCTCAATAAGGCCTGTATCTTATTCTCCCACTCCATCGCTCGATCAATCCTACCATCCAGCCGTACATCTTTGCACCATCTCCAATCAAAATAATAAAAGGTAATAACAAAAATCCTAGTATCCGACTAGGTATTTTTTTTGTTTTTGAAAACTCAACAAAACGATTCCAAAACTTTTTCATGTACATTGACCCGCACAACATAATTACCAAAGCGAACCACAGCGAATACATAATGGTGAAACCTATCAAAACAATTAAACCAGCATATACCACAAACCGTACAAATTGTCTTCCATAAAATAATTTCCCATGAGCGTCACTTCGCGTGTAATTATATAATTGTCGACAATACTCACTCACCGTCAATCGAGGTCTCCATGCTACTAACGGATCATTGATTAATTTGATCGTATTCCCCGTCTTTTCTATTTGTATATCGAAAATTATATCCTCACAATAAGGGATCCACTCAGGATATCCATCTACGTCACTCCATACACTTTTCAAAAATGCACACGATCTACTTGAAGGAAACCATTTCTTAGTAAATTCTCTTTGTATTGGAGTTGTTGCTGAAGCAATCATTACCACTGTCAGACTATCATCAGTTTTTAACCATGGTTTAAAGGCTGTCGCAGCACCTTGTGCTTCCCCCGCTTCCAATGGCGCAAGAATACCTTCGAGCCAATGAGGAGCGTATACACACCCTGCGTCAGTCGCGACAATTATATCTCCCGTGGCACGACTAATCGCATAATTTCGCCCATGAGCAATATTGCCTTTTTCTTGAAATACACGAACAGTATTAGAAGTAATACTTTGAAGATATTCCCAGGTTCCGTCAGTTGACCCGCCATCAACAATCACAATTTCATCAGGAAACCTCGTCTGAAGTTTGAGACTCTGAAACCAGTCTCTAATATTTGTACTTTCATTTTTTACCGTAATAATCACTGAAACCATACTAGCTTTTCTTTCGGGCAATAATAAATACCGTATCCCTTAGATTAATCGGAATAGCGACATTTTTCAAAAATGAATGAGAGGACCATTCTGCAAGTTTTGAAAATAATCTTAATCCAGTCCAACTATACAATAACCGGATAATGTACGGGACTGCGAAGCGCTTTCCGTGATGTGCAACCACTACTATTTCAAACCCATTTGAGACCAAGATCTGGCACAAATTTTTGTCTGAAAAATAAAATAAATGCTGTGGTGGAACAAATGCATGCCATTTACTACCCCACACACGTGCCCACAGACTACCCGCATCAGGCGTAGTCAACACGATCAATCCACCAGGCACCAGCATTTCTCTTGTTCTTTGTAATACATCCAGCGGATCTTTAACGTGCTCAATTAGATCATACATTGCAACTACATCACTTTTTACGTCGCTCGCAATATCTTCAATAGCTGCAACAGACACCTCAAGTCCTTTTTCTCGACCTTTTTTGATTGCGTACTCTGACACATCTATCCCGCTCACTTCCCATCCCCGATCTTTTGCAAGTTGTAAAAAAAATCCCGTTGCGCACCCCACTTCAAAAAGCTTTGGATTCACTTTGCCTCGTAATTGCTCCTGAATTTTATCTAGATAGTATACGTATGTGCTTTTCGTAACCTCTTTATCCAGTTCATAGTCCATGTATCCATCAAGCGTCACATCTCCAGTAAAATACCCTTCCGAATAAAAAGGAGCTAAATCCTCAGGCACATTTTCAACGGCAAGTAATTTACAGTGAGTGCACTTCAAAATTTTAAAATCTTTTTTGGTAAAGTAATATGTCATCTGTTTTTTACAATTGATGCAGTTCATATTTTTTCAAGTAAAAATACCGTATATTTATATGTATAACTCGGTCTATTAAGAAATTTTTCCTTGTATGTCTTAAATCTTGGATCAAGTGGCACACTATCAAATCTACTTATAATTCTAAACCCCTCGGGAATCTTTTTTTCTGTAGTTACGCTCTCTTCAGGGCCATCTTCTCCAGTTGAAAAAAACCAGACTCTTTCTGACACCTGAATATTTCCTAATTTAAAATCATCGATACTTAAAGGCTTAAGATTTTTAAAATATGTATCCTCATAAAAATAGTAAAACCCTTCGCTCGCATCAGGTGTAATCGCAAGGTAATCTCCCTGATCCGAATGGCCACGTACATATTCAAATGACTCGAACGTACGAAAATAACTTGGATTGAGGTAATTACTTGCTGTATAAAAATGATACAGACCAACAGAAGCAACTAAAAACCACAATATAAGGAGACTGTTTTGTATTTTTTGCGATTTAAAAATTGTGATACAAAACACAAAAGCCATGATACCTAGGGCATAAGCCACAAAACCAAATTTTGGATATACGGTAAAATTGTACCTTGGATTAGCAACGTTTATAAATAGTGTGTTTACTATAATAGCCAGAGTAAACATTAGTACGACCAAAATCTGTGCACTACTATTTCTTCTTTGTTGAATTAATTTAACTAACCCAACCAGAATTCCACCAAGCACCACACAACCCATAATAAAAATAACATAATTCCATGGAAAAAGATTTTCTCCAAATAAAAATACATACACATGGAACAAGATACCGGCAAAAATATTTACTATTGAATTTCCCAATAAATTTACATTCTCCCACCCACCATCTCCTTGAATAAAAATCCGATGATATAGCATCCATGCGAGAGGAAGACATACTAACGCAACAAGCAGATTCCCTACAAACCAATTTTTAAATGTAACCATCGGCTGTTTATGGATCACACGATACAGCAAAAAGATATTAGTAATCACGACAGCATAAATAAAATGTGGATAATCGACATACCCAGTCAATACAAGAGACCCCAAATAATATAACCACAGTCTTTTTTCAAATCCCTCGGTATACAGACGATAAAAATAATACATTACCAATAGAGCGCTCAATCCAGCAAAACTATGATACCGGGCCATTTGTGAAATCAAAATAAAATATGACGAGAACGCAGTAAAAAAAGCAGTGAGCAATGCTATCTTTTTGGTATTCGTAACACGGTACGTAAACCGATATACAAGTAGAACAATTCCTAGACCAGACAGAATTGAAATAAGCCTAACGGTCAATTCTGACCCGGGCAATAACTTACTCACGAGTAATGCAAAAAAATAGTACAAAGGAGGGTGATTGTCTGGAAATTTTACATAGTCCAGGATAAAATCGAAAATTCCGTGATGAAAATAATTTAAGATCATCGTCTCATCCATCCAGAACGTTCGATAATTTATCCTAAATACTAATAAAAAGACAGACACACTCAGTATGAGAACTAGTGGTACATTAGTGCTAATCCAATTTTTAATGCGTACAAACATGTTATTTCTTAAATAACTTATACCAAGTATACGTGATAACTTGTTTTAAAAATAGGATATGTTCTTTACCATCAAGCTTTGACGTACTAAACTTTCTGATTCGAAATCTAAAGGGAATTTCATTAACCTTCTTATACGATCCCTTGATAAGAATTTCAAGCAATATCTTGTACCCCGTAGTATCAAGCGAAACATCCTTAATTACGTCTCGACGTAAAAAGAAATAGCCACTCAGAGGATCCCGAACTCCTGTTAGCACATAGGTGATAGCAACACCCACTTTTGAAATTAATGCTCGCCACCACTTCCATTTTTCAACAATACTTCCCTTTTCAAACCTGCTTCCGAGCACAATATCATACTCAACTAAAGACATTATCATAGAATTGAGCACACTTGGATCATGACTCAAATCCGCATCCATAACTCCCAAATAGTCACGCTTCGACTCATCAAATCCAGCCCGAACAGCGCTACCGAGACCTAATTTTCCTGACCGGTGCACCGTCTTTACAGGATAAGTCTTACCCAACTCTTCAGCAACAGCTCCGGTACCATCAGGAGAATTATCATCAACAATAATAAGCTCTAAATCAACCTGTGTATGATCTACAACATCAAAAATTTCTTTTACCAATAATGGTACATTTTTTACTTCATTGTATGTAGGAATGATAAGTGATACGTGTAGCATATACATTAATTCACCAAAGGAGCTGAATAAACACCCGTCCGACTAAATTCATGCCAATGTTCCACAAAATACTGAATACTGCAAACTGGATTGTAGTGACAAATTTCTAAAATAGAAAATAACGGTGCGTAGGCTATTATATACTGTAAAATATACGGCGTAAGGACACATATCATTACAGATACAATACCCACCCATTGGTACTTCCCTCCACGGCTTATGAGGTGGGACAGTGCAAAAGCTGCAATAGGAACAAAAAACCATGCTGAGATAAGGACTGTTCTTCCAATAAACATGGGCCATGCAAAGTATGATGCACTCGAGGGAATCACTAATAAAAAGTATGTAACAATACATGGATCAAGTATTTTTCGATTCTTTATTAACAAATACAAACCCCACACAATAAAGATCCATAGTACATTATACGTAGTAAGGTTAACTCCTAGCCATTTTACAATCGTATAGTTACCCGGAGCATATACATACCAATTATCGATAAACCACTGTGCTGAACTATACCCAACTTCAGCCCCTCTCACCGCATTAATTATAATAGTAATAAGAGGAAGTAAGGCAAAACCTAAGATGAGCATTATCTTCTTTTTCCATGAAAGGCTCCGAATACTCAAAATCAAAAGACCTGTAAATAGCGCCCCCATGCATCCACTTTCCTTGGTTAAAACCCCAAATGCAACAGAAACACTGCCGAGAGCAAGCCATCTCCAATCTTTGTTTTCATACCACCTCCACGAGGTATAGATAGTTGCGAGAAACCAGAAATAACCACCCACGTCCTGTACCTGCAGTAACCCATATCGTAGTATCGGATACGCAGTCATAATTAACAGAGCTGCAATAAACCCCGTCATATTATTTTTGAAAATCCTGCGCACTAGTCCGTACGTCAGAAATATAATTCCCACATAAAAAACTATGTTTATGACCACAATACTCTGAGCTGCAGACAAAAAAGGCAGCAATGTGGAGGCCACCACAGGGTACAGAGGATTGAGATACCGATTTGGGTAAATAATGTCACTGTTTCCCTTGAAAAAATCAATGGCAAGGACAAAGCTATCAGTGTCACTCGTTGCATGAAAACCAAATATAAAACTAAATACAACCAAATTTAAAACTCCCAAAAAAAACAAGGCTATTACTACTTTATTGGAATTTTTAAAAAAATTACTTAAATAACCCATATTTGATTATGCAATAAATCACTCTAAAACCGTCTTTCCAGGTAATTTTTTTTCCTTCAGCATAGGTTCTACCATTATAAGATATCCCTACTTCAAATATTTTAATCGGCTTCATTCGAGCTACTTTTGCAGTTACTTCAGGGTCAAACCCGAAACGTTTTTGCTCAAGCTTTGTTTTTTGCAGAATCTCTCTCCTGAACAACTTATAACATGTTTCCATGTCTGTCAGATTCAAATTCGTAAACATATTCGACAACAACGTCAAAAATCTATTACCTACATAATGCCAAAAATAAACTACACGATGTGCTCCTCCCCCCATAAATCGTGATCCATATACCACATCAGCATCGTACTTTGTAACTGGCTCCAATAATTTTTGATATTCTTCTGGGTCATATTCGAGGTCTGCATCTTGCACCAAAATGTAATCTCCAGTAGCCGCAGCAAACCCTGTGTGTAATGCACCTCCTTTACCTTGATTTTCTGTGTGGAAAATAATTCGATACTGACTGTCCATTTTTTTCAAAATCTCATCAGTACCGTCGAGCGAACAATCTTCTACTACAATTATTTCCTTTTCCCACCCAGGTACCACAACAGTCGACACTTTTCTCAAAAGTTCCTCAATCGTTTTTTTTTCGTTATATACAGGGATTACAATCGAAACTTTCATAGTAATTCAGAATAAATTTCACTCATTTCTTTTTGAAAACGACTTTGTGAGAATCGCTCCTTCGATTCAATGGCCTTACGTCGGTAGTGATCCAAAACAGAAGCATTATCAAATTTTTTCATTGCCTCTACCAAAGCTCCTGGACTACCGGGAGGACACAAAATTCCTGCATCACCCACCACTTCAGGAATTGAGCCAGACATAGTAGATATTACAGGACAACCGCAAGTCAATGCTTCAGCGAGTACATACCCAAACTGCTCCTGCCACAATGGGGTCGGAATACTTGCTAAAATCAATGCACGCGCATCATAATAAAGACTTCGAATTTCTTGATTCGGTAATTGCCTAATACAGAGTATGGTTTTCTCGATTCCCCACTCTTTTATTAGTCGGAGCATATTTTCTCGCTCGGGACCATCACCAACTATTACGAGAAGTGGATTTTCTTGACTCGTTTTCTTCACATACATTTTCCATGCGTAGAGCACATCATACACACCTTTTTCTTTTTTTAGTCTATTCACCATGAGAAAAAATGATGAATTGATCAAATCGTATTTTTCGATTAACAATTTTTTTTGCACAGACACATCTACGAGGCCAGGAATTACTACTCTTATTTTTTCTTCAGGTACGCCGTAATCTTCGAGTAATTGTCTACTATATTCACTAACTGCAATAAATCTATCAACATTTTTGACATTTGTATTAATAATCTTCTTAATCTTTTCTCTCCAAAATTTTGGCGGATGCACAGATCGAGCATACTCATACTCAAAACGCCCAAAACTATTATCCCATACAGTGGTTACAACTTTGAGGTTTACATACATCTTTTTCGCCTGAACGGCCTGATAGGTATAGTGATTGTACAGCTCAACTGTGTGTGCAATTGAAAAATCTTTTAATTCTTTTTCAAGTCCATACATCTTTTGAAAAACACCCGAAAGAAGAATTGACATTCTATTGTATAGACGAAAATCTGAAGTAGTTCTTAGATGTGTTACAGGAAATTTAAGATCATTAATCGGAAATAAATTTTTTTGCGCACAAAAACCTATAATTCTAAATTTTTCATCAAAATCATTCCACATTCTTCCTTCCCACGAATTCATGCCATTTCCCCTAATAAGGGCTATTCTAGTGTTATTTTTATCCATATATTAGGTTTTTCTTGAACTCATTCGCCTCTTAATTTGCCAGTACAGCATACCATAATAGACTGCTCGCTCCAATACTACCTGCCAACCATACCTATTTCTCCATAGGCCGTTTTTTAGTTGTCCTAGAGACATTCTGAGAGGCTCCACAAGAAGGTGATACCATATTCTACTGCGCACTTTTTTAGTGTACGCAATCCACTGGTCTGGACTGGTATTAAAACACACTATAGCAACATCTTCAGGGAAAAAATAACTCGCATGTACAATGGTCCACTTCTTACTTTTTCTCATAAACTCTTTCCAACTAATATTACTATAGGTAGGCTTATGATGTAACACAATGTCCAATAATTTTTTCTCTCCACGCACATCACCAATTTCTTGAGGTACTCCACAAAAGAAAAATTCTTTCTTTTTAAAAAGACACATTTTTTGCAATCCTGGAAAATACACTGCAGATTTACCGCTCCACATTTCCCATTTAAAAATAAAAGCGTCCACTGATGAAGGCGCTGACCTAATAAACGATCGTATTTTTTCATGATCACCCATATCGAGAAATTCATCAGCGTCCATCTGCAAAATCCATGTTCCAGAAGTTTTTGATAAAGCAAATACACGATGTGGCTCAGCGATACCCACATGATTTTGTATAAAAATTTTATCAGTATAACGCTCTGCAATTTCAAGTGTTCTGTCATTGCATGGACCATCGTGTACTACAACAATTTCGTCAACCAGACCAGTGATACTTTGCAGACAACGCTCGATAACCTCTTCTTCATGGTACACAACGAGGCAGGCGGAAATTTTAAAATCATCTCTTATCATAAGTCTGCCATTTATGTTGAATAAAATCTTTTAATTTCAAGTAGTAACGCTTAAATACAGTCGAATACAGGTACAACCTTTCACCAAAACTAAGATCCCCAAATTCCCAATATAGACGTGTGTTATATTTTTGTTTATACTGGATTATTGCAGGACCATTTATATAATAATCAACCTTATCATACTCCCGAACTAATGACAAAACGATTAAATCTTTTTTTCTACCTAATTTTTCTATAAAAACTTTTTCAAGTTGTTTTGTGAGATACTCTGGATTGTTCACAATACTTACTTGTTCAAAACCCATGCTCCCCATTTTTTTTCGTTCAGCTTGATTTTTTGCTAAGTATATTAATGCTCGCGCAAAAGTTATTGGATTATTCGCTATAATACCATTGAGCAAATGAATCACTTGTTCCAGTTGCCCATTATCTTTACGCGGTGTAGAGTTCACTACAACAGGCTTATTCCAATACATCGCCTCATTAATAGTATTACCGTTACATTCACCAATTTTTGAACAGTGCGCCAAAACATCGATACTTTGATAAAACATATGGACTTCCTTTTGTGTACTAGTCTCCGACAAAAAAATAAAAAAATCTCTATAGCGACTATGCTTAATTTTTTTTATTCGTGAAGGTGGACATCCAATGATCACTATCTTTACAGCTGGAATCTTTTTTACCAAATGAGGTGCCATGTCGATAATCAAATCACTCCACTTTTCAAGTGCATGGCGACCAATCTTTCCCACTACAAAATCCCCATGCTTAATTCCTAATTTTCTTTTATACGCAATAATTTCTTCAGGATTTGCACGGTACTTAGTAAACTCTTTGTAGTCGACCAAATTATAGAAAACTTTATGTCTCGAAAAATCAAAAACCTCCTTTGAACTAGGTAGATATCGTTCATTCACATGCATCATACTTTGAAACAGCGAGCAATCAATGAACCCTTTAGTACTTGGATCATACTTTCCAAATACATTTTTTTCTATAATAATTATATTAGGATTCATTTTTTTAGCACCCTTTATAATCTCGGTCTCAATCGACACATATCCGCCTGATCGGTGAATATGTATAATATCTATTTTTCTATCTCGAATAAAATCCAATACTTTTACCACTTCATTATGTGCAACTAAAAATGGAATATTATGAGATTGAATTAATAATTCGAGTGGTCCCCCCTCAGCATAAGCACAAATTGATACTGAAAAAATATCTTTACGCAGATATTTTGCAAACGTAACCATATTACGTTGCCCACCACCATACCGTAAGTCTGAACAGACCTCAAGCACGTTTATTTTGTGTAATATTTCTTCAGCCATAGTTCAAGCATAAGTAATGACCATAGATGATTACTATAATCAGCAGCTCCAGCAATATGCTGATTCCACATCTGAATCATCACTGTTCTAGAAAAATATTTCTGTACTTCAGACGTATTACTCAGCAGCACGTCTTCAATAAGACCTTTCATTTCTTTTATCATTAACGCGTGGAGAGGTATCCCAAATCCAGCCTTTGGTCGCAACATAATACTTTCTGGAATTTTTCCTTTTACTATTTCTTTCCATATATATTTTCCTTGACCATTCTTAATTTTCAATTTACTTGGCATAGATAAAGACGACTGCACCAGTCGGGGATCAAGAAATGGCGCTCTAATTTCAATCGCATGTGCCATAGAACTAAAATCAACCTTTGCAAGATACCCATCTGCCAGACGCCCTTTAATATCTGCTAACATAGCATTATTCACCAAATCCGAGCTAGCGCTTTTGAACCATTTTTTCATATATTCTAAAGCGTTTTCATCTAAAATATTTTTTTTCAATTCAGGAAGATACAAATCTGTTTTGGTTATATACCGATGACTCACGGGTAAAGAGGTCTTCCACATGCTGTAGTATTCCGTGTACATTTTTTCAAAAGACTGAGCAGCAATTTCAGCCTTATACGCAAGATTATTCTTCATGCGTGCCAATCGTGCAGCACCATAACGGATAGGACCTGGAATACTACTCAACAGCCTGAACAGAGGAACTTTTGTATATGCGTCGTATCCACCAAATAATTCATCCCCTCCATCACCACTCAACACTACGGTAACTTTTTTTTTCATCACCTCGCTAATGATCAACGTAGGAAGGGCGGCCTGATCAAAAAATGGTTCATCATATTGACTAGCCAAACGAGAAATTTGTGAAGTAAAATCAATATCAGACAGACTCAGGCGATGATGATTAGTCTGAAAATAGTCAGCAGCTTTCTGTGCATACTCCTCATCTTTGCTCACACCACCGATACTAATGACAAACGTGTCTATTTTTTTATCAGTTATCTCACGAACAGCAGCAACAACTGATGTTGAGTCAAGTCCTCCGCTCAAAAGAGCTCCCAGAGGAACATCACTCATCAATCTCTTTCGCACCGAATCAACAAACAAATCCCATAATTCAACCTTCCACTCATCTTCAGTTTTTTTGTTATTTATTGTTACTTGTTCTGGAAACCAATATTGTTCGACTTCAATTTTCCCTTGTTTCCATACTAGGTAGTGTCCAGCAGGTAATTTTTTAACTCCCCTAAAACCTGTATGTGGAGCTGGAACATACCTGAAACTAAGAGCTACATCAATCGCATCCCAATCAATTTCTCGCGCAACCGAAGGTTCCTTGAGAATCGCCTTAACTTCTGATGCAAAAATAAACGTATCCCCTTCATGATAATATTTCAATGGTTTTTCTCCTATATGGTCCCTTGCTATAAATAATACTTTTTCAAATTCATCCCAAATTCCAAATGAAAACATTCCATTCAATTTCTCTACACATTTCTTACCCCACACCACGTACGCTTGCAATAACACCTCAGTATCAGTCATGGTATGAAAAACTACCCCTTGCTTTTCAAGCTCACTTTTCAATTCTAGATAATTATAAATTTCACCATTAAACGTCACACTATAGCGCCCATCTTTTGTCTGCATTGGCTGATTTCCAGCCGATGAAACATCAATAATTGCCAGTCTCTGATGACCTAAAGCAACTTTATGATCTGAAGAAAACCAAAAACCCTGATTTTCTGGACCTCGATGCTTTACCGCCTCGAGCATGCTCAAAAATAGCATTTTATCAATCTGCTTTGTTTTATACACTATCCCAACAATTCCACACATACTAGACAAGTTATAAAGCCTCTCAAAACCTCAACTATATAGGTTCACTATAAATTTGAATGTTACTTTTTATCTATTCCAGCAACAACAATAAATTGTTGAGAAAATAAATTAGGAAAAGTAAATAATATTTTTCTACCAATACCAAACACTCGACGCTGCCCCCATCTTTCCATATACCCCCCTGAAGGACGATCGAGTACGATTTTATATCCGCTTTGCTCGATCATTTCACGAATTGTCTTCCTGGTAAAAAATACAAAATGAGTCCGATCCATAATACCTGAATCAGTCATGTCCCATTTCCCACGAAGTAATGCCCAACGTATCGAATAATGAGCAACATTTGGAAGTGAAATAACGCATTTACCTTCTGGTTTCAAGTACTCACGCAGACTTTTCATTACCGCATGAGGATTGGTCATATGCTCAAGTACATCTCCCAATAGTATATAGTCAAATTTTTGATCCTTCAGGTCATTATCTTGAATACATTCTTCAACTGTTTTATTGACAAGTTTGGTATATCCAACACTTTCTGCGTCCACATATAATTCTCGCACTGGCTCTATCCCCCACACTTCACATTTCTTCTCGTGTATCAGATATTCACCGAGGTAACCGCTCGCAGTACCCACCTCAAGAACTCGAGTATTCGGAGCTATTTCATTTAACAAAAGCATGTGTGTATTGACTGGATTTGGGTCAAATCTATAATTTCTTTTCATATTACGAATGTCTCAATTTAAAATACAGTAATTGAATAAAATTTTTCACTGATTGCATGTGGCTCATTTTTTTGGTCACCTCACTAGGCTGAAGCAGAAAAACTTCTGGTATACTCTCGGGTATTTCTACACCAATATACGTATAAGTTAAGCGTCTTTTGAGCTTTCTATTTGAACCTGAACTATACTCATCATCATCTCTTTCCGAACGCTTCAAGTGTGTTACATGCCAAAATTTTTCTTTAAGCACACGTGTACCTGATTCTTCAAATACTTTTTTTTCTTCTTTAGTATATACTGCGTCTTCATTATACTTCCCCTTCCATGAGAGGCCAGGCATATTTTTGAAAAACCGTGGCGTCGCATGAGCCACAACACCATTCAAGGTATACATACCTTTTTTTGACGAGTGATAGAGGTCACCGACACACAGATAGAACGGTGCAATGAGACACTGAAAGCTTTCTGATTTCATTGCTGTAGATGCTTCGTCCATAGCCCTCTTCGTCCAAATTTCATCACCATCAAGAATCATAAACCAATCAGTAGTAGTCTTCTCAATCATTTCCTGTCGCAATTCAGTATGTCTTTTTTGATCCACTTCCCCTTTTTGTTCAAAATAAATATTGGAATAAATCTTCTGAAGTTCTGTAATAATCGAGACAGTGCTGTCGGTCGATCCTGTATCAAATACCAGTATCGTATCCGCAAAATCAACCACCGATCTCAGTGCATACCCGATATACTTTTCTTCATTTTTTACCATGCAGTGTACCGTAAGGCCCATATTATTGAACAATAATTTTTTTATACTTAAGTAGATAATATGAGCACACCATATTATATACCACAGATACCACAATACCAAGGAAAAAAGTGTAGCCTGCACCCATAATACCAAAACGGGGAATAAGGAGAATGGTGCCAATAATATTAATGACCAACTGCACGACCCCTGAAAAAGCCATCAAATAGGTTCGATTGTACACAGTAATCACAAGCGAAAATGGCACACTCAGTAAATTCAATACCAGACTATACGCCAATATTAGATACACGGGTAATGCCCGCACGTAGTCATTGCCGAATAATAAGGTAATCAAATATTGTGAAGGATATACCACAATACCTACACTCAGTATTACCAACACAATCCATTTCAACGAACGTTTTAAAAAAGCTTGTATTTCTTCTACAGAATGTAGTCCATTTATTTTTGGGGCGAGGACTGCGGTTATAGATTGTGCAATATAAGGATAGAATTGTATCAGTTGGTACGCAACCGCATAGATTGCAACCTCTTCGAGACCAAGATAGCGACTAATAATCACCTGATCAATTCGGCTCGCAATAATTGAAAATAGTGACCAGATCGTAAGCCATGCACTAAACTTTGCCAATTGCGAATGCATTTTTTTTCGGACCTCATCATCAATTTTTACCTGTGCAAATCCACGTGGCAATACATGAAAATTGATGATACATAATACCCATGGCACACAGATATATACTCCGAGATAGTAGTAGATATTAGTAACACCGAGCATTATCAGTAATGAGATAAGACCAAGCCGCACCACACCTTTGAGTGTCTGTAATCCTGCATGATAGAAAAATCTTTGTGCTGCCTGGAGATAGGTTGAAATAAATCCTAAAAATATGATGCCACCAATCCCCATAAATGAGAACGCAAGATACCCAACCATCTCTTCTTGCTTCAAGATAAAATGAGCTATCGGATATGACAACAGTATGCCTGCTACAGTAACAACGGTTGCCATAATTACTCTCCACTTTGCAATTGTCTTCACTAATTGTTTTAATTTATCAAACTCTTGATGAGCGATATAGAATGGAGCGAATCGAAGCAGTCCCCCATTGAGCCCCAGATCAGACATTTCTGCGACAGTACTCAGCGCAAGAATTGAAAGAGAAAAAATGGCAAACCATTCTTTTTCGAAATTACGACCAAGCAATACACTCACCAAAAATAATGACAAACCATTCAGAACAGCACTCACATATAAATACGTCGTATCACGTACAAATTTTTTATCCTTGAGTTCCTTGATGAATGTAATTATTTTCATATTACTCTTTTACTTCTTTTCCATTAGTAGCATCAGCGCCCATGATACCCACTGTTTCAATTTTTGAAATAGGCTCTTTCTTGGTAAAGCGTGCTAGCGTATGCTCGATCGGATAATCAA
Source organism: uncultured Gammaproteobacteria bacterium (assembly GCA_964447765.1). Taxonomy (GTDB): domain Bacteria; phylum Patescibacteriota; class Patescibacteriia; order Magasanikbacterales; family UBA922; genus UBA922. Next base: position 188,622 of record CAYUTO010000002.1, on the reverse strand, counting down.
GAAATAGATATGGAATTCCCACAATCAATGCCTTGTACCATTCATGCTTCGTGGCAAAAGTAAAACTATACAGTCTGGTCGAGATAAAATCAGGTCGAATGTAGTGATATACTATCTCACCTTTCTCCCATTCATGCAGACTAAAGTCATTGTTCAAGCAATATCTTCCACTAATTTTGAAATATCTCTGTGCTTGAGGGAGCTTCTTATATGCATGCACCAGCATCGTAACTTCTCCCAGACTTTTGAGGCTACTGTCACACGCATTCCGCACGAGCCTACTATCGCCAGCATATATATAGGTATCCACTTTATGCTTCAAATCAAATGGCTCAGATCGAAGTCCAGCTTCGACACATACGATATGTGCCGCAGGTACACTCCCCCGTATTGAATCAATGGTTGCAAGAGTCTGCTCATATCTTTGCTCTGGAGAATACACTGAACGAGTGGATGCGTAACTTAATGCAATATTTTTTGGATAAATCACTGAGGTTATAATAAAACAATGTGTACATGTCTTTTTTTCATCTTTTGGTAATTTCTTGAAAAGAAAAATACCTGTAACGATTGCGCTGAATGGATACGCAAAAACTATTTTATATATTTGGCGAAATACAAAACTGATTAGACTGTCACCCTTAACGGACTGATGTTCTGTGCTAGACTCTTTAATTTCAAATGAATTTTTTCTCCACACGAGTAGTGTATGAAGCGGATATAGAAAAACAATAACGACTATTGACCAATAAAACCATACTTCATTCCCTGCGTCAGTTCTTGTGAGATACCAATCAATGAGCCATAACACATAGTACACAAACGGAGTAATCGTGAGCCAGTGAGTGATTCGGAGAACAAAAACATTCTTATGAATGCTATACAATATCAAACCAAACGGCAGAAACCATAGACCATACCACGGCAAAAATGACTTTTGCCACACGAGCAAGTACACCAGCAAAAATACAAACATCGCGGTGATATATTCACTCGTACTCCAGATTATTTTCTTACGTACGATTCCTATCACTTTCGTCACATATGGCCACAGGAAATAGACGAATAGTGCAAAGACTACTCCATGCACCAGGAGAGTAAGTACTTGATGTGCCCCATCTTGAAACAAACTAGCAAATAAGGGCTTTAACGAAAAGTATAATGAAGCAAAGAGACTCATCACTGCCCACTTTGATTGTATGAGGACTGATTTAAAGACTGTGAAGCCCTCCCAATAAGAATACCATGCAGCAACACTTACTAAACCACCAAGAAGTATACCCCCTATCGTTTCACGTACCTGTACTCTCCAATTTTCTTTGGTGAATGATTGCCACCACCATAGAAGAAAAAAAGGTGCAATGAGGGCTGGGATAAATTTTATCCATACACCGAGAATCAGGAGTGGGATAACCAACGACCACCTTTTGTTATGCGCATAGATAATTGCTGCCAACACCGCAAGTAACCATGCTATATCAAAATGACCATTAACCAGGACTTCGAACAAGAGCAATGGCTGTAACACGAGCACTGCATATAGCACCTTTTTATCTATCGATGCACCAAGTACCTGTAACAATTTTTTTATTAAAAATACGGCTGCAAAAATACAGCCGAGCATGAATACTTTCCAGTACAGCATGAACCATACAATCTCTCCTCCAGACATCTGATACAAAACTCTGAATATATGCGCGATAATGGGTCCATAGGAAAATCCAATGATCGTATCGTGGGGCACGGGATATACGAAATCTTTTTCCATTTGCCAGACTTCGGTATAGATATTCAGCCCTTCATCTTGTGCCCTGCCAGCTGCAAAATAATAGCTCATGTCACTTGATCCAAATGGCACTACTAATAGTGCAGCAGCTATAACTGCAATCCCTACACTATTTTTCCATTTTGAAGGAACCATCTGTTCTTTAAACCATTTCCATACGATTCGCCCAAAAAAAAGAAAAGCGATAATCATGAATACCACTATAGAGAAGCTGAGAATTTTTTGTCCAAGCGTCAGCGTTGCCGGACATAGCAATGTGCTTGATTGAAAAAAACAATTCTTTGCAAAAATTGATGAATACGCGATGATTGAAAACCCACCGAGAACCATCCAAGCTACTATGTACAGTATGGTTGCGATCATAAGGTAGAGCGTTTGCTCACAAACTCTTCAAAAATCGTAATAATGTATTCAAGCATTTCGTGGGTAAGCCCCGGATATACACCGATCCAGAACGTGTTTTTTACAATGGTGTCAGCATTTTTTAACTCCCCTACCACACGATACTCAATTTCTCGATCAACAAAATAAGGCTGCCTCAAAATATTGCCTGCAAACAAAAATCTGGTTCCAATTTTTTTATCTTGCAAGTATTGTACAAGTTCATCGCGTGTGAATGGAGCAGTGTCTTTGAGCGTAATCAGAAACCCAAACCAACTTGGATTAACTTCCTTTTGCCACGATGGCAATATAAAATATTCTTCGAATTTTTTTAATCCTTCGTACAAGATGTTAAAGTTCTCTCTTCTTTTTTCAATAAAAGAATCCAGTTTTGCAAATTGTGCAAGCCCAAGTGCTGCCTGAATATCAGTAGCTTTCAGGTTATAACCCATTTCTGAATAAATATATTTATGATCATACCCGTAAGGCAATTCTCCCAATTGCCAACAAAAACGCTTTTGACAGGTATTATCTTTACCTGTTTCGCACCAACAATCACGCCCCCAATCTCTGATTGATTCAATAATCTTGTACAGTCTCGAGTTATTCGTAAATACCATTCCACCTTCTGCGGTAGTAATGTGGTGCGCTGGATAAAAACTACAAGTTGCAATATGCCCAAATGTACCTGTCTTTTTACCATTAAATGTCGCTCCCAAGGCATCACAATTGTCTTCAATAAGCCAGAAATCATGCTTGTCACATAATTCTTTGATTGCTCCTAGATCAAATGGATTACCCAGAGTATGAGCAATCATAATTGCCCGGGTCTTCGGAGACACTGCTTGCTTGATAGCTTCAATGTTCGCATTATAAGTTCCTAGATCAACATCGACAAATACAGGAACCAATCCATTCTGCACAATCGGATTTACCGTACTTGGGAATCCTGCTGCGACCGTAATTACTTCGTCTCCGGGTTTCAGTCTTTTTTCTTGCAATTTCATTGAGGTAAGAGCGGTCACGGCGATAAGATTTGCAGACGAACCTGAATTCACAAAACAACCATACTTTACACCAAGCCACTGTGCCATGCGATGTTCAAACATAGCAGTATATTTGCCATCAGTCCACCAGCCTTCAAGTACTGCTTCGGTCGCATTGATAATTTCCTCAGTATCAAATACTTTTCCAGATACAGGAACTACTGAAACACCAGGAACAAATGGTTTTACCGCAAATCGAGCATTATAATCTTCAATCAATAGTTGTTTCAATTTGTCGTCCATAGCTTATTTCAATTTTTTATACTGCTTCACTGCTTTTGGAATCACAAAGTTTTGATGATGTGCAACGGTATTTTTTGGCAATTTGGTAACTGAAAACCATTTTCCTTTTGAAGTCGGCTTTCCTACTACACTCACCAGATACACTCGTGACAAAAACCATCCGCGCATTTCTTTGATAAATAGATCAGTCACACAATCACTTTCAAGGGTGATTTTTGCTTTGAATTCTTTGTCTGCAAGTCGGTCGACTACATTACGAGGAAACTCGCCTGGACGGAATACACTACCTGGACAATGCCACTGCCCTGGAAAACTTTCATACTTCCCTCGCTTTGTCATAAAGACCTCAGTATTCCCTCCTTTGGTACGCAATAGCACAGCTTCGAGTGCAACTGAAATACCAAGTTTTGCAATTGCTTCGAATAACCTTTTATCGAGAGAATTATCACTATGTATGAGCTCCTTATCTTTATCTTTCCATGTATTTTCCACAAGACTCTCAAAGAGCTCAATAACCTCATGAGGTGTAATACCAAAATGTTCTAATTTCTCTGAAATAGTGCTCCGCATCTTTACCTTTTTTGAGGACGTTCTTGGCATAACAATTTGGCTAAAATATGCTCTCATCCTATCATTTCAAACAAAAAAAGGCAATTCTGTTGCCTAGTTAATTTATGAGCCCCGTCCACCACCCTTGTGAGGTGATGGACGGAACCTATGTTGTAGATTCCTAGGCCTGAGACTAGCGTCCCTGACGAACGAACTCCACGGCAGCAGGAATCAGTGTCTCTGCGTGGAAGTCGACCATCTTGTCCGGCAGTTGATCGTACGGGAACCATTGATGGCGCTCGTCGATCTGCGGCCCAGTGTCGAGCCAGACGCGGAACAGCTTGGATTCGATCTCCCCTCGATCGTCCGGAGTCTTGAAGTCGCCGACGTGCCGGAAGTCAGTGACCAGGGACTTGAATTCTCCCTTGCCCAACCGCCATGCAGTGATCTCGATCTGCTCTCCTTGACGCACGAAGCTTCCTGGCAGATGCCACTGCCCCGGATGAGCATCTTCGTTGTCACCACGCCGCCTGAGGTACACCTCGATCTTACCATTATCGCGGCTCAGGCGTATGCAGGCAGCCTCGAAGGCGATTCCTCCGTTCAGACGAACGCAGGCGCTATGAAGCGGCGTACCGAGCGGCATCATGGGGTCGATCTTGTTCATGAGGCGGGCCACCACGGCCTTGTACTCAGGGCTCGCTGGGTCGACTCCACCCAACAGCGCGTCCATATCATCCTGAAGACTCATTATCCTATCCTCCTTAAACTTCTGACCCACTGTGGATCTAGAAGATAGAAGAATCTATCACAAACTACCAAAAAGGTCAATATTTGACCTCGCTATTACTTATATTCAAAAAACCAGGCTCGAGGCCTGATTTTTTATTTCTTACTTACGTGTGCTATTTTGAATCAAAGTTAACACGTTCTTTTTCAATAACGAGTGGACGATTTTTTACTTGCGTATGAATTGCCCCTACATATTCTCCGATAATACCAATAAAAAATAATTGTATTGACCCAAAGAAAAATAATCCAATCGTTACTGGCGCAAACCCTGCCTCAAATCGATCCCAATACAATAATTTGTATATCAAATACACCACAGCGACTAACAAGCTTACAATGGACATACCAAAACCAATGAGGCTTGCGAGACGAATCGGAAATTTAGAATGATTTACAAATCCTACCATTGCAAGGTCGTAGAGCGAATAGAAATTATTACTGGTTTTTCCACGCTTGCGTGTAGGCTGGACATACGTAATCTCAGCGCGTTTAAAACCAATTTCAGTAATTAGTCCGCGGAAATACGGGTATGGCTCATCAAAGGTGCGAAGTACTTTGATAAATTTCTGGTCATAAAGCCCGAATCCGGTAAAATTCTTTATCTGTTCCACCTCAGACAATTTTTTTATCAGTGTATAATACACTTTTCGAACTGCAAATAATAATTTATTTTCCTCACTTTTATTTTTTACTGCAACCACGATATCATTCCCCTCTTCCCATTTTCGTGTTAGCTCTTTGATTAGATGCGGCGGATCTTGCAAGTCTGAAGCCATAAGGATAATAGCGTCTCCGTGTGCCTGTTGCACACCATAATATGGTGAGCGAATATGCCCAAAGTTTCGTACATTTACAATAATTTTTACCTTATGATCTACTGCAGCAAGACGCTTCAATATGTCGACTGTTTTATCAGCTGATGCATTATCAATAAAAATATGCTCATAGTCATACTGCGACAATTCAGTCATTACTTTTTTTACTTCAGTATACAACTCTTCTACATTCAACTCTTCGTTGTAGCATGGAGTGACAATACTAATTAATTTTTTTCTGTTTATTTCCATATATTTATATATCTGCGAGAAATGCTTCTGTATCCAACGTTTCGGCAATAGGCCGATAATAATCGATTAAACTTTGAAGCGCCACATCAAGCGAGGTAACCTTAGCATTAGGATATGTTTTTTTCAAGAGTCCGATATCTGCCGAGTATTCATTGCCAAGCCCAGATTTTCCAACTACAATAGGCAATTTTTTATCTAGTATAGTTAAAATTTTTTCTGCAATCGTTTTTAGATCCACAGGCATTCCTGACCCGACATTAATAATCTTTTCACTTGTTGGGTTAGCAATTATCAAATCAAGCAGTGAAACCACATCATCAACATACACGTAATCAAACACTACATTTTGCTTAATCGTAATTGGTAAATCAAGTAATGCTTTGCAAATAGCATTTGAAATAAATCGAATCCGATAATCTTCATATTTTCCAAATACAGCAAATAATCGAAGATGTGTGATGTAGTCAACCTGCTCTGCATATCTGGCGCATACATATTTGTATAACCCATATTCATCAGCAGGAATAGACGTACCAAAAAAAATTTCAGAAATCTGTTTCAAAGGTAAACACTTATCATATTCAGCTCCAGATCCAAGCACAATCAAGCGTTTGTAATATTGTTTTGCCTGAATGATGTTATAAAAAATTCGAAGGTTCGATGCTGCGACCCCAGCTTGTGTGGCATCCGCACGTGATCCTCCCCTATTTGCACTATGAATGACCAGATCAACTGCATGCTGTTTCAGATATGATTCGACTGCTTTGGTGTCAGTAAGCTCAAGCTCATGATGGCTTGGAGCGAGAATAGTATATGTAGCCCCCAATTGTTCGATAATATTTCGACCAATAAAACCACTACCGCCTGTAAGAAGTATTGTTTGCATGTTAGGTTACAATCATATTTTCATCAAGCTCTTCTTTACTCAAAAATGGAAACATATTTTCATAAGGATTCGAAAACATTTTTCCATCAGGACCTTTTTCCGATGTCACCCGAGGCATGAGAAATTGCCATTCAGGAGTCATCACATCACAAATTACAGGTCCGTCATGGTCTAGTACCTCTTTAATTTTCTGATCTACCTCATCCACTGAGGAAATACGAACTCCTTTGATACCATACACTTCTGCAATTTTTAGAGAATCAGGGCACCAGACGCCGGACGCCGGACTCTCCCCAATCATACGACCTTCAAAAAAATTACGTTGCGTATGGCGCATCAATAAATAACCATTGTTATTAAAAATAAAAATCTTCAGAGGCAAATTATTTATTTTGACAGTTGCTAACTCCTGTAAATTCATTTGCAAACTACCATCTCCAGTAATCACTATAGTGGGCTTATTTCCTGCGGCAATACATGATCCGATACCTGCCACCCAATACCCCATAGTAGAAATTCCTCCGGTAGTCAAAAATCTCTGCCCTTCTTTTATTACCCATGTTTGTGCTGCGACATGAAAACAAGATCCCGTATCAACGAGAATGTTTGCACCCGGTGGAGTGAGCTCAGTTAAACGACCGGTGAAGTAATACGAATTCACTGGTTTTTCATCTTTATACGAAGGTAATACTACAGGATATTTTTTTCGCCAATTCTGACAAATCTCCGCCCATTCAGGTCTTTCAATACTCGACTTATCTTCAGCATATGCCGCTAATTCAGTTAAAAACACTTTTGCGTCAGCTAATACGGGTAATACAATATTTAAATCTGGTTTTTCTAATTCTTTTTGATCAATATCGACAATAATTTTTTCTGCATTACGACCAAAATCGGCTACATTATACCCGGTCAGAGAAACGGTGAGACGAGATCCAATTGCAATAATCAAATCAGCATTTTGCACAGCAAAATTTGCTGAACGCTCTCCATAGGTTCCTGGACGACCCGCATACAGTGGATGATCACTCGTAATAATATCCAAACCCAATCGTGATGTTAGAAGTGGAATTTTTATTTTTTTAATCACTGCTTCAAAAGCTGAAATTCCTCCGGACAATCGAACACCTTGTCCAAAAATAAACAGTGGTCGCTCTGCTTTTTGAATGCGCTCATATACTGCAGCGACTTTTTCTAACAACTCCTTCGATGCTTCCTCAGGTTTAATTAATATGTCTTCTGGCGACCCATAAGCATCGATTACTGATTGTGGTACTTCTGAGCGTTGCATATCGACTGGCACCTCAATCCACACAGGACCAGGCCTGCCTGTCGTTACCTGTTTCCATGCTTCAGCCACATATTCTCCGATCCGAGCTGGATCATCCACTGTTACAAAATACTTGGTAATTGGGGTCACTATTTTTCTAATACTAATCCCCTGCACACCAAATTGTCGAATATCTGTTTTTTCTGCGTACTGCACGATAGGTAAATTTGATTGGCCGGAAATAACAATCATTGGTGAAGAATCTACCCAAGCACCTACGACCCCTGTGAGCGCATTCACTGCTCCAGGACCTGCAGTAACCATTACAATTCCTGGCTTATTTGCCACACGACTATATGCCTCAGCAGCCATAGCTGCGCTTTGCTCATGATGAGGGCAGGTGTATGTAAAATTTTTGTTTTTAGCAACCGCATCGTTTAAAAACATCGCGTGCCCTCCGGTAATCGTAAAGACGTGATTTACACCACGTTCACCAAAGTATTTGAAAATAAAATCAGCGACATTCATACATTATGATAATACATTTTTCTTTTTTGATAATTCAATCGCCACCTCAATCACCATATCTTCTTGTCCGCCAACAACTCTTCTTTTGCCGAGTTCAACAAAAATATCTCGCGCATCAACCCCAAATTTTTCCGCAGCTCGCTTCACATGTGGCGCAAATCCTGAAAATACACCTGCCATACCACTCGCAATACTTACTGAATCAATCTCTTGTGGTTGGGTCATAATTTTTTTCACCACCTTATCAGCTGCGTCCATCAAATCATATACATTAATTCCCGTAGTATGTCCCATTTTTTCAAGCAATGCCACCATCACATCAATCTGACAATTTCCTGCACCAGCACCAAATCCACGTACCGTACCATCAACAATGGTCGCACCTGATTCAAGTGCTATCAATGTATTTCCAATCGCCATTCCCAGATTATTATGCGCATGAAATCCCACAGGTACCTGCAGGTGTTCAACCAGATACGAGATGGTTTCCCGAACTAATCCTGGTGTTGAAGATCCTGCTGAATCCATGATGATGATACCGATAGCCCCATAGCTTACCATTTTTTCTGCCTCTGCGAGGAGACGCTCTTTTGTAGTCATATGATACATCATGAGAATACCATATACCTCTTTTTGCTCCTTTGCTACCCGACTAATATATTGTTTCGTCACATCAGCTTCTGTGCAGTGAGACGCAACACAGACGAGATCAACTCCTAATTCGAGTGCTGGAACTAAATCATTTTCAATTGTTCCAAATCCCGGCAATATAAAAACGCCCAGCTTTGTAACCTTCAACTCAGATCGAGCTGCAGCAAGTAATTCTTGATCAGATGTACGTGACAGACCCACCTGTACTGATGAGGCACCGAGACCATTTCCATGACCGACAATCACGGTATAGAGTCCCGCATTATCCACCATTTTACAATATTCCCTCACATTATCCGAAGTAAGCTGATGTTGAATCGCGTGCGAACCATCGCGTAAAGTTGAGTCAAAAAAAATAGGTTTTTTCATACAATAGAGGAAACCATTTGAGACTTATGTTTTACATACTCTTCAGCAACACGAACAGCTGCACAGGTGATAATGTCTAAATTCCCAGCATAGGTGGGTAAAAAATCTCCCTGTCCCACCACTTCAACCATCACCATCACACTATCTTTCTCAATAATAGGTCCTGCAGCAAGGCGGTATCCCGGCACATATGCTTGTATAGCACCAACAGTCTCCGTAATTTTTCTAACCAATTCTGGAATATTAGGATTGGAAATTTTGGCATACAGAGTATTTCTCATCAATACAGGCGGCTCTGCAGGATTGAGAATGAGAATTGCTTTTGCGCGAGGCACACCCGAAAAACTCTCTATCGCGCGCGCCGTTGTCTGTAAATATTCTTCAATATTCGCACGAGTTCCAGGACCAGCAGATTTTGAAGCGATACTCCCTACAGCCTCTACATATTCTGTTTCCGGATGAACATCCAATATTGCTTTTGCAATTGGAATAAGCGACTGTCCGCCACAGGTAATCAAATTCACATTATCAGCTGCTAGTGCCTCAACAATATTAATAGACGGAACACACAAGGTTCCTACACGTGAAGGAGTGAGATCTATCGTAAATTTTTTCAGTTTCTGTAATATCGGAGCATGAATCAAATGAGACTCCGCATTCGTAGTATCGAACACCACTTCACAACAGTCAGGATTTTCTTCAATTGCACGTATCGAATCACAGGACACTGTTACATCCATCCGCTTAGCGCGCCTGATACCTTCTGAATCCTGATTGCGCCCCGTGAATAAGCCACATCGCAAAAAAGGCGATCTCTGAACTTTGTAGAGCAGATCGCTTCCGATATTACCTGTCCCAATAATTGCGACTTTCACCTTATCATTCCTCATAGATAATTACTACAACCCCTCCTGTTTCCTGAAATAATTTTTATACCATTCATATGTTTCTTGTAGCGCGGTCTCAAGTGATACCACCGGCTTCCACCCAAGTATCTTTACGACTTTTTCATAATTTAGACTCTGTTCTGGAATTTCATTTTTTTGATTGTTTACAATGGTATATTTGATTTCAGATCCGAGAACTTCTGATATTTTTTTTATCAGATTGATTACACTATAATTATTTCCCGTACTAAAATTAAACGCTTCGCCTTTGATACGTTCAATCTGCTCAGCTAAGAGCACATACCCAGTCACTACATCTTTTACATACACATAATCGCGCACAAATTCACCATTACTTCGTATCTGCAACGTTTCATTCTCAATAAGCGCCTTCATGGAGCCTGGAACAATCCGGTTGAAATGCAAATCTCCTGGACCAAAAATATTTCCACACCTACTGATCGTGACTGGTACTCCATAGGTCGAAGCATACGTCTGCGCAATCAGATCGGTACATGATTTTGATACATCGTATGGGTGATCACCCCGTAATTCATGATCCTCTATTGCATCCACACAGTCTTTTCCATACGCCTTATCACTTGATGCAACTACTACACCTTTTACCTGCGGGGATAGACGCGCAGCTTCAAGCACATGGATCGTACCCATGATATTACTTGCAAGTGTTTCATAGGGATTTACCAATGCAGTACGTACAATTGCTTGGGCACCAATATGAAAAATATAGTTAATTTCATACGCAGTCACGATATCGAATATCCGCTCTTTATCTTTCAAATCTCCATATGCACGTATGACTTTGTTTTCAAGCTCTGTTCCTACAAAATATGATTGAGGATCCCGATCGCGAGAAAGTACTACTAATTTTCCTGGTTTTTTCAGAAGTAGAGCCTCCACCAGGTGCGAACCAACCAGTCCCTCACCACCTGTTACCAATATATTTTGATTTATTAGACTACCCATATTTTTTAGACCTACTTACGCCCACACTTTCCAAAAAGGATCAATGTGCCACTGTTTATTTAATTCTTCAACTTCTTTGTAGGTATCCATACATTTCCACATACCCTTATGTCTATATACTGACAACTGATCTTTGTTTGCAAGTGGCTCAAAAATTGATTCAATCATTGAATTTTCTTCGATCTGATCAAGAACAGATGAGTTCAAGACCATAAATCCACCATTAATATAATCACTCGAAATTTTATCAGTATCATTGGTCACATGTTTTTGATAAAAACCTTTAATTTTTTCTGACGTATGATCAATATCAAGGAGTCCAAATCGATGTGTTGGACGAACACCTGTAATAGTTACCGCCGTATTTTGTTTTTTATGGAAATCGATCAGTTCAGCAATATTGATATTTGCAACACCGTCACCGTACGTCACCATAAACTCTGTATCGTCCCCGATATACTTTCGAACACGACGTACACGCTCACCAGTCAAACTTTCTGGACCAGTCTCTGCAAAGGTAATTTTAAAGTCGTCACATTCATTATTATGGAAGGTGAATTCATGATTTTTGGTATCAAGTGTAAAATCATTGAGCAAGCTTCTCCAATTAAGAAAGTACTGCTTGATCATGTCACCCTTATACCCCAATGCAAGAATAAATTCATTATGCCCGTAATGCGCGTAAATTTTCATGATATGCCAGAGAATTGGCTTACCCCCCACCAATACGAGTGGTTTAGGCTTAAACTCTGTTTCTTCTTTCATGCGCGTTCCTGTTCCGCCACACAAAATTACTGTTTTCATAGCACTACTATTTAAAATAAAATTACTCGCTCGTAGACGTTGCTGCCCCTCGTATTTGTTCCAATACTGGTTTCCATTCTAGGTTCAATTGATACATTGAAGAAGTTGGATTATCGAACCACCCTAATACCTTATTTGCAATTTCAACCGCCTCTGTTGTTTTGTTTTGTGCAGCATAAATCACCGCAAGTCGTACCCATCCTTCGCCAATATTTTCGAAATCATTGATTGACCGCTTGAGTATTTCTTCTGCTTCAGGCAGCTTACCCTGTTGAATCAGATTTTGAGAAAGAGCATAGAGAAATTGCTGTCGCTTGGGAGAAAAATATACCGCCTGACGAAGAGCAGCCTCACTTTGACTTAAAAATTCCGTATTCTGTGTAGCTTGATAGCCAAATTCATACAACTGAGAAAGCACAAAATACACCCGCACATCGAGCGGATGGAGTAATTGATTTTTTTTCAATTCCTCAATCGTCTCATTGAATAGTACTAACGCCTCTTCACCTTTTCCTTGTTGCACCAACTGAGGAAGCACACCTATGACCGTACGCGAAATATCGTTTCTAATATCATCGATATGAGGACTTGAAAATTCCAATGCATCATCATACAACCTCTCGTCTGCAACCCCTGCATAAATTTTTTGTATCGCAGCAATAGTAGCCTTGTTTGCTCGCGCAGGAGCAATATCAGTAATATACACCAACAAAAAAACTACAACACCGACGGTCACCACGAGACCCGCGGAAACTTTCGCACCATGTTCGGTGATACTATTTTTTTTCACTACCACAACTTCTTCTTTTTCTTCAACATCCTTTTTTTTACGCAATGCGACACCGCGGGTAGAAAAAGCTACAAAAGCTACAAAGACAAAAAAGTACAGATAGGACGTTGGATTTTCAAATACCGTCACCAATCCTACAAAATGTGCCACTAAAAATGATGCAGAAATATACCCCACCTGACTCCTGATTATACCCCTTCGCACACCTACTAAAATAAGCGTACAGGCAGCGATATAGATGAGTAGATACGTCGCAATACCTACAATTCCCTGGACCGTGAGTGTGTTAAAAATAACACTATGCGCGTTATCGAACCAAGTTTCATTCCACCCAAATTTCAAAAATTGAGGGTTGTAGTGCTCATTGAACGCATAGTAGAAATTATTAGGTCCCCACCCAAATAGTGGTTTTTCCTTCCATGCATCAACCGCAGTGCTCCACGCCATTGGACGAGTACTCTCAGTCGAATTGAGTGAAAATGACGTGTTCAAAAGCCGTCCCAATCCAGGAATTCCCGAGACAAACGCTGTTTGTCTAAATACGAATAATAGGGAAAAAACTACAACTCCTACTGCAGCAAGGTATGTAATTACAGTTCGAGTTTTGGTTTTTTCTTTCTCTAATACAATATAACAAAACGCCAGCGTAATAAAACCTGCAAGCATTCCAAGAATCGTACCTCTCGTTCCTCCAAAAAATATACCCAAAAAACCTAACAACCCTACACTGAGAGCAACATATTTCCAATTCTTACTTTGTTCCCTGAAAAATTGTAGCCCACCCAAAAACATCAAAAAGAGCCCGTATCCACTATAATAAATAGAATTACCTAATGTTGCAGATACACGCCATGAACCGTTATTGAGGAGGGCCTGTGGATTCACAAACTTCTGCCATACGCCGATAAGCATCACGAGAGATCCAAGGATAAGCGCTGAGCGAAACACTGTATTCCACTCACGATCAAATTCGAGAACTGAAGACGCAATCAGATATAGTATGGTGTAGTGTGTAATGGTAAACAACCCAAGCATTCGCTCGTGATTATCCCAAAAACTACGATACCAATCTACACCGGTAAAAGTGGAGATAGCAAAACTCAGCCAAAATAATAAAATACTTGTAGTGAGGAATGAAAAACGTGGTCTATATTTTGAAAAATTTGAAACCAACAAAAGCGCATAACAGCCTGCAATAATAAGAACGAGTGATCTAAAAAAGACTATTTTAGGAACAATAAAAGGAAAAATATAGTTATTGAGGAGAATCAGAGGTGCTATAAAAGTTGCTGCTATAAGGTATGGGACTAACTTTCTGATTTTCGTAACCATAGAAGAACTTAATAAAATTATAGAAAAAGCAAACGTATCATAGCCTAAACACTTGTAATATGCAACCTATAGACGAGAGTCTTCTATATAGCTATGATGAACAAAAAAACAACCCCGCCCTTCGAGAAGGGCGGGGTGTTTTTTCTGTATTACTACAGAGTATGGATCGATTGAACTAACATTAGTTCAATGCTGCACCTGTGATATCTGGGTATCCAGATGATCGAGGTTCCATCTGCAACAAGCTAGCATGGATGTAGTCAAGTGTACCATTGTCATTGAGGTCATAACCCCATACGATACCACCAGTTTCAACATCCTGAATACTTCCTTGTGCGTATGCATCTGTAACTCCTGAGAATGTACCACGGAGTTCGTAGAGTGCAGTCTGTCCATTGTCAACACGTTCATCATCACTGTTGGTAAATCCGGTTACGTCAACGTATCCTGATGCACCTGGAGTGTAGAATGTTGTGTTATTAACAGTTGAACTGACTGGAGTAGTCTGGTAAATGTTTAGACAGTTACCAGTACTTACACGACAAAGCTTAGTACTCGTTACACTATCAACATCACTTGAGAGTGATAGTTTCAACTGAGTCAAGTAGAGATCAAGGTTGTCTCCACTGTTGTCAGTGTTTGAACCAGAGTTAGCAGTTACAGCGAAGGTAAAGAATACCTGTTCACCACCTGCAAGGTTTCCACCTGCAAAACTGGTAGCAAGATTCGATACAGTCGAACCAGCAACGATAATATCGTTACCAGTAGTAGCGGTTACAGTTGGGTCGATATCATCATTTGATGATACACCGTTAGCTGTAGTTCCACTGTCCTGGAGTGCCAAGAAGATCGAAGTACTTGCAGTAGCGGTTCCATTGTCACCGGTTCCTACGCTGTTCAAGTTGAGACCAAGGTAAATATACTTGGTACTGTCAGCAGGTACAACGAAGTCTACGTTTTCGATCGTCACAGCTCCACTAGTTACGTCAGCAGTGCCGAGAAGTTCGGTCATTGCAGCGTCAGCATAAACGTTCAATGAGTCAAAGGTAGCTTCAACAACTGAAGCACTTGACCATGTTGAACTTACATATACTACAAGATCTTCAAGCTCTACATCTTCATAGAGTGCTTTGAGCTGTACGCGTCCTGCAAGCTGTTTCTGTGTGCCTGCAACTGCGTAGAAGTCATTGCGAAGACCTGTGTAGTTTGAATCCAATACTGCAGTAAGAGTACCAGTACCAGAGATGGTAAGGATACGACTTCCTACAACTGGACTTCCGCTAGAAACAGTAACGTTAGATGCGTTAACTGCGTTAACAGTGTCATCATCCTCGTCAGTAGCATCAGCGTCTTCTACTTGTACCTGTACCATCTCGACAGTAGAACCGTCGGTCAAGTCAGCGTACACTTCGAAGGTTACTTTGTTTGCTGATCCTGCAGGAATAACATTACTAAATCCTGTGAATACAGCTTCTTCACTTGTTACAGTGTTGTCATTTGACACCTGTACACCACCGATGAAGAGTTTCAAACCATCAACTACACCATCCCAAGCTTGGTCGGTAGAGGTAGCGCCAACGGTAAGAGAAGTAACAGTAACATCAGAAGTTGATCCAGCTTCGAGTGTACCACGGTATACCAATACATTCTTGGTTCCGTTTACTACAGTCTCGTTACTAAGAGCACTCTGACGAATAGTTAGTTTTGAAGGATTTACTGTCATCGTAGGACCGGTAAGGGACGCTGATGAGAAATCATTTGCTGAAACTGTGTTGTCAGAAGAAACACCTTCTGCACTCACCTGAGCAGCTGCCCATGTGAAGTAGTAGGTTTGTCCTGAAGTCACAGTAGCTGGTACGTCTGCTAGAATTTCGAATTCATAGGTAGTACCTTTACTGAGAATCATGTTTTCTGCTGTGAAAGTACATGAAGTACTTCCGATTACACAAGTGTCAGTGTCTTCAAGTGCGTAACTACCTTTGCCGTTCTTTTCGCGCAAACGTAGATCTTCCAATGGATTTGTGATACCTGTTTTAACAAGTTCGAATTCCATTGTATCTACATCAATATCTTCAGCAGTTGCAAGGATAGAGAATGTACCGAATACCACGTTGTCCTGGTCTACGCGTACATCTTCGTTGGTTCCTTCAAGATCAACATTGATTTTTCCACCTTCTACAGTCACTGCAAGTGACTGTGATGTGGTATAAGTGTTTGTTACACCAGCAAGACTTCCTGGGAAATCTAGACTGTATGCCATTACGTCTGCTTCCTCGTCAAGTACGAGTTCAACAGTATCGTTGGTATCAGCAATTCCGAGGTCAGCATACACCTTGAATCTCTTGGTGTCGCCAGCTTCGATCGTAACTTTCTGAGTAAAATCAAATTTCACCCAGTCTCCACTTACTACACCCATTGCAACTGTAGTTCCACCCTGCATCAATTTCACATTGGTGAGAAGAGATGCTGGAGCAGTTCCTTTTTGCTTCAAAGTGACAGAAGTCAATTCTACATCATCAGTAGATGCAGCAGAAGCGTCAAATTCACTTACTACTACACCATTTTCACCGATTTTTGCAGTGGTATTACTACCCTGTCCAAGCAATGTAATACTACTGATGTCTTGTGCACCAAGAGTAATTGCATTACCACGAACTGGGAATGAACCCCCTACTGTTCCAGAACCATCTACTTCAGAAGCAGTGGTAATTTCAAAGTAGTTTTGTGATCCTGCAGTTGCAGAACCAGCAACAGTGTTCATGTCAGCTTTAACCCAAAATGTTTCAGTTGAGTTTGCTGAGATAGTTTTGTTAACATTGAAAGTAACTTCATCATCACTGTTAATTGTTCGTCCATTGTCGAGACGAATACCATTGTGATAAAGGTAAACCTTTTCAATGTCAGTTCGGTTTCCGATGCCAGCGCGCTTCAAAGTGACCTGCTCCAAAGTTGAAGCTTCACTTCCTGCGCGAACAGCAAATGCGAGAAATTCAACTCCTTGTGCTCCACCTGGAACAACTTTTGAAGCTGAAGTATTTGAAGCAACACTTACAGTGAGTGCTCCAGTACTAGCTGCTGGTGCGCTTCCGTCAACCTGAGTTGGGTTAGCGTATGCAGAGCTTACCGTTACTGATCCACTTGCAACTGAAAGAGTTGCAAATGTTGCAGCTGATACTGTGCGAACGTCAGGTACATTTGATCCATCAACTTGATGAAGCATACCATCTTTTACCCAGTATACAGTTGTTTCGCCAGTCTTTTTTACAAACTGACCATCATGAGGTTTTGATTCACCCCATGTTGTTCGAGTGTCAGTGTAACTTGCCCAGTGGAATGGACTAACATCACGTAAAACTGATGTCCAGTTTGTTCCATAGAGAGCTGCAGCTGATTCTCCAGTAACTTGTACAAGCTTGTTACCAGGGGTAACAGCGAATACAGGTGATGCGTCTGAGAGCTTCACCAAGCGTGATCCAGGTCGGTAATTGATACCTGCAACTGTTGCTGCTGGGTAAGCAAAAAGACATTCACCAGATACGGTTACTACGTCGTTGAAACTAAGGTTCCAACTGTTGAATACGTCCACATGTGGGAAGTATGCGCGTTCCATGCTAGCGGTAAGATAATATACAGCTGAGGCACCGGTCGCTTTAAACAAATCTCCGGCTTCGAGTTCTGGACAGGTTGCAGCTTGAGCAGCTACTGGAACGAAGGCTGCAAGGCCCATGCTCCAAGCGATTGTTACTCCAACTACAGAAGCTGAAAAGAGCTTCTTACCGAATTTAATTACATCATTCATAACTATTTTTAACCTTTTACCTATAACTGTGCGCGACCCCGATATAATCGAGATGTCACTGTGATAGGCGTTTTTTAATTAATCCACTACATCCGACACCTGTAACGGTGGGTCGACTTTTCTATGAGTGGTGCGATATGCTCGAGGGCCAAACCCGAGCGTTTTTTTGCCCCTAAACCACAGACTTTCATCCATGGCACTGTATGGCAATTATGTAGCCGAGAGCATATACTCTCACCCTCCACAATTGCCCTACAGTTCTTAGAGACTTAGGCGGAACATTACAGTGTAAAAAAACGTGCGTGCTTTGCTTCTACTTTTATATATTCGAGGCAAAGTGAAAGAGAAATTACGATACCTTCCCTTCCACTTTGTCCCAAATAGTATTAGGTAGAACTTACCGGCTTTGTCGTAGTACTTGCAGAAGGGGTAGTTGTTTGAATCGAAGTGGTAGTCGGTGTATTCACGATCGTCCCCTGTGTCGTTATTTGCTCAATCACCGTTGTCACTCGCTCGGCCAATGCTTTGGTCGTGTTCAAGGCTTCTACCAGATTGGTTTCTTTGAGCGAATTAACAGTCTTTTTTTGTTCATCAATTGTTTTTACTGTTGCAATTGCATCCATGATACTGGTCGAACCTGTAGAAGTGGTGAGTGCAAGAGGAGTTGACGAGGTTAACAGATTTGTCGCAATGGTTGAGGTAGTCAACAATAATGTACTTGAAGCAGATTGTTCGTTTAATTTGATCTGAGCTTTCGAAACTTCGGCAATGATTGATTCTACTGCCTGATCAATATGATCTTTCACAATTTCTTTTTCTTCATTGGAGATTTCGATATTTGCATCAGCCTTTTTCTGAAATGCATCACCTACCATTTCCAAACTTTGTTTCGTAGTCTCGACTGCAGTTTTTTCAATTTTTTCGGAAATTCCACCCACCTCTGCATTTTCCAACGTTTCTTTCAGTGTCTGCGAGATGTCTTGTGTTGAGAGTGATACTTTTTTTACCAAATCGAGAGAATCGACGAGAGGTACTACTTTGATACTCTCCTGAGCAGAATTCAATTTTTTCTGCAGACTATCCGCTGTCTTTTCTACTAATTTTGTTTTTTTCTCACCTTCCACATTAGTGGTTTCAACCACCTGCTTCAGTACATGTGCCTGCTTTGAAGCATACGAAAGTTTGAGCGAGGCTTGTTCTGATTCTGGAGCAAGAGCGAGACGACCATTTTCAACTACGGAATTAAACGCACTTTTTGCTCCCCAGAGTACATCTCCTGGTTCTGCATACGCACTTGCGATCCATCCTACCGTTGTAATCATGAGTGCAAAAGCGACCGAGGCAATTGGTTTCAATGAACGGACCAATGTCTGAGGTACAAAAATTTTGGCCCAGGTACTCACCGTATGTGCCACCTTTGCTCCTTCCACAGGATGAGCGACCGACTGAAGCGAGGTGTGTTCGATCTGAGCCATCATCCGTGTGCGATTACGCAAAATCCACTCGCGATCTGGATTGATCCGAGTTTCGAGGTCTTTCATTCTTTTCAGTTGTGATTTCAACTCTTTCATATACCTCGGTTTTAATTACCGTTTCTGCCATTATTTTTTCTTTCCACGAGAGGCAGACTTTTTTTCTTCGATCATTTTCTTTAAAATCTTCAAGGCTCGATGCAACGTCACCCGAATTGACACGGTACTCTTGTCTAATATGTGAGAAATTTCAGTAGTAGACAATTCCTCGATATATTTGAGTACGATAATTTCCTGATACTCACGTTTCATCATTTTTAAATTTTTGAGCACCACTTCCACTTCTTGTTCGCGCGTAGTTGATTCTTCAATATTTGAATCATGAGCTACTGCTTCCAAGACTTCAATGGTACATTCTTTTCGTCTCGCACGGCTTCTAAAAAAATCTATGAGGGAAGTGCGTGCGATCGTATAGATAAGTCCACTGAAACTCTCTATTTCTTTATCAGCCTCTCTTTGTACATCAGTCAGATAATTCCAGGTCTTCAAAAATACCTCACTTGCAATATCTTCAGCCTCTTCTTTGTGAGACACCTTGAGATATATAAATCGGTATATTTTGGAGACATACCGGTCATAGAGTTCGCCAAACGCTTCGGTGTCTTTGTGCACCCGAACTCGATAGACGAGCTTTTTTTCATTAAACTTATTCTGTGCCTTCACCATAGAAGACGATAGGATTATAAAAGTGTTACAGTTGCCTAGAGCATTCAACTTAGAGATACCGTAGACTATAGCATAAAAAGGCCAATAAATAAAGGCTTACTGTACACATAGATACGTATAAACCTCACTCTAGTAACAGCTGTGATTTAGAGCACACAATCCCCTCTTATTCACAAATTTGTATAGATTAGTGTATACAAATTTTGTATTTTTGAGTATACTATGACACATGAACGATACTTTTCTCTAGAGTGGACACAAGAGGCCTAGGCCTTGACAAAAACCGTATAATTGGTAGTATTTGTGTATACAAATGTATACTATGGTAACAAACCCCCTTATTCCACCCCCTGACCAAAAAGAGATAATTAGAGTCTCGATTTCCGAGGCCGCACGCCTTTTTGGAGTTAATCCACAGACTATACGAAGGGCTATTCGTGATCAGGAGATTACGTATGTGGTGGTCGCTGGTAGATACAAGATCAATTTTGAAAGTCTCGTGAAATGGTCTCAGAGAAAAACTACGGTGAAAAATAAAACAGAAAAACGTGGTATTGGGCAGTTTGTCGATAAATGGAAGATTTCAAATACACTCTATTCTCCTAGTACCAAAATTCTCAAAAAAAATACTACAGAAGATACTATCTCGAAACGAGAGAAGGATATTTCATCAATTGACACAAATTCATTTACACCAAATAATGTAGACATAGGTTAGTCACCGCATGTCTATTTTTTTTCTTAGACCTTAGTTAGTTCGAAAGCTTGCGAATTAACTAAGTACTAGGAAAGGATTCCTAGTGCTCGCTCTTTGACCAAAACAGTGTTTTCTTCCTCCAAAGGAGTCTTTCATGCGATACATCTTCTCAGTTCTTACTTCAGTCATGATGATGGTCACAGCCTTCGTTGGCTGCGACATCGACCCGAAGATCGGGAGCGTCGTGAGTGGTAACACTTCCACGCGTGATACTTCCCCCACCACGATCTGGGTTCCTGACACCACCACCGGAGAACCTGACGCCACCAGTTCACCCTCTGACAGCAACACGGTGACTGATATCACCGACTCGAGTTCGTCTACCCTGGACTCACTCGGCCCCTCTGACGTTCTTACGTCTCAGGACGGACGAGATGCGCTCGACATATCATGTAACACCAGCGCTGACTGCACGAAACTCGGTTCTAACGCCTTCATCTGTGTCGAGGGCTCCTGCGTCGAATACCTGGAATGTACGCAGGACTGGCACTGCAATAACCACAATGCGTGCGATGGTGAAGAGAGATGTTCGGAGCATGGTAAGATTGGATACTGTATATGGGGAGAACCACTCGAGTGTCCTGGCAATTCCACCTGCGACACGATCGGAGGTTGTGCACTTCCAGCACCGCCAGCACGTGAGTGTAGCAACAATGCAGACTGTCTCTCCAATGAAGAATGCGTTGACGCCATCGGCGGTGTATGCACCGTCGCAGACGGGAGTGCATGTTCTGATGCCAACGAATGCGACGACTTCAATGCATGTACGTACGCGACGTGCAAAAGTAGCGTATGCGAGAATGAACACATCATATGCGCCGATTTCAATCCAGGTACGAAGGACCGGTGCGACCCCTTCACTGGATGCATCTTCAGCACCTACATCTTCCTTGAGGTCACCTTAAAAGTACCTCATAACCAAGATATAGTGTGGCTCAGGTTCGACAACTTAACGTGGCTGGGACGAGCACCGTACATCATGTACATCCCGGTTCTCGAGGCATGCAGTGAGGGAATTCGACTCGACTTCGAACTCGAGAGCGATAACATACCCGAATCTGGGTGGTACGAATGCCCCGGAAACCCGCTGATCGCGGATACGATTGAATCGATCATGATTGACGGTGATCCACTCCACGAGGAAGTTCCTCAAGCCAGCCGGTACACCATCGTGGACGATCCGGAGGCTCCCTGCGGCAAATCTCTCCTCATCTCAAGAGGAGACCTAAACTGCCCACTCGGCCTCTGAGGGGCCTGCGACGCGCGGGAGAGTGACTTGCATTATGCACTTCACTCTCCCGCTCTCTCTGATCCGCTTACTCACCAGCGGTTTTTTTATACACAAAAAAATCCTACACTATTCTAGTGCAGGATTTTATGTGTTTGATTACTTACGCTTTCACTGTCGAGAGTACTTCATGGGGCTGTAATTGAACCCCCTGATATACCCTCTCAATTTGAGATACGATATGTTCCCATTCATACTTTTCATGAATGATTGCTTTGTTTTGTTTACCGATGTGTACTCGATCCTGTTTGCTTAATTTCATAAATGATTCAAGTCGAGATACCAGAGATTCAACATCATTTTCTTTGAAGAACATACTCGCATCCGAGAGGATTTCTTCATGCTCAGGAATTGCAGAAAGTAATACCGGAATTCCATAACTCATTGCCTGAAGTACCGTAATCGGCAACCCCTCGTTAATCGAAGGATGCACGAGCACACGAGCATGGCTATACAATTCATTCAATGAAGATCCTGACTGAAAATCAGTAAACACTACGTCATTCATCGAAGCTGCTGACACATGGAGACTCCGTACATATTCATCCGTGTACGCAGCACCACCTACAATTGCAAGTTTCAATGATTGAACAGAAGTGTTATCAGCATTTCTTTCTTTTAATTTTTTAAACGCTTCAATCAATACATGTGCTCCTTTGTGAGGCACGAGTCGTGAAATCATTACAATATAATTATCAGCAGTAAGACCGAACGGTGTGATATGTGATACTGAAGTTACAGCTGAAGGAATCTCAACACCATTTGGTATGTATGTTGTCCTTGCTTTATATTCAGCATTAACATATTTCTGAAGACTTTTTGACACCGTAATCGTATCATGCGCAAACGTATTCGCAGCTTTTTCACCAAGCTTGAGCATGCATTTTGCAAATCCATTCCATTTTTGATGAAATCGATCCAGTGAATGGAGGGTAACGATAACCCGCACTCGTGGTCGGAATACCCGAGGAATCCACGCAAGAAGTGCTGGACCTACCCCATGATAATGGATCACGTCATAAGACGAAAAAATCGCATGAATAGTTGACGTAAAAACATGTACAATAGTATCAAGATGTTTGGTTTTGATCGTAGGAGTATGTACACGAGTAACACCCTCTACCTGGCCCATACCATGCTCGGCTGTATACCATTTTCTGGCATACACCGTCACACGGTGACCACGCTCAACCAGGCGTACCGAAAGATCATGGACATGTCTTTCGACGCCACCATAGATCGCAGGGATACCTTTTTGCCCAATCATGGCTATACGCATACTATTGGTTAGAGTGTTTAATGCTGCTCTTAGCAACAACGTACTATACCACATCTACAGACTTTTGTCAAGTGTTCAGTCAACGTAATTTCAAACAAAAAAACGCTTATTTTAGCGTTTTTTTGTTCTGTCAAGGACTGCGTTTCTACTGGACAATACTACCTTTTAGACTACCCTTCGTGTCTGTTTTCAAAGAACTGTCCAAAACACCAGTGGTTCTAACCATTGAATACCCTCCATATGAGTCTGATCCGGTGATTTCTGCACTTATAACCATAGCAGGTGTTGTGCCCCTATCTGACTCTGCGGGGGTCAAACTAAGCTCAAAAAATAACCCTGCATTGGCGTGAGCGGGAATAGTCCCCAGACTCCAGCGGACCGTGCGCGTGGAGGGATTATATGTAGGAGCAGACCCTTGTGTAACACTTGTCTTCCCTGTCCACACTACACCTGGAGCAAGACGTGCAGTAAAGACTCCTCCAGTCACATTACTAGTAGTATTCCTGATGGTGAACAATGCTGCATATTTGGTCTCTTTTCCCACCTCAGGCGGAAGCGGACCTCGACCCAGCTGATCACCTTCGGCTGTGTAATATCTTACCTCACCAACCAACTGAAGATCAGTTCCTACTTTCAGAGACCCTGCGGTAGACACATCCTCGACTATAACCTCTGTCGCAACTGCTACCGTACCCTTGAATCGAACGGTTGGCTGGAGCACTAGATTGGTACCCGCATCTGAGGTCGAAATAACCGGAAGCAGGACCGCGATCACACGCGATTCTCCTGGCTGTATTGATCGCAACGTACTATGTTTTCCTGAAGTTAATACGAGTGTACTCTGAGCAATCGATCCTGCATTTGCTCGCGCAGCTTCTGACACATTCACGACACCTCGCGGCAATGGAATTTCTATTGTTCCATCAATTATTTCAACATTTCCTGTATTTCTAATAGAAACCATGAGTCTCGCTGTTTCTCCAGGCTTAAGAGTTCCGGCTCCTCCATCCCACTCTGCCCCGACTTGTACTTTTGGCTGTGCTATACGTATATCCTTTTTTACGATTGTTTGTGCAATGGTTTTGCCACGCACCATCAATGCTGGAGCAAGTTCGAGCGGATACGCTGATTCCCCAAGTGTATCTGAAACATGTATGGTTCCTGTAAATTCTCCTGACTGACCAGGAGCAAGCTCAGAAACAGACCAGATATGTTCGGTTGCAGATCCAATAGTTGCGGATACATTTTCTACCACACCAATCGCTTTTAGTGGATCAAAAGAAAATGAAATATTCTGAAGTGGCTCATCACCCGTATTAGTAAGCTTAATTTTCACCGGCACTCGTGAGCCCTCGACCACCTGATCCTGAAGCTCGACCACTGAGGTGAGGAGTGATCCGCGTAAAAAGATAATATGTGGACTAGTCTTTTCTTCGATGCGTGTTTTTCCATCTTGGCGATACGTAATTTTCGCATGGATATGATCTTCGACATTCGGTGTACCATAAAACCAGCCTCCTACTGACACTGACCCACCTTCACCTGATGAAATACTTCCAAGATTAAATTCACTGGATTCAATATCGTACACTCCTTCTGGCGTTGAAGCATCTACCATATAGCCTTCGGGTAATTCAACGGACAATACCGCATCAGTAAGTCGAACCGTACTTTCATTGATATACCCAATAGTATAGCTCACGTATTCACCACTTAATATTCTATCTTTTGAAGGATCTATTGATACATAAACGAGATCAGTCACCGTAGGATTGTACATACTCCACCCGAGAAACGCTGCTGCAACTACGAGTAGTGTCGCAACAAGAGACATGTCGAACAAGAACAGTTTTCTCGCATGGGAAAATTGCAGATGATATCGATTCTTGTAATGCATCTCAGCAAAATGAATTGGGGATGCCAAAAACGCAAAGAACCATTTGTGCGGAGCGCGTAACAAGTGGTGTGTATTCAAATGTTCTTGCACGTATTTCATATAGAGTCAAAAGTAAAAGCGCAAAAGGCAAAAGAAAGATCATTTCTTCCTTTTGAGTGTTAGTATACTTGAACCTAGAATATTGGCAATCTCTCTTGTTTCATTCAATAAATTATTTGCAACTTCTCTATCTGATTTATGCGAATCTCTGAGTAATCCAATCCAGAATTTTGTTTCATTTGCAGACTTAAGTGCATGGGCATAAAAATTGGCAAAATCTTTTTTTGAACTTCCTGCCTGCGCTTCAACAATATTTGCTCCAATACTAGTTCCACTTCTTAATACCTGTTTCACGATAATTTGAGTCATCATATCTCTTGAATTCAATGAATCAACAAATTTAATAAGCTTAAGGCAGAAAAAATATGCCCGCTCCTTAACTGAAACTATTTTTATACTTCCCTCCATAGGAATAATGAATTGTATTTGAATTAATCTTTTTACTTTTGCGTTTTAAGCTTTTACTTTACAAAGCACTCTCCGACAACGTCATAATTTCATCCACTCCGTCAAAATCAATATCAAGTGTTCGGACATCTACCCCTGGTTTGAAGAGCGTGGTATACGCATTGAATGATTTGTATTTTTCTTTTCCATCCAGTGAAAATATACGAACGGTTGGGGTGCCACCAGCCCCTTTTCCTGCAATAATTTCTTGTACTCCATCTCCATCAACATCTCCTGCAGCCACACTCACTCCACCACGGAATCCTGATTCAAATGCTGCAAAACTTCGTATTTTTTTGAATCCGTATTCAAACAATGTAATCGTTGGGGCGACTCCCGTACCTGATCCAATAATCAAACGTGACGGTGTTTTTTCTCCCGCTTTAGTAAGTGCCACACGATACCCGCCCGTATAATTTTTTCCAAACGGAAAAAATTCAGGTACTACTACATCACCATGACGATTGTACGCACGAATTGGTTCTTTGAATCCAGCACTTGGCGCTACATAGATCTCGTAAAAACCATCATTATTCAGATCACCTACCGCCACCTGCAGTGAGCCTGTGTAATTCGCGCCATACGGATATATTTTGAATAAGGGCTGATCATCATCTCTCCAGGCAAAAATCTTATTATTATCTACAATAATTAATTCTTCTTTGTTATTAAAATCAAGATCAAGATGTGCAATTTGCGAACCACCCTCCTGACCTTCTTCGAACACAAACATACCATTTCTCGCGCGCTCTCCGGTAGGCTTGAAAAAACGAGCAAAAAAACCATTGGTAAATACTACTTTCTTCAATGTTTCAAACGTTTTTAGAAGTACCAAACCATCTTTTGGAGCAAGTGTTACTTCAGATACAATTGATCCATCATTTACTTTTGAATCTTGTAGTCCATGAATTTTTTCATACTCGCCATTCAGTGAGACAGTTCTCACTTCATTGGTGCTATTCACGACAGCGATCCCATTTTCAAAATTCCGCGACCACACATCTTCAGTATATTCAGTCGCACCACTTCGCGAACTTGATTTACCGAGTGCATTACCCAAAGACACATCATATTCATCATAATACCAGGTGCGTGCATGATCCTCGTCACCATAATCAAATGAATAATATCCATCTTCTAATAGAGCGCTCGTGAGCCCAAAACGCATTGCCCGATAGTTGTAGGAATTCTCCACATTTCCCGTGTTTGAATTGATAATATTCACGGTAGGTCGATGTTTTGCACTCTGATTCAAGGCATACGTCCGCATCACATCCTTCCACCGATGTTCCTCAAAATTTTCTATCATCTTCCCATTGAGTGCTTCAACATATCCTTCGGTGTGTCCATTTCCCACAATAATAATATTACTCGCTACCTTTGCTCGAGTATATCCATACAACGAGATCATTCCTTCATACCATTTTGCATCCACACTTCCATCAGGAGAGTTGCTTCGATCATAATCCACATCAGTACCCGTAAACCATGATACATCTTTCCATGCGTTGTCATAAAACACTCCGTCCCACAAACCGCTTGAAATCACTTCTGAAGCCACAAAGTCAGCCAAATATTCATTGAACCGTCTTCCTTCAACGACGGGCGCGTAATTGGTCACATTAAGCATATGTGTGCCCGGCCAAAAGCTAAAGGGTACATTTTTACTATTAGTAAGATGCCATTGTTCAGGAATTCCCCGTGCGAGACGATCGCGCATCACACCTGGACCCCCGCGTGCATCTACGCGAATTTCTTGCGACGTGATATACGCAAGTATAATAATATCTGGATTTAATTCTCTGATTTTTTTTAATTTCGATGGATTGGTTATTTGATTTTCCATATCAAGAACAAGCAAATCCCATTTTGCAAGTTCTTGCATTTCAAAATCAGTAATACTCCATTTCAAAAAATAATTCGCTTTTTTGGGAGCAGTATTTGCGTGTACCGGTATCTGAAAAAAGGTAGTGCAAAAAACCACTAGTAGTGTATACACCATGCATTGTAGCCGACGAACAGGCACCATACCTTATGACACAAGCGATGAATAAAGATTTTTTACCGCACGATAATGATCTTTCATATCAAAATTTTTTTCTGCATAAGCACGTGCTTGCTTTGCAACCTGAGCAACATCTGTTGGATTTTCCAATAAACCTCGGAATGTACGTACTAATTCTTTCGTATTAGCTGTTTCAAATAAAAATCCCGTATGCCCATGTTCAATAATTCCTCCCCCTGCTGCAGTACTTGCAATCACGGTGCGTCCTGCCGCCATTGATTCGAGTACCACGAGACTCATTCCTTCCCACAAGGACGGCTGTACCACTACATCAATATCTTTCAAAGCACTTACCATATCACTCTGATTCCCGTGCCAGACAATACGATTGGCAATACCCAATGCCTGAGCAGTGTATTGTAACATACTAAGCAAACTTCCATCTCCATATACATGATAGGTCCATGGCAACGATTGTAATTCTGCAAGTGCACGAAGCGCGAATATATGTCCTTTTTGTTCTTCCAATCTTCCAATGGTTGCGAATGAAGGTGTGCTAGGGTCAAATTTTTTTGCCGGAATTTTTTTCCACTTCCCTACTTCTACACCATTATAAATGGTCTGGATCTTTTCTTTTGGAACACCAAACTCTTCATGAGAGTACGATGCTACTGCGTCAGACACTGCAATCACCACATCTACTTTTTTCAAAAATATTTTCCACGCAATTCGTTTGATCCAAGGCGTATGAAATTCTACATTATGCGCAGTCGAAATCCAGATAGTTTGAGGCGATATACGTTTCCATAGATATCCAATCATGTCTCCACCCATCAGATGAGTATGTACGATATCTGGCTGAATTCGCTGCAATTCTTTTTTTAAAAATTTCCACACACCCCATCGTCCCCCATACTCCTCACGACTACCTACAATGAGTTCTGCTTCTGTACTCTCAAACAACGGACGAAGTGCGCCATCACCCACACTACTCATCACATGAACCGAACAATCGCGCGAGCTGAATTCTTCTGCGTATTGCAAGACTAGGCGCTCGGCACCACCAGGATATAATCGAGGAATAATCTGTACGATAGTCATCATATAGTTTAGGTAACGTCAGTATCAATCTTGTATTTATTCGGACGGAAATGTGTGTAGAATGCATCACCCTCATGTTCATGGCGATACAGGAGATGTGCCGCAATCGCAAGCATAAACGGTACCCACATACGCGCCGAATAATATTGTGTATTAAACATTTGAAAAAATAATGGCACCATAATTAAAAACAAACACAGCCGTGCCACTCCACGAGCTTCGGCACTATATTCCTTGGCGACTGTTCGCTTATATATTGAAAATAATAACAATCCAATAAACAATCCAAAGGTAGCAACTCCGAGTATTCCTTGCTCGGCAAGAATTTTCATAAGGATACTATGTGCATCAATCGGATCACCAAATTCATAGGTAAAATAATGAACCTCACGCAGTCTCTCTACAAATGTTCCGACCCCCTGTCCCACGAATGGATGTTCGAGAAAAAAACTCCATGCAACTTCAGTGAGAGTAATACGTGTACTATTAGAAGATGAAACGACTGCACTCTGCAAAAGCAACACCATGTACGCTCCTGCTGGAATCAAGAATAACAGCGACGTGAAAAAATATCCTCTGATTTTTTTCCATTTGATCTGCGAACGAAATATATAGAGTGCCAACATTCCCTGCACTATGAGCGCGAGCCAGCTTGCCCGAGAAAAAGTAAGAAATGCAGTTACTCCACAAATCACACTCGCGATCGTATATGCAATTTTTCGTGCATCAGTCTGCGCCCTCAATGCGAGATATATCGCAATCGGAAATGCCACCACCAAGACTTCAGCCAGAAGAATATGTCCACTCGCGGTATCATAATTGAATGGTTGCCACCCAAATACGGAAATTGGAACTGCACGCATCACTCCACGCCCCGGACCAATCGCAAATGAGAGAAGTCCTAATACTGCACCAAGCACACTAATCCATACGACCACTTCAAATGCCCGATGCAATATTTTTTTGGTACGTATGATATTTGCGCCGAGTACTACATATACTAAATAAACAAATAATAGGAACCGGACAATATAGGAAACACTTGTTTGTAATTCCCACCCTGCAACATTTGTGAGAGACAGCAATGCTGATAAAATAAATAATGCATACCATCCAAATTCGGGGAGGTAAATCCGATGCTTCTCTCCATACAGCCATTTGCGAATCAAATAGAAGACATATGCGCCGACCATAAGCAGTGCCCACACATCGACCATGGGCGCATAAAATTCAAGCACCGTAGAGCTCGATCCGAGTAGCCCCCGAAAAATATTCGCATGAAATTCCCATCCGATAAGTGGATAGAGAATGAGTAATATGTACAAACCAATTTCCAAATGATAGGAAAAAAATAAAATGATCAAAAATCCAAGTATAGCCGCAACCATCATATTTCCCTTCAACATGATCGCAAAAATAAGCGCGCCCATGAATGCTGATACACCGAGAAACCAAGTAAGTTTTGAAGTTTGCGCTTCTGCCATACGTAGATTATTTTTTCACTACTTCTTGATACAAGGCTTCATATGCTTCAGCCATACGCACTACACTTCCTCGTTCTTTTACCCAAGCACGACCTTGCTTTGCAATTTTTTTTGTAGCTAATTGATTTTCCACACTTGCACGAATTGCACCTGCAAGTGCCTCGCTATTTTCCACAGGAATCAATCGGCCGTTTTCGCGATCAGTAATAATTTCAGGAATTCCTCCGACCTCAGACGCGATCACTAGTCTTTCACTTGCGAGCGCTTCAAGCACGACGATTCCCAACCCTTCCCATCGTGAAGGAACAAGCACGATGTCTGCCGCCGCATATTCGGCAGCAACATTCTCGATGGCTGGTTTCCATATCACTCGATCACTCACTCCCAATTCTTTCGCATAGCGCATGAGCGATTCTTTTTTTTCTCCATCGCCCACCATCGTAAGTGTACACGGAATGTCTGTAATTTTTTGTAATGCCTCAAGCGCAATTGAATGCCCTTTTTGCTCTACGACTCTTCCCATCATGAGTAGCTTGTATGGTGAAGCAAAAGTTGCAGGTTTTATTTTGATAAAATGTTCTAATTCGATGCCATGCATAATCACTCGAGTATTTTCAACTGCAATACCATATGTCGAATTCATATATTCTCGGACAGCACTTGACGGCGCTGTGTACACGCGAGAATATTTTTTCATTGCACGCTTGATTCTTCCCCAGAGCCACGATTCTCCCACATTGATATTATGTTCGGTGGTAACTACGGGAATCTCCAGTGACTTCGCTGCAAGCCTTCCCCACAGATCTGCACTAAAAAGATGTGTATGTACGACATCAGCCTGCATTTCTCGAAGTACTGTCGCGAGCTTCGGAATTCGATGTGCATATCCGATACGGTCAAAAGGAAATACGGTACACGAAACTGAATCAGGTAATTCCCCCATCAACGGACGATCGTCCCACAGCGTAATAATTGACTGACGAATATTTTTGGATGACACATGCTTCGCAAGTTCAACCACAAAACGCTCGGCTCCACCGAAACCAAGCTTGGGAATGATATGCACGACATGTATTTTCTTCATAAAATTCCACATAAGTATATCATAGGCTTGTTCTAAACAGAATATTTTGAAACAGTATTAATCTTCATAAAACAAAAAACTCCTGAAATAATCAGGAGTTTTTTGTTATTCTTTACTCTATCTTCAAAAGTATTTGAATTCAGAGTAGAGAGGGGGAAGCGGGTGCCGTAGCACGCGCACTTCCCCGGGTTGTTGTATGATCGTCGTCGAACGTCACCTACTGAAGCGAATCATACATCGCTTCGTGGTGTCTCCTGCCGGGGCAGGAGAGGTCCTGAAAGAACTACCGAGCTAGCTCAGGGCGTACAGCCGAGCTGTGCGGGCGAGAGGTACAGATTACCTGGACCCTGGCCGCTGCACTGGCTGCCGTCCTGCTTCGGGACACCCACCTTCTCGACGTTGTTGACCCACGTCTGGAGACGATTCGGATCGAACTTCGTACCGGGATTGCCGTTGAGGGGGCAGTCCCAGAAGAGCGAGGTGCCGGGATTGGCGACCGTGATGTCGACGCCCCAGAGGCAGGCCTGCGACTTCTCGATCGACCGGGTCACCGTGTAGGCGTTCCCGGCATTTGCCGGATGTGCCCCGTCGTTGAAGGTCGAACCCCAGATGAAGCGCACATCACCCGCCGGCGTTGCCGAGGGGCTTCCGCGCGCGGGAATGGTCACCTTGATCGTGAGCATCTCTGGCCCAGCGATCGGAGTGTGCACGCATCCCGTTGAAGGATTGCACGAGTCCGTCGTGTTCGGATCGATGTCGTCGCACACCACCGGAGCGTGAGCGCATCCCGTTGCGGAGACACAGCTGTCCGTGGTGCACATGTCGTTGTCGTCGCAATTGAGCGGCGTTCCCGAGGCGCTGCATCCCGTCGAAGGGTTGCAAGTCTCGGTACCGTCGCAGAGATCGGCGTCGACACAGACCAGATCCGCCTGGTCTGTACACACACCCGCGATACATACCTCTGCACCGTTGCAGACGTTGCCATCGAGGCACGTGTTTGTATTGTCGTTCACGTGCGTGCACCCGAGGACCGCGTCGCACACCGTATCGGTGCACGGGTTGTCATCGGGAGTGCATGTGAGCGAGGTGCCCGAGCTGCAGGTTCCGGTTCCCGGATTGCAGGTCTCAGTACCATCGCATACATTGTTGTTGTTGCAGGTGACGGGCGTACCCGGCCTGCAGATGCCCTGATCACACACTTCGACACCGTCGCACAAGGTTTCGTTCGCACACTCGCCGTCGTTCAGACAGCCGCCGGGCGCGCCGTCGCAGATGTCGACGCAGTCGCCACTGCAGCAGACCTCTGCACAGCCGTCCTCCTTGGGACTGACCGAACAGTTCTCGCCGTCGCAGATGTCGACGCAATGCGCGCCATTACCCACGCCGCAGCAGAGCGACACACACTCGGTGCCCCCGACCAGGGTCATGACTTTGACATCTTCGCTACCGAAGTAGCACGAATCGCCGTCGCAAATCGTTTCTGATTCCCACGAAAGCGACATCTCACCTTCCGGACCGCACGAGATCGTCGCGCAGCCATCTTCTTTGGAGACGGAGCAGCTGTCGCCGTCCTGTCCATCTTCGCCGTCGCAGATCTCGATCGAGTTGTCGATCACCTGATCCATCGAATCCATGTCGATGTCCGGACCGCACGAGAACGTGCGGCACTGACCGTCATAGCCACCGAACCAGCACGAGTAGCTCGTACCGTCTTCACCAGCCTGACCCTGCTGCCCCTGAGAACCTTGTGGACCCGTCTCACCGTTGCAGACTTGGAACCTCACTTGCTGAATCCGATCTGCAGTCGTCGGACCGCACGAGAACGTGCGGCACTCACCGATGAGCTCGCCGATCGAGCACGAGTAGCTCAAGCCATTCTGGCCTGGCGCACCGTTGCAGACGTAGGAGAAGTGATCGACCTCGTCTGCCTCAAGGACACCGTTGTCCGCCGTTCCACTCGGATACCCATCGTCGACACCGCTCTCGATGAGCGTGCCTCCGTAGGGGCAGTTCGCGCCCGCGGGCGACTGACGGATGAGGCTGTTGTGACCCGACGGACCTTGCGGACCCGTGTCACCCTGTGGCCCCTCTGGACCCACCTCACCCGTAGCACCTGCGTCGCCTGCCGGACCCTGGGGACCTGTTTCCCCTTGCGGACCGACTTCACCGGTTGCACCAGCATCACCCGCCGGACCTTGTGGTCCGACTTCGCCCTGCGGACCCGGAGGTCCGTCGCAGACCTGGACGGTCTGCGAGCCGCACGTGAGCGGAGCACAGGTACCGACCTTGGCACCGAGCGTACAGCCCTGTCCCGGTGCACCGTTGCAGAGCTCGAACTCGACGCCGAATGCCGGACAGTCGAGCTCGACGCACGTGTGCGTCTGGTCCCAGTTGATCGAGCAGAACCCGAGATCGAGCGCACCTGCCTCGGTTTGCGGGCCGAGGTCCTCCTTGTTGACGATGGTGGTACTGCCGTCGTCGTGCTTTTCGCACGCCGAGATGCTCATGAGCCCCATGAGTAGGGTCGTCGCGACGAGCGCGACGATGGAGTTGCGATTGCTGTACATTCTAAAGACTTCCTTTGAACACTAGCCTCACGAACTCTAACTTGTGGAACTTCCGCAGTCAGAGGGTGGATATACACACGTATTTCTCTATACGTACACCCATCCTCTGACTGTGAAAATAACTAACTATTCTGTAAAGAACATCTAATCGCTCGAATATACTTCGAGCGACATAGCATACGTACTTAGCACACAAAAAATACACACGCTACAGGGATTTTCAAAATACAGGATAATCTAGCACACAAAAAGAAATAAGTCAAGACAAAATACCCACCTTTACCATACAAAAAACTCCTGAATATTCTCAGGAGTTTTTTGTTATTCTTTACTCTATCTTCAAGATCGTACTTGAATTCAGAGTAGAGAGGGGGAAGCGGGTGCCGTAGCACGCGCACTTCCCCGGGTTGTTGTATGATCGTCGTCGAACGTCACCTACAGAAGCGAATCATACATCGCTTCGTGGTGTCTCCTGCCGAGGCAGGAGAGGTTCTAAGGAGCGGCCGGGCAGCCGAGGTCGTTGTCCCCCGTCTCGTCCGACAGGTACAGGTTGCCCGGTGCAGCATTGCCGCATGCCGAAGCGCGCTGCATGAACTGGTTCGTCTTCGTGACGCCGTTGACCATGACGGTCAAGGTCGACTTCGAGGGGAACCCCGGGTTGC
The DNA here is from genome assembly GCA_964447765.1 of uncultured Gammaproteobacteria bacterium. Lineage (GTDB taxonomy): Bacteria > Patescibacteriota > Patescibacteriia > Magasanikbacterales > UBA922 > UBA922. The sequence goes on along the minus strand of CAYUTO010000002.1, from coordinate 153,587 downwards.
AATCCCAGTACAGGTTGGTACTGGGACGATTGACCGCGAGATCGACACCCCAGTCACAGGACTGAGTCTTCGGCAAGGTGCCGTCGAAGGGCAGGTTGCCGGAGATCGTCGTGCCGTTGTAGTAGAAGTTGACCTGCCAAGCCTCCGACACATCGGTCGACGAGACCTGCACGCGAATGCCCGGCGCATACTGGCAGACGAGCGAGACGCACGTGTCGTAGGTCAACGGATCACCGTCGTTGCAGTTCGCATTGACCGTGCACGCTCCTCCGATCGGAGTATGCACGCATCCCGTGGAGGGATCGCACGAGTCGGCCGTAGTGCCATCCTCGTCGTTGCAGCTCAGATCCGCCTGATCGGTACAGACGCCCGAGACGCAAGTCTCAGTGCCGTTACAGAGGTTGGCGTCGACGCACACGTTCGTGTCGTCGCTCATGTAGGAACAACCCGTAGCCGGGACACAAGTGTCGTCGGTGCAGGAGTTGTTGTCGTTGCAGACCAGATCCGCCTGGTCCGTACACACACCACCGGCGCAGACTTCGGCCCCATCGCAGAGGTCGGAGTCGGCACAAGATGCCGTGTTGTTCAAGACCGCACAGACACCCATGTCGCACCATTCGTCGGTGCACGGGTTACCATCGCTCGGGCAGTCGGTGTTGGTGGAGCACTGCGGCTCCATACAACCCTCGTTCTCGAGGTCGATGGTGTTCTGGCAGGTCCAGTAGTTCGCGGTGACGTTGCCATCTTCTGGCATGTAGCACCAGTCGTCGGTGCAGTTGTCGTCGTCACCGCAGTCGAGATCGACCGTGCAGTTGTCGTCGTCATCGCACGACCACGGCGGCATCTGCCACATGTGGAAGTTCATGACGCCGTCGCCATCAGGATCGGTGTCGCACTCGTCGCCGAAGATATCTCCCTCGGTATCGGTGTTACCGTCGCTGGTGTCCATGTTGACCTGCTCGGGGTTGCAGTGCAGAGGACAATTGTCGCTGACGTCGGGGATACCGTCGCCATCGTCATCATCGTCGCACAGGTCGCCGTCGCCGTCGCTGTCCGAGTCCTTCTGCGGTCCTTCACCCTGGTTGCGCAGGAACGGGCAGGTGTCATCGTCATTGTGGACGTTGTCACCATCCCAGTCGTTGTCGCAGGCGTCGCCGAAGTAGTCGTTGTCGAGGTCTTCCTGCAACGGATTGGGCGTACCCTCGCAGTTGTCCGGATGATCGTCGTAGTAGACGCATCCAACCGTACCTTCCGGCACATCCTGATCGCAGATCCCGTCGTTGTCGTCGTCGGGATCGCACGCGTCACCCATGGTGTCGGTCGTCACGATCGAGTTGAGGTTGCCCGGGCCGTCGTGGTTGTGCTGGTCACTGTTCGAAACGAGCGGGCAGTTGTCGGCACCATCGAGGTGACCGTCGCTGTCGTCGTCTGCCTGACAGGCATCACCGACACCGTTGTTGTCGGTATCAGCTTGGTCTTCGTTCGGCACATCGTCGCAGTTGTCGAGATTGTCGAGAACTCCGTCGTTGTCGATGTCGACGACCGGCGCTTGGACCACGACCAGCTCATCCGGCGTGTGATCAGCGCACCCACTGCTCAGACTCGCGAGTGCGAGCAGAGCGGAGCCCATCAGGATGATGGGCTTGGTATTGAACTTCATGATATTCCCCTTGCCACGTGTGTTTGGTGTGTGGCAGTTCATCCAGATTTCACATGCTCGCCACGACTTGTGACGACTGTTTATCCGGACTTGTACTCTAAGGATACCCACATTTCTAGACAGCAAAACCTTTGCTGTCTATACCTCCTTTACAGTCTCTCGATAGTACATACGTCCTTGCCACTGTGGCAGACGAATAGTTCCTATCTGGACTGTGCGTTTCTATTTTTTCAAAGATCCAGCACTCGAATATTTTTCAAGTGCCGCATACCGTACACCTGTACTATTTTTATAGTACAGACAGCCGAAATGCGAAGTTCAAAATACATTATAACCTAGCATAAAAACTAGGAACTGTCAAACGATAGAGTAAGTGTACGCGGGAGAGGTCGGCGCTATCGGAAGCCACGTATGGCTAGCCGTATATAGCGCTTTCCTCCCCGCGTGCTGCAGGTCTAGGGTGTGGGGACGAATTCCATCCACCAACACGAGACCTCTTTAGAGTCGTCTTCGAAGAGCCACCAGATGCAGTCGGGCTCCGTGAGTCCGTACTCTCCTGGATCGTCTGCTGACCCGTCACAATCTTGGTCCACTCCGTCACCCGGAGTATCACTCCCCGCGATGTGCGGGCCGATCAGGAATGCACCATTGGTCTCGAAGAAGAACACTCCTTCGACAAACTCGCCATCGTCGTAGTAGAAGTCGCACGACGGCCGCTCGTCTGCACCTACACCGAAGTGTATGCGCAGATTGTAGCCATCATACTCGTTCCAGCAGAACGATGCCGGGTCGTTCCCGAGAGACGGATCATCACCGCAATCTCCTTCGAGAGGAGTATAGCCATCATGATCTTGATCTGCCTCGGGACAACCATCGTCGTCTTCGAAGTAATCGAAGTACTCGGGCTGCAGCGGACAGACGTCATCGATATCAACGATTCCATCACCATCAGTATCTGCGACACACAAAGTATTCTCCTCGTGCACGCACGAGAAATTCTCGCAGGAGTCGAGAGTACAGTCGTCGTCATCTTCACAACCGAAGTCATCTTCGCACTCCGGCGTAGCAGTATCGACCTCGAGTACCGTATCAGGTACAGACGCAGTATCCCCGATGGTTTCTGGCACGGTCGTATCTACGACTTCTTGTCCGATGTCTTCGATCGTCTCCGGAGTTGAATCCGGAATGATCACGTCGACTTCCGCGACCGTGTCTGCCACGTCCCTCGTATCCACTTCAGAAGTGGTGTCGTAGGGAGTTGCATCAGTCACGATCGTTGGATCCTCGATCATGGTGTCCGGGTAGGCATCTTCCGCGACCCAGGTATCTCGACTGTCTTCTGACAACATGAGGTTGGAGGTTTCGTCGAGCTGCCGGATTCCTCCGACAACTGCATCTTGGCATGCTCCGAGGAGCAGTGCCATCAAAATAAGAAACCAAGTAGGCATGAGCTTCTCCGTGGGTGTTGTAAAAAAAATTCTCTCTCCCACTCTTGATACACCACATATTCATGTTGCAAGAGTGTGAGATAGTTTTCAAAAAACCCGCATACGCGGGTTTTTTCCGCGCGTAACATTTCTGTCCACGCGGTTAGGGTAACATCGAACCATCTTTCGATGGACTTGCAATTTTCATTCCCACATCTCTTTACCAATTTTTCACTAGTCGCTCACTGTAATCTGAGTTCTGAATGTTGATAAAGATATGTTGGAGTGGTAGGCAGGACTCCAGCTAGTGTATTTCACCAGCGAGTCCTGCCTACCGCGACTTGGTTGAATTGAACTTTGAGTACGTCGCTATTTACTCAAAGCTTTACGCGAAATGCGTTGTTTACAGACAGCCGAGCTGCGCTCGGGTGACCTGCAGGTTACCCCCGCACTCCCACGGATGGGAGACGATGGTCCAGACGATCTCTGTACCGTTCACGAAGACCTTCACGCCCGAGAAACTCGGCACGCTCGCGTCCTGTGCGGTGCAGTTGTACCAGGGCATCGTTTCCTTGGTCGACTTCGCGACGCGAAGGTCAACCTCGACTCCCCAGCTACAGGCTTCCGACTTCGGAACCGAGACCGTGAAGGTCGTGTTCCCGAAGTCGTCGAACCCATCGCCGTAGTAGACGTGCGCCTCAGCTGCCTGAGGTGAGGTGACCGTGATGGTCACGAGCTCACCCTGCGGCATAACGCAAGTCGTTCCCCAGCTACCCCACTGACCACCACCACAGGTGCGCTGACGCGTACCGGCGTTGTTGGTGCCGCAGGACTGAGTTTCGACCGCGCCATCGACGCAGACGTCCGGATCGTTGCACGCGCCCCACGAGCTCCAGCTACGGTCGCTCGTGCAAGTACGCACTCGGTTTCCATTGTTGTTGAGGCCGCAGTCGGTGTATTCAGTCTCGCCGACCGTGCACTGCGCGTCGTTGTTGCACGCGCCGTACATCTGCCAGTGACCATTGACACATCGCTCTTCGGGGTAGTTGCCCACGTGACCCGAGGCGCACTCGACGGAACGAATCTGTCCATCGACACACACGTCCGTGCTGTTGCACGCACTCCACGAGCCCCAGCTGCCATTGCTTCCGCAAACTCGCGTCTGCGAACCACGATTGTTCACTCCGCAAGCCGAGGTTTGCACCTGGCCAACCGAGCACTCGGTGGTCGCCTGCGGCAGGCAGAGGCCCTGCGAATTGCAGTCCTCGTTCTGGTCGCAGTCGTTGTCGCTTGAGCAGCGCTCGAACGGGAGGACCGCGTCTTCGCCGTCCTCGCCATCTTCGCCATCTTCGCCCGAATTACCCTGCGGACCTTGCGGTCCGGTGGCTCCGGGCTCGATGCAGAGCCCCTGACTCGTGCACTTCTCGGTACCGACACAGTCGGCCACCGAGGCGCACACCTCGAACGGGAGGACCGCGTCCTCGCCGTCTTCGCCCTGCGGACCTTGCGGTCCCGGCTCGCCGGGGTCGCCCTTCTCACCATCGACACCATCGGTGCCGTTCGTGCCGGGCGTACCAGGTTCACCCTGCTCGCCCTTGTCTCCCTTCTGGATGACCGTTTCGGCGCCGCCGTGGTCCGCGCAGCCGCCGTAGGCGGTCGTGAGCGTGAACAGGATGACGATGAGGGCCGGGAGCATGATGACACCGCAGATGCGGTCGAGCATGACATTGATCTTCTTCATGACGTTTGCCTTTGCCGGTTTTTGATGCCGGTCTTTGGGGGTTTTAGAACTATACTCTCTCGTACTACACGAGGAGTTCACGCCTTGAACTACCTCGTGACGCTAAGAAAAAATTCTTGTATAAGACTTCTTTCTTCACGCCACGGATAGCTTAGACCTGTTCTTTACCCTATTTGCATTTTCGCGTAAATTGTAAGGTTCGTATGGGTCACCATAGTATCTATGATGGCCTACCGTGGACTTAGGTACCTATACCTACTCCCCTGGCACTTCTTTATTTTATAACAGCTTATTATAGCATATATAAGCTCGTTTGTCAAGGTATCTACTGCTTTTCTCGTCATCGTATACCAGAGACTGATATGCGTTGTGCGAGGGGCGATATTTCTTTCGAAACATCGCCCATTCTCCAGTATTGGGGGCCGCGTCGTGCGACCACGCCGTTACTCGAGTGTTTGTCTCATTGTCTTGTCCCTTCTGCCTTGAAGTCGGCGGGAAGGAGTCTGGGGAGTAGAGACACTCCCCAAATCTTGAAGCTAGAGCGATCGACCGAGCTTGACGCTCCCCTCGACACCGAATTCTCGGGAGTCGTCGGTCTTGATGACCGTACGGTCCGGGTACTCGATCCGAGTCGTCGGACCCTTGGTCCACTCACTGCCGAAGAGTACTGATGCACGGATGAACCATCCATCCAAGAAACGGAACTCGAGATCAAGTCCTCCACCCCAGATCTCAGTAAAGAGCCTGGTACAGAGTCCGTCGCAGTTCGCGACGATGCCAAAGGTGACACCTGCGGACACCTGGCCGAAGTCATTCCGTACAGACACACTAGCGTTCCCGGAGGCTCCCTCATGGGTTCCTCCAACACCACCAGTGAACACGAGCTCCAAACTCTGCATCATCTGGATCTCCATCTGAAGTGATACTCCAGTGCTCACCGAACCAGATGTTCCGTACCGTAACTCGGCCGCCACCCCGACAGAGAACTCGAAGTCTCGGTGGAGACGCAACTTGATGTCAGCGATATCATCCTTGACCTCGACCATGTCGCCCTTGAGCGTTGCAACGTCCTGCTCGAGCTTGTCGAGCCGGCCGTTGATCACTCCTCCTTCCCGCTCGAGCTTGCCGATACGGGAAAGGATGCCGGGGATCTCGGGTGAGGGACCACTCAGCTTGCCGAGCTTGATGACCAGATCAGCGATCTGGAGCTCGAGCTTCGTGATACGATCACCCAGCTCCTTGTCGGCCTTGGCGAGACCGCCGAACCGCTTCCTCATCTTGTTCACCTCGGTCCGGAGCGTGTCCAGATCCTCGAGGCCGAACTTGATGTCGCTCTTGGCCTTCTCATCGATGACCTCGAGCTGACTCTTCTTGTCCGCGGCCTGAACCGAGGACTCCATGAACGACGTGAGCATGGCCATGACGAGCATGACCGAGAACAGAACCAGCTTCTTCATTTTCTTTCTCCTGTGTTCTTGTGGTTGTTCAGTTGGTCATGCCGAGCTTCGTACCGAACGATTCGGTCGCGATGCGCCAGCAGTCCCTCCTCTTCTCCTCAACGGAGACGAGGCACTTGACGGCTGCCTGGCACTCGAGAGCCTTGTCGTCGTCCCCCGTAGCACGGAGGAACTTCTCACGGCACGCTTCCATGCCACCGCCTTCGAGAGCTACCGAGACCGGTTCCGCGAACACCGTGAGAACGGTGTTCCAGTCCTGGTCCGGGAAGTCTGTGGGGCGGCGGCTGTTCATAGCACATTCGCCATTATCTTTGCCGACCTTCCCTTCGCAGGGATCAGCCGGCGTGGCGCCGACGGTCGGGACGAGCAGATTGCTCGGCCCACCCGGGGTCGCCTGCTGCGAGGTCGCCCCCACAGCTTCGTCACTCAGCACCGGCGGCACGATCTTCATCGTGTTGCCCGCCGGGGCCTGCTGGACCTCGACCTTGATCTCCACATCCTTGTTCAGGAGGAAGACCGCGATCACGGTCACAGCGAGGAGCAGGAAACCGATGACGGTCACCCACGCCCAGTGCGAGGACGCCGAGGGCTTGATGTCGGAGATCTTCTTGTCGATCTCTCCCAGCATCGCACCCACACCATCGACCTTGCCCTCGACGGACTTGATGCCGTCGAGCCGACCCTTCAACGAACGGATGTTCTCGCTGATCTGGTCGCCCATCGTGGTGACGTGGCTCTTGAAGCCGTTCTGCTTGCCGAGGTGCTCGACGACCGTGGTTTTGAGACCCTCGATCGCTGCTGCCGTTCCCGCCTCCACCTGTCCCACGGTCTGGGTGACCGTGTTCGAGATGAGAGCAGTGACGTTGCCCAGCTTGGAGTTGGTCGCCTCGAGCTTGCGCTCGACCGCGTCCTTCTCCTTCTCCACGTCGTTGGCGTACGCAGCCCAGCTGCGGATGGTCTTGTTCTGCTCTTCCGCGATCTCGCCGATGAGGATCTTGTCCTCTTCGGTGAGACTCGGGGAGGTGAGCACCAGCAGCGGGTTGTCGTTGTAGAGGAGCGTGAGGTCGGCCTTGCGGCTCTCGCGCTGCTTGATGAGCTCGAGCTCGGGGTCGACCTGGACGGCCGACTCCTTGTTCTTCTCACCCTCGTTGGCCTCCGTGTCCGTCTGACCACCCACCACATGGATGGGAGCCATCTTGACGACGTCGGTCTTGTCCTCGTTGGCCTTGACCTCACCCTCAGCCTTCTCGGCCTCGGGTTTGGTCTCGATCTCGACCGTGTCGTTCTTGTTGGCCTGCTTGATGGCCTCCAATTTCGCGACAGTCTCAGGCTTGGTATTGGCGCCATCCTTCACGGGAGCGCCTTTCTTCTTGCTATTACGGTCAACCATGACGTACCTCTTGTCTGTGCCCCTCATAAGGGACAGGGTTGTTTTCTAACTTCTTCGATTGTAATGAGCCTAAGCGCTCTCACTATCCACCCGAACGGGTAGAAGCGGGAGCACCTATACCCAGGGACTCCATCAGAAGGGACTATTATCCTCTCTGATGGGGCCCCTGGCATTGCTATCTCACAAACCCTTGTTGGGCTTTTGAAATAACGCAGTACTATAGCATATATATACCTTTTTGTCAAGTATACCCCTGCCAAATCTACTATCGGTGTACTCTATGCAAATTTCGACTAAAAGTAAAGGGTTTTAGGGTACTTACCTCTACCACCGAGACCTATAGCCTAAATACAACCAAAAACCCCAGTCCAGACTGGGGTTTTGTAGTGATTTTCGACTATCTCGTCCTATTCCTAATACTTTGATTTGATCTCCTCAAGAATTTTTTTAATCTCTGTTTTATGTTGCCGCATTTTCAGTTGATCCCCTTCTTTTTCGGCAGCCTTCAAAGACTTATCTACCCTACTCCACTCTTCTGCCAATCTCGCAGCCTCTGCATCTTGGCTCGTCTGCACCCCAAAACGTACAAACACATCCTGTGGCAATTCGAGATCCTCTGCCTTAATTTCCTCTATTATTTCTTTCGAAATAGACTCAATTCCTGGTTTTACTTCCTCCATTATTTGTTTTACTTGGTCGAGCTGTCTTCTCGCCTCACCACTTCTTGGTATCATAGCTTCTGCTTCTCTCAATCTCTTCTCTGCCTGGAGCACCGTTCTTACTATTCTCTTCTGCTTGGACGGTGACTCTGAACCCTGAAACACACCTGGAAACTCTTGTTTCACCTCTCCTAATACCTGTCTTAATTCTTTCAGTACTTGTTCGCCATACTCTGGGCCTTTTTTCTCAGATGCCTTCAATTTCCAACTATCACCACCAGCTTTATGTACTTTTTCTGGACGACTTTCAACGGTTTTTTTATTATCAAAAGTCAACGTTACTGATTTTCCATCAGACGATATTTCTGCCCCTACCAAACCAGGGACTTTTTCTTCTTTTCCCCTCTTGATCTCTGAAGCGAGTCCTGAATCTACCGTGAACGATGTCTTCGAAAGTGCACTCTCAGTCATCATCTTGTTCACATCCATTAAAAAACTCAATAAATTTTGTTGTGATTCTCCGGCGTTCTCTGCCAATGTATACTCTTTTTTCTCTTCTTCTCCCGAATACATTTGTGCAGAGACCTCTCTCTCTCTGGCACGATTGGTCTCCACACTTCCTGCAGCAAAACTACCTCCGATGGTTCCGAGCATAATTCTCGTTGCCCAATTCGCAATTCCCGATCGGAGCATCCCACCATTTCTCTTTTTCTGTTTTTCCTCGAGTCGTGCACGAGTAGCACCCACTTCATCATTCATAGTAGAGAAAGCTCGATCGAGCACTTCATTTTGCCCAGTCTCATCCGCGAGACGTAACTCGGTTTCTAATGCACGAATCACTGCCTGAGCCTGCTTCCACAAATTTTCTGATTTTTTCGCATCAATCGAATCTACTGCTTGCTCAGCAGTGTCGAGCCAGTATTCCAATTGCGCTTTTTTTTCTTCATTCGTCATGTGTCGCTCTACCTCTGCACTTCGGAACCATCCCACCTTTTTCTTCTCCTTTACTACCATATGCATTCCATTCCACGATTTTTCAAATCCTTGTATCACCTCTGCAATCATATCTATCGCCTGCTCTTCTGAAACTTCTGGATATGTTTTTCGTTCTCGCGCTGCAGATAGCGCCAATTGTTCCTTATAAAACTCCTTATCCACCATTATAGAAGGAAGATCATTTGATACTTGTGGCACACGCTCTCGTGTAGGTGTATTTGTTTCTCCTTTTTGGACGGGCACTGGTTTTTCGACCAGACTTTCATCACTCACGATCACTGGAGGAAGTTGTAATTCCGCCTCGTATTTTTCTTTTTTACTTTTACGTCTTGATTCTTCAATTTGTTGATTCATTTCATTCTCAACATCAACCTTAGCATCAGCGATCATTCCTTCAATACTTTTTTCTGGAGCGTAAAAATTATCAGACCATTTGGTTTCCTCACTCTTTGGCTGATTTTTGAGACCGAAGATGTCTTCGTCTTCAATTATTTTTTTCGATTCTTCTTTTTTACGTACTTTTATTTTTTTAATTTCCTCATCTTCAATCGCAGCTCGAGCACTCTGTATCATCTCATCCATACTTTCTTCACGACTCTCCGGCCATTGCGTTTCTTCTTGTTTTGGTTGATCCCTGAGACCAAAAATATCGTCATCTTCAGCAGATTGACCAGAATCGGCCTTATTATTTTCTACACTTGGAGAAACTATTTCACCATCAGAAACACGCACACGTTTTGCAACTGCATCTGCGCCGAGAGCAAATACTTTTCCTTTTTCAAGATCTTTCAAAATAAGCCCTGGCTTAGTTTCATCCTTTGATTTTCCGAGCACGATACAATCGAGTTGTTTACCCTTTGCTGTGGTGTAGACCACCTGTTCGTGCCAACCAAATTCATATGTTTTTCCACCTGAAGAAATCTGGATAACATCTTCTATCGGTGTTTCAGTTGAAGATGATTCCTCTTGTACATTTACAAGAGACTCTTCGGCAGAAACTAATGCTTCTTCTTTCTCCTCTGGCGCTGCAATACTATTCACTCCACCAATCTCTGAACCCCCTAATGGCCCTTCGGAATAATTTTCAGGGGGCTGTATTAAGTCAGCACCCACAACACTAGATTCTTCTTTTTTTTCTTCAATCTCCTTCTCTTCATTAGATTTTTTTACCGCGTCAACCAATCCAGCATCTTTGTATGACAAAAGAGTATCAGGAATTGATTGTCCTAATTTTTCAAGCATCGAAACCATGCGTCGATTAAGGTTGGCGAGTTTTGCGACTGCAGCCTTGCGCCTTTCTTCAAGTTGAGCAACACTTTTCCCCTTATCTTTTTTCTCTCCAAATCTGGAAAAATAACTTTTTGCATCTTTGAGAATACCCTCTATTTCTCTAATTTCATCAGTATCGATCGCATGTTCTTTGAGTTTTTTTATTTTACTCTCCAGATTTTTTGCGTGCTCCCACATCTCACTATATTTTTCTATTTTTCCTACATCGGGTGTTTTTTTCTTTCGTGATTCTTGGGGTACTGATTGTTCGGGGGATGTCACTACCATACACAGAGATTTAAAAAATAATTTATTCAGGAATTTCTAAAATTTTTCCCAGCGCGTGCACGACTTCTGATTTATTCTGATCTTTTTCTACCTCTGTATACAGGAGCATTGCTTTCTTTTTCAAATCCCTAATTTCTACCAATAATTCCTCGTACTCACCAAGAAGCACATCCGCTTCATGTAGCGTGGATTTTTGTACACCAAAATCTTTCATCTGCGACATACCTCTATACATTATTTTTCAAAAGCCCTTTGAGTTCTGTAGTACAGCTATGTAAATACTCCTCCACAAACAGAGAAAAATGTGGAATACTTTTGTTCCAAAATATTTCCCATTGTTCTCCCGTAGTCTGTGTATCTGAAAACAGCTTTTCGAATTCAGTAAGCTGATCATCCGTGAGCTTCTCCATAAGTACACCTCCTAATTTTTCTTCGATAAGTGCAACAAAACGCGGGATGTATATCCTGCTTTCAGCTTCTGAAAGTGTAATTGATTCTTCTACCAACAGTTTCCGAATATATTCATCACTAAAATAAAGCGGACCAGGCATAGAAAAAAATTAGTGGCTATTTTCTAAGTAATAGAAGAGCTGCAAAAAGTATTCCCACTCCAGCTCCAAGGAATGCATTCACGAGTGGATTTGGTTTTACGGGAAATTGTGTTGCGATAGGTCGACTCACCAATCGAATCGATACATCACCACCCACGTACTCACTTGTTTTGGTTACGAGCGCAGTCGCTGCAGCACCTGCAATCGCTATTGCCTGTGCAGGTTCTTCGTGATACGCACTCACCGTGAGCACACTCGATCCATAGACTACTGCTGGATCAATTGTTTTCTCCCACATTTTTTTCCGATCTCGGAGAGTCTTGTTTTCAAAATAACTCCAGTCTACTGCATAACTCGTTTCTGATTTTGTTTTTTCATAAAAATCTTCGGTCTTCATGATCTGTGCCAGATTCTCTGCAATTCGCTCTCCTGATTTTGCAACGGTATAGGGATCAACTCCAAATCGTGCTTGGGAAAGAATGTAGACCTGTGCATCTGCCCGATATTTGAGTGGAAATGCAAGTGTGACTCCTCCCGCAATCAATCCACACAGTATACCAATCGCAATGAGCAATTTTTTTGATCTGGCGAGGCGTTTCATCGGCGAATGAGTCATGGGGAGGTCCATAGTTCAAGAATGAAAATTAAAGATTGAAGATTGAAAATTGGAAGACTAAGACATTCATTGTATTCAATCTTTAGTCTTTAATCTTCTATATATTTCTTTACTGTACTAGTATATCAAATATTTGACCATCTCTCCATATCGTCGCGTTTAGTGGTGTTTCCCTAACCAGACGATAGAGATTCATTTCAGTGACCGTTGTCCCATTGATTGCCCGTATAATATCCCCGCGCTTGAGTCCATTTATAGTTATTTTTCCCGGCTGATCAATCAAAAATCCTTTGACTAATTTTCCCTCTTCCATCGCTTCAACCATCGAACCCGTCCATTCTACTTCTGTTTTTTCGATTACACCCAACTCGAGTAATTTCGGAATCGAATATTCAATAATCCATGCATCATGCAATACACCATTCACATCACTGAATCCAATAAAATCTCCTGCGTCTGAAATAACCGTACCTGTATTTATCGTACTTACAGGTGACAGTCTAAATCGTGTATGTTCGTCTGCAGCAGCAAACATCATCTCATCTGACACACGCTCCATTTCACCCAAGACTCGACCTCTCCATTCACGACCAGTGAAAGTCCAGACTTCCCCTCCGGTTGCGAGAGTCCGCCAATCAGGAAAAGAAGTTACATAAAATTCGTTTCCCGTGAGTTTGAAATACACGAGTCCATTTTCCTTATCCGCAATAACTGTATCTGGCGTGTACCACACACCCTGTGCATCTCGCACACTGAGTGCTGGAATTGCTCCCGCACTGACTAATTGTGGCGCATATACTACTCCCCACCCATTAGAAGTAAGCATCACACCACTTCCCACTTGCGCCCCACTCCCATAATACCCATTTGGAAGAATTTGACTTTTGAGGAATACATCAGCGGTAACATTTTTTACTTTTCGTATTACTGAAATTTCCGGCTCATTGTATACCGCCGTATTGAATCCAGATTGTCCTCTAGACACTAATATTCCGCCATCTACATATCCTCCTGGAATAATCCACGCGAATACGCTTAGTGCCCCGACCATCCCTGCCCCTAGAGATAAGACCACATTTACGAGTATGACAAACATTCTCTGTTGTTGCACCTGTATTGAAGAATCTTTTTCAGGAAGTGGTAGATGTGGGGGATGTGTCGCAGTCATAGATAATAAAAAAATTAAACCCAGCGAATAAATGCAAGTACGGAAATAAATAATACGGCATTGGTACCCAAAAAAGCAGCCTGTTCTTTCCATACAATTCCCCGAGGACTTCGGTGAAAGCGGACCAAGAGCTGTAATATATACCAAATCCATACCACAAGAAGTCCTTGTGCTAGATATCCAAATGGCATCAAGTGCAACGCCCACATAAGTTCAGTCACACCGACTGACACTACGAGAAGGGGTAAGACAAATTCACGAATGGGTACTTTGAAATATAGTTTCCAAATAAGTAATGAAATGATTGCCGCATATATTCCTCCAATCACTGCAACAGCCACAAACGGAATTCCTGGAAAAAAAATATTTACTGCAAATAATGCAAGACACCCGGCATACATATTGAATACATGAATCATCATGCGTATGCGGCGAAGTGGCTTCTCCTGTATATGGACGAGCATCCCCGCAAGCTCTGAGCTCATCCAGATCAAAAAGAAGAAAAATGGAAGTGAGATGGCTACCAAAAACCACCGAAGAGTCAGGGACTCCACCAGAAACAGCAGCCACAACAATGAGAACATCGTGAAGACTTGGGTAAGAAGCTCATAAATCTGACTGCGATAAACGATTGCTACATACGCCATGTACCCAAACCATACCGCACTCGCGAGGAGCGCAACAAAAAGATCTGGAAATAATAAAATAACGAGAAGCACTACCGATGGCAGAAGCCATGAAATTATTTTGATGGTAAACGTTTTATTCATAGCCACTACTCAATCTACCAAGAAACTTACGCTGAAGCACGCAATGAGTTAATCAGTTGAAGAATTTTTGTTTTGAGCACATCACCACTTTCTCCGGTCTCTCGTAATTTTCCAATTGCTAAAAACGTATTGATAAATAGATCTCTCCTCTCACCTGGCACACGGACTTCCATTAATTTCTCTTCTACGGTTTCTACTAATTCAACCTGACTTGTAGCATTCATTGTCTCTACTTCAGTCGCGATCGTCGTAAGTGATGCTATATATCGATCTTTGATTTCTTTTTCAGTGAGAGCGGGGGTAATTTCACTGCCGGAATCATTATTACCACCAAATCCACCTGGCAAAATCTCACCCTTATGACGGAATGCCCATACTCCCAATAGAATTGCGGAAGCAAGTACTACTACCAAGACAATCCACATAACTACCGGTATTTTTCTGGTTGATGAATATTCAGTGTCCATATACACAATTAAATATACTATAAGCTGGGTTAAGTATACACATTTCCCCTTTATCTTGCAAAATAGCAAAAATACGCTATACTGAGCACTGATTATGTCTACACTTGCCACTCACAAAAAAGTACGATTCGACTATGAAATCCTCGAAAAAATCGAGGCAGGGTTGGTATTGACTGGAGCTGAAGTAAAATCTATCCGCAATGGCAGTGCCAAATTAGACGGTAGTTTTGTAATCGTCCGAGGTAGAAGTGCTACTATCGTAAACATGCATATCGGAGCATATAAGTATGCCACGAACCCACACTATATCCCAGATTCTACTAGAAAATTACTTTTGAGTACCAAAGAAATCAATTATTTACGCGGAAAAACTGAGGAAAAAGGCTTGACAATCGTGCCACTTTCCCTCTATACTAAGGGAACTTTAATCAAACTTGAGATCGGTATTGCCAAAGGTAAAAAAACCCATGACAAGCGCCGTACGATAAAAGAACGAGAAGGAAAGCGCTCTCTCCAGAGAATATTGAAACATGGGAGAGATGACTGACACTAGCTGTCCTTTACAAAAAACCAAATGGGGATGACAGGCTTCGATAGATGGATTCTGTTATCTTGTATATGCATGTCAGAGTGCCTACCTCTGTAATAAATAGGCAATCTACAAGTGCAAACTTGTTCGAGCGAGCTAAAAATACTGTAGCGAAAGCTTTCAGTGTACCTAGCTTTGCTTCTGTTGTAGCCTAAATCACTACGACCATCGCACCCACGATACTCGATGGTGGGCCCGCGGTGCCAACCCTAGCTCGAGTGTAGACCAACTCTATTCGTGTGGGAGTTAGTTGAAACCATTCATGCGATAGCATACGATATTTTTCGATGTTTCATATTCGTATGCGAAACACCAAATATCGATACACATGTAGAGTATCGGGGTAACCCGTCTAGACCCGGGTTCGACTCCCGGCATCTCCACTAAACATAGTCAAAAAGTCCATAAAGTCGAAAGCGGAAACGACCTCCTCGACTTTATAGACTTTAGGACTTTATAGACTTTTAACTTACCTTATGCGAATTTCCCGTAAAAAAAGACCAGACAAGCCGCTCATCGCGCACTACCGAAAAAATCAGGAAATTGACTCTCCTGAAGTTATGGTTCTCGATGAAGAAGGCAAGAGAATCAATGTCATGACTGCGGCAGAAGCTCTCGCTCTGGCAGAGGAGAAAGAACTCGATCTAGTTGAAATCAATCCCAAAAGCACTCCACCGGTAGTAAAGCTCATTGATTTTACTGAATTTAAGTATCAAAAAGAAAAAGAAGCTCGCAAACAAAAGGCTCATTCACATGTAAGTGAAATCAAAGGTATCCGTCTCTCTATCCGCATTAGTGATCATGATCTGACGATCAAAGCTGATCAGGCTGAGAAATTCCTCTTACGTGGGGACAAAGTACGACTTGAAGTAGTACTCAAAGGACGAGAAAATGCGCGAGGTGATTTGGCGAACGAAATCATCGATACCATGGTCAAAAAGCTCGAACCAAAGGTTCCAGTGAAATTTGAGCAAGAAATCACTAGACAAGGCAAGAAAGTGACTGCGGTCGTCGTGCGGAAATAGCCCCTTGACTCCTGACACAAAATACTATATACTAGCCCGCACATAATGAATTTGTATGCCTAAACTCAAAACCCATAAAGCAACCGCAAAAAGATTTCAAGTAAAGAAATCACGAAAGAACGGATTAAAAGTCCTCAAACGTACTGACGGACAGGACCATTTTAATTCTCGTGAATCAGGAAGTGTGCGCAGAAACAAACGCCGGGATCGAAGTACTTCTACCCCGTTGCAGCGCACTGTATTGAAAGCACTCCCCTACGCTGCTTCAAACTAACATATTAAAAGACTTATTTAAGCCAGTATGCCACGAGTAAAACGAGGAATGCGACATGCGAAGAGACGTTCAAACATTCTCAAACGCGTGAAAGGATTTGAAGGCGGTCGCAAAAAATTATTGAAACTTGCAAAAACTGCAGATACCAAAGCTGGAGCACATGCATATCGTGATCGTCGAGTAAAAAAACGTACGACACGAAATCTGTGGCAGGTAAAGATCAATGCCGAAATTCGCAAACATGGAATGTCATATAGTGCATTCATGGGAGCACTCAAAAAGAATGGTATTGCTCTTGACCGCAAAGTACTCTCACAGATTGCAGAAAAACATCCAAAAGTGTTTGCTGCCATCGCTAAAGCAATGTCTTAACAAACTAAAAATCCCCCTCTCAAGGGGTGATTTTTTATCTTCAAAAAAAAGCTTGACAGCTTCACCCCCGTCTTGTTACTATAAGTTGTCACTACTCTAAAGACCCTTCGTGTGTTTGGCGATGGCGGGAGCGCCCCCTCCTTCGCTCCCTTGCCGCGCCGGACACACGAAGGGTCTTTTGTTTTGTAGGGAGCCCCTACATATTGACAAACGTGTAAAAAAAACGTATCATATATTTCATTCACACGAATATTTAATTGGTTATCTTTACCTCATATGGGAATGCGCAAAAAAATGAGAAATAAAATGAAGGCACAATGGAAAGTGGACAAAGAAACACGCGACAAAAAAAAGATAAAGCGCCTACGCAAGGCTGCGGCGACTGCAAAGAAATAAGTCACCGAGGTCTTTTTCCTTACATGTGTAAAACAATAAGCGGGCTGGTAGTTCAACTGGTTAGAGCACTGCCCTGTCACGGCAGAAGTTGCGGGTTCGAGTCCCGTCCAGCCCGCTTATTGTTTTACTAAAAACCTGTCCACCAGAATAACTCCTACGTGCGAGTTATTTATTTTAGAACTATTTCACTATGAGCCACGGTAATGTTATTGTACGTTTTGATAACGTATCATTTGCCTACACAGATGATAAACAAATCCTTGATGAGGCTTCTTTTTCAGTTCGTGAAAATGCAAAAATAACCATCATGGGACAAAACGGCGTAGGAAAAAGTACCATATTCAAACTTATTCTCGGTGCTTCTGGCTCTACCAGACCTGATATCCTCAAACCCAATTCAGGTAGTATACACATTACAGACAATGCGACTATTGCGATCGGGCTCCAGGTCATGCCCAAAGAATTTTTTGAGTTAACGATTCTTGAATATTTTGCCACTGCGTTCTCTGAACATCTCTATAATCTTGAAAAACTGGTTGCTGATGTGCTCTCCGTAGTAGACCTCAGTATTCCACTTGAGAAGAAAGTAAAAGAACTCTCTGGTGGACAACATGCGCGTTTACTCTTGGCATATGCACTCATCCAAAAACCTGACATTCTCCTACTTGATGAACCTACCAACAATCTTGATTCTGACGGTATTGCACACCTCACTGCTTTCCTCGTGATGTATGAAGGAACCGTCATTGTTATTTCCCATGATGCAGCGTTTTTGAATTCATTTACTGACGGAGTTTTGAACGTAGATTTTCATACCAAAAAAGTTGAACAATACGTGGGAAATTATTTCGACGTAATCGAAGAGATTAAAGCACAAATTGAACGTGAAGAAAGAAAAAACGCACAACTCCGAAAAAACATCCAAGACAAAAAAGATAAAGTGAACTTCTTTGCACACAAAGGAGGTAAGATGCGAAAACTTGCAAGTAAGCTCAAAGACCAGGTAGAAGAAGATGAAGATAATATGGTTGATGTAAAGCGTGATGACAAAACAATCCGTCCATTTACGATTCCTGCACAATCATGGTCTGAGGTGGTCGTCGCTATTTCAAATGTTGGTGCTATTATCAATCATAAACGCGTCAGTAAAAAAGTAGATATTAAATTGTGGAAAGGAAATAGACTCCAGATTGTAGGACCTAACGGTGTTGGAAAAAGTACGCTTCTCAAAGAACTAGCACTTGAACCCGCTGATCACGCGACTATTGCTCCTGGAATAAAGATCGGTTATTACCGACAAGACTTCTCTGGACTTGATTTTGAAGCCACCGTATACGATTCTCTAGCTGAAATGATGGACGTAGCTGATAATCAGGAAATCTACGCTACAGGCGCACAGTTTCTCCTGACCTCTGACATCATGAAAAACACCGTTGGATCACTCTCAGAAGGACAGAAAGGATTGCTCTGCTATGCCCGATTTGTATTGCAAAAACCTGGACTTCTCATCCTTGATGAACCTACCAATCATATCAATTTCCGACATATTCCGGTGATTGCCGAAGCAATCAATGAATATGAAGGTACGATTATCCTCGTTTCTCATATGCCCGAATTTGTCGAACAAATTCGTATGACCGAAGAATTGAATTTAGGAAAACTATAATCACACCCTACACACCGAATAACATACCCCACTCATGGGGTATTTTATGTTATACTACTCACATACTATACTAACTATGCCGCGCGCAAAAAAACGAAATACACCTCCCAGTCACCCAAAAAAAACTCATCGTGCAAAAAGACATCCAGTATTCCCTGTACTTTTTCTTCGATATCGCAGACACCTCATGAGTACGATTCTTGTCTTCAGTATACTCGGAGGACTTGCGATATATACCATCGCACGTGTATATACTGAACCAGAATTTATCGATGATCGCGCAGACAGAATTGACGCATATTTTGAAAAATATAATATGCCCCTTGCCGGATATGGAGAAAGTTTTATATCAGTTGCTGATAGCTGTGGACTGGATTGGCGATTACTTCCTGCAATTGCAGTACGTGAATCTACGGGTGGCAAGCGTATGCAATATCATAATCCCTTTGGCTGGGGAGGCGCGCAGATTCCTTTCAAAAATATTGACGAAGCTATACAAGAAGTAGGAAGAAATCTGTGTGGGGATAATCCGAGAACTGCTCGATGGTATGGAACTCCTTCGATCGAAAGAAAATTATACTATTATAATGGTACCGTAATCCCATCGTACCCAGACGAGGTCATGTGGATAATGAAACAATTTTAGTAAAAAAATATTATCTTAAAAAAACTCCCGAGTATCTCGGGAGTTTTTACAGGAATAGATTATTTTCGTCCCGATCCTTTTCCTAGTCCTACTTCAGGCTCATTCATACTTTCGATTTTTTTGTATGCTACATCTCTCTTTTTCAAAAGATGCATCTCTGCTTGTGCTGCAAGCTCTGGATCAACCTCACGTTTTTCCACCTCTATCCCTGCTTCTAACTTAAGTCTTCGATCATACACCTTCCTTTGTTCGGGATCAGATAACACATCGTAGGCCTCCTTGACCCCATAAAATTCACTTCTATCTCGAGTATCCGGATGTGTTTCCTTGACCCGAACCCGAAAAGCTTCTTTAATCTGTTCAGGAGTTGCATTAGGTGGAATTCTCAAAATTGTGTAATAATTTTTCTCTAGTGACATATGCATTATTTTAGTGCTTTAATATCTTCCTCATACTTATCCGCAAGAGCTATTACATTATCCCCATAGAAACTATATTTTGGATTGGTCCCGCCTGAAAAATAGCGCATAGCAGCCTTCCAATTACCGTCTCTCGTCCCATCTGCCCCATTTGCTTTGAGTAACAAGGCCGAGGCTAGAAATGCATCCCGAATATCCCATGGGTCTGCTGGAGTTTTACCCGTAATCGCTGAAACCTTATCTTTATACCCCATCCATGTCGAAGGAATAAATTGTGCTGGACCCATCGCACCTCCCCATCCAAGCTGACTTCCATCTTTATTGCGCATAGGACAGGACACCGGTGTAATGTCTGGGTCTTTACCCAATTCTTCAGTAATTTTTTTGAATGGTTCCTGGTCCCTGGTCGGTTTCATAATCACTTTCCAACTTTTTTCTGGAGGATCGCCGAGACGGTTACATGTTCCTACATTTTTACCCAAATTTGATTCTTGTGTCAGAATCGCAAGCTGAAGCGACGCTGGTACGCCAGTCTGTCCACTTACCCATTCAGAAATAGTAACTGCTTCACCAAAAGTAATCTGTGTACCTACATCGAGAAGTTCATAAATTCGACTTTTTATTTCTGCAGCACGTTTTTTACCCACCTGAAGTTGACTCTGGTAATTTTCTTCTTTACCTTGAGTACTCTTCAATAATTCTGTCTGCTCCTGCAGCTTACCCGTAAGTGTCCCTCCCTGAGCCTCTGCAAGCTTCAAAAGCTCACTCGCATCTTCCTGGTCAGTCGCATATTTTTCTTTCTGTACTTCCAGTTCTTTTCGTATTTTTTTTGCATCGTCTAACAACTCTCCGATTGAATCAGACAACCGCTCTAGATTTCTCACTTCAATAATCGCCTCGCTCAACTTACCCTGTAATATCAATCGAAATGCGCGTGCTTCCTGATTTCTCTGATACAAGAGACGAAGTAACACACCTAAGTTATTTTTAAGCTCCTCACTTTTTTCTTGATTCTTTTGTATTTCATCAAGTGTGACGTCGATTTTATTTTCTAAATCTTTGATGTGCAGGGCAGTTGCCTGTATCTGCAGCTTAATTTTATTTTGTTCCTGTTTTAGTTGTTGAATCTTACTGGTAAGGGTTTTCTTTTCTCCTTTGGTAGTGGTGAGCTCTTTTTCCAGCTTCCCAATCTCTGCTTCGATATTTTTAAGCTCTTGTTGCAACTCTTCCTGCTCTTCGATCGAACTATATACAGGACTCCCGAGAAAAACCACAAAAGACACGCTAACAAGCATGAGAATACAAGCTATTTTTTGGAACCATTTTTTCATAGAATGAGTATTCTTAGAATACCAATTTTTTATGTTTTATTCAATAAGAACCACGTATTACAAAAACACCCCTTAACGGGGTGTTTGCTATAGGTATTAGTAACAACTAACTGCATCACTTCCACTAGAATCAGGAGTTACATGGATACAAGCTTCTCCTGCATCAGGTAGTGTCTGAGGTGGTACTATCTCAGGCTCGGTAAATGTAAGACTTTCTACAATTTCATTAAATTCATCTCCTGGAGTTCCATATACAAATAATTCTTCTTCCTCATCAAGAGGAATATGTACTGCAGTAAGCACGGTTCCATCCTCAGTTTTTCGATATTCGATTTCAAGTGTATTTCCATCAATCACGATGTAGGAGCTTGCGGTATTCTTATCGACTGTCCCCGCTGACAATGAGACATCTGTTGTTCCTCCCGAGGAAGAGCTCGTTTGTCCAGAAGAAGTCTTCTTCTGTTTCACTACTACCACCTGAGCCTTCGATTCTGGTTTGGAAAACATATATCCTGGAACACTTGAAAGCTCTTCAACTGCCCACGTTTGTGGATACGAGACCTTAAATGACCCTAGTGATGAAATAGTCATCGTACTCCGCTTGGATTCAATACGTTCTTCTGCTTCACTCAATGCACGTGCTTCAAACTGTGCTCGAACTTGTGCTGGACTTAATTCTGTTGTACTCGTATTTGCAGAGGTGTCAGGCTTGATTGCACCACACCCACCACCAAGAAGTATCATACTCGCTGAACAAACCCCGAGCAGGAACACCAGTGCTAAAAATTTATGATTTGTCGTACCACCGCGCATACCTACTTTCTTTTCTGTCTTTGCAATACGGGCACGTGTTGCAAGTACGGTATCTGGATTGAGCGAGATACTATCAATTCCTTCTCGCACGAGAAATTCAGCAAATTCTGGGTAATCACTTGGAGCTTGGCCACAAATTCCAATTTTTCGTTTATGTTTATGTGCCACCCTTATCACCTGCTTAATCAATGTCATGACCGCACTATTCTTCTCATCATAGACATGACTTACCAATGCTGAATCGCGATCTACTCCGAGCGTTAACTGGGTCAAATCGTTTGATCCAATACTGAATCCATCAAAAATTTTCGCGAATTCTTCTGCAAGAATCACGTTCGATGGAATTTCACACATGACATAGACTTGCAATTTATCTTCACCTTGTTTTAATCCAAAGTCTGCCATGGTTTTTAATACATTTCTCCCCTCTTCTGGAGTACGGCAAAATGGTACCATCACAATTACATTATCGAGCCCCCACTCACTGCGAACTTTTTTCAGAGCTTCACACTCGATACCAAAGGCAGTTTTGTACTCCTCTGAATAATATCGTGATGCTCCACGCCAACCGATCATTGGATTTTCTTCTTTGGGTTCAAATTCAGCTCCACCAATCAATGTTGCATATTCATTGGTTTTGAAATCAGAGAGACGCACTATCACATCGCGAGGATAAAATGCGGCAGCAATACGCGCGATACCATCAGCGAGTTTATCCACTCCATACTGACGTTTGTCCTTATACCCTACCGTCAATTCAGAAATTTTCTTTTTTGCTTTCTTATCTTTAAGTTTGTCAAAATTAAGAAGTGCTTGTGGGTGAATTCTAATAAAATTAGAAAATATGAATTCCTCGCGCGCAAGCCCTACTCCATCGTTTGGTAAATATGATAATGCAAATGCATGATCTGGATCACCTACATTCATCATGATTTTGGTTTTCGTCTTTGCAATATCTGTAATTGTGGTTTTTTTCACTTCAAATGGAAGCATGCCTTTGTAGACATGCCCTTCTTCACTTTCGGCACAAGACACGGTTACTTTCACACCCGTTTTAATGAGTGCACGAGCTTGTTTGGTACCAACTACACAAGGAACTCCCAATTCACGAGATACGATTGCTGCATGACTTGTTTTTCCCCCTTGTTCAGTTACAATTGCACTTGCAAGACGCATAATCGGTTCCCAATCAGGATCAGTGATGCGAGTTACCAACACTTCACCTTTTTTAAACAGCTTCATGTCACGAGGATCATTAATAATCCGCGCAACACCAGCACCAATTTTTTGTCCAATTGAAATACCACGAGCGATTAACTTTCCTTTTTCTTTCAATTCATACGACTCAATAACAGCATGATTTGCCTGGGATTGAACTGTCTCAGGGCGTGCCTGTACGATATATAGTTTCCCGGTTACCCCATCTTTTGCCCATTCAATATCTTGGGCTTTATTATAAAATTTCTCAATCTCCATTCCCCATTTTGCAAGTGTAATTACGTCTTTATCTGAAATACATAATCGATGACGATCAGCAGCTGGAACGATATTCTGGGTAGTAAGACGTTTTCCATACACCAATTTCACTTCTTTTGATCCAAAAATTCTACTAATAATCGCTGATTTTCCTTTTCTCACCCCTTCTTTAAATACATAAAACTGGTCGGGGGTAACCTGACCTTTTACTACATATTCACCCAATCCGTATGATGCATTAATAAGCACTACTCCAGGGAAACCAGATTCAGTATCAATCGTGAACATTACCCCTGAGACTCCGACGTCTGATCGAACCATGGTTTGTACCGTCACCGAGAGGGCAACAGCCATATGATCAAACCCTTTGGTCTCGCGATAAGAAATTGCACGATCAGTGAATAGAGATGCAATACATTTTTTTACCGCAATCAATAATTCAGTATGACCTTCGATATTCAAATAGGTCTCTTGCTGACCTGCAAAACTCGCGTCAGGCAGATCTTCCGCAGTTGCACTCGATCGCACGGCTACTGAAAGATGTGATACTCCTTCTTGTTTTTTGAGAGATTCGTATGCTTCAATGATTTCTTTTTGCAAATCATCAGGAAATTTTGCATTGATAATAAGTGATCGTATCTTTTTCCCCACTCGATTCAAATCTTTGATTTTTAGTACATTCAATCCTTTAATTTCTTTCTTGATTATTTTATTTAATCCATGAGTCTCAAAAAAATCCCAATACGCTTTTGCCGTAATCGCAAAACCATTAGGAACTGCGATATTTTTTGATCTGAGTCCCGTATACATCTCTCCAAGAGATGCATTTTTTCCACCAACCAGTGGGATATCGGTGATTCCAATTTCTTCAAACCATAAAATGTGTGCAGATTCTCGTGCGCTATTTTTTTTATGATTACTTTTTTTTATACTCAATTTCATAGATGTGAACAGTATACCATATTCCTGTTTTTTTCAAAAATATATACCTGTTTATTACTTTTTCTTTTCATCAACTGGCGTCAAAGAAAAGTTTTCTGCGATCACACCTCCAATTCCATTGGTCTTTTGACTCGTTAAATCAATCGTATCAGACTGGTATGGAACAAACCCTTCTTTTTCTGCGGTAATATAATAGGTACTTGGACCCACGAGAACTACATAACGTCCATTGTTATCAGTAATTACCGTATCAACCAACTTATTATAGGCATTATCAAACACACGTATCACCACATTCTTCATTTGCTTTTTAGTTTTACCATCTATTACTACTCCACGATCACCTTTTACTTTTTTTTGTGCGAATCGCTTCATGACCACATAGATAAGCACGTGCACCACCAAAAGACCGGCCATCCATATATTCGGAGAAATAATCAGTGACACAACTGTCGCAATCGCACCAATCAGACTCAAGCTTTTTTGAAATGTTTTTCTCGAATACTCTTTGAGTATGTCAGCCGTACTCTTTGATTCATACACCGGCTCAAGCGGAATATTATAGTTAAGTTCGCTTTCTTTATCGGCTAATTCAAGTTTTTCGCCATAGTACAGATTTGGGTATACTGAATCCTCAACCTGAGTCGAACGGTGAGGACCAAAACCTTCTTTACTTGTCTTCAAAATATATGTACCACTTCCGGCAGCCATAAAGTAACGACCCTGCGCATCAGTCACCTGGGTACGCACAATTTTATCATTTTCTCCGTGCACGAGCCGTACCATTGCCAAATCAAGAGGTTGCTTTGTATGGCTATTGAAAACGGTACCCCATGTTTTCTGTTTGTGTCGTTTGAATAACAAAAGCAGCGGTTGCAAAAACAATAGACGAAGAAATATTAAAATCTGGGAAAATAATGTTGCACCACCTACTACCACATTTACGACAGCAGTGGCCGTAAGGACTGGAGTCGACACTGCTTCATCTATTTTTTCAACCGTTGGATTGTTAATAATTTTTTCTGTTTTCTCTATAGCAACTTGAGCTACATCAACAGCTGTTTGCACACCAGGAATAGCAATCAACACCTCTCCTACATCTTTTAAGACAGTCGCAGCTGCTTCAGCCACTACACCAACTGAATCAGTGATATTTGAAATTACTTCTGTTACAACCCCACCACCTTCACTACCTCCGCTTCCAGTACCTTCGTCACCCCCCTCTGCTCCACCAGTATCATCACCATCATCAGTACCTTCGTCACCTCCATCTGAAGGATCAGTACAGGTCGGATAGTCTGAGGCGCCGTTTGAACAGGTTGGATCTGGCGGTTGTGTACAAGTTGGATAATCAGACGCACCATTAGAACAGACTGGGTCTGGAGGAGGTGTACCTGGTGTGCAGGTAGGATAATCTAAAGCACCATTTGAACATGTTGGGTTTTGAGGTGGGGTGCAGGTAGGATAATCAGACGCACCATTAGAACAGACTGGGTCTGGAGGAGGTGTACACGTAGGATAGTCTGAGGCGCCGTTTGAACAGGTTGGATCTGGCGGTTGTGTACAAGTTG
>CAYUTO010000002.1:0-127508 GCA_964447765.1 uncultured Gammaproteobacteria bacterium | reverse complement strand
TGGGTCTGGAGGAGGTGTACACGTAGGATAGTCTGAGGCGCCGTTTGAACAGGTTCCACCCGTCCCACCACCTCCACCACCCTCGTCTTCATCCTCACGTTCAGCACATGGAATCCAATCCGTACGTACATCACAATTATCACAATCAAATGTAATTCTACCTGAAGGAAGTGTAGTGCCACCCCCCACTCCACTAAATTCACCAGTCGACCCAATTACTACACCTGCCATGGATATCCAGCCCAATTGCGTAGACCATGCCCACCCACCAAGTTGTCCGGTACAACTATTGGTTACCCCACCATTGCTCGGTGAAAAATTAATCCATCCGTAGGATTCTGACCACGCATAACCGGTAACTGCAGAATCAGTGATGGTAAGTCCGTGATAATTACTCGATCCGTCAGTTGGGGCAAAATTAATCCAACCTAAATTCTCTCCCCATCCATATTTATAACTAGTATTGATTGTTCCATTACTTTCTGAAGCAAAAATTGCCGAAGGTATGAGCCACAGAAAAAATGCTACAAAAATTAATTTTTTAATTGAAATACTCATGTTGCAACAATATATTTTCTGATACGCATCATATTATTCCACAGTTGGATCTACACTTTCAGCTTCAACTAAACTACTCGTAGTACTGCCCGAATCTTCTGCAAATAAATCAGACAGGATATCTACAACCGCTTCCTCTACATCTTCATTACTCACTTCATCATTATTTTCTATGGAAGAGACAGGTAACTCTTCTTCTATTTCCAGTGATTCTTCCTCACCAGCACCGCTCTCATCTTGAACGCTTCCACTGAGAGGGTCTGACTCGACATTTTCAGAATCAGTACAATTCCCCGATATTTTAGTAATTTCACCACTATCGATAACTACACAATATACCTCCCCCGTACTTTTATCTTTCATCTGAATTCCCCCATCAACTTCGAGTCTATTTGTCTTTACCGCTTCAAACACCCCTACGACCGCAGTCACTCTCTCAACCAAGAAGTCTTTGAGGATGGTTGCACCATCAGAGAGTCTGTTTAGGAGATAGGTCATGGCTGAGGCAAGTGGTCTGTTTGCTGCATAGAGGAGTTCTTCTTCTGATAGTGTTCGGGGAGTGGATGAGTTGACTCCTGCAGTTGCAAGGAGGAGTCCATCGATTTGTTGTTGTTGGGATTGTACGGCAGAGATGAGAGGGATCACGAGACGAGCGTAGTCGACTGATCGAGGGGTCGTACTACTTGGTTCATAGATGACGAGATGTTTGTTGATGAGGTCTACTTCTTCAGCGATTAACCCGAGTTCTTCTACGTCATCATGATTACGTTTGTAGGTCACAGGCCTTAGTTCCAGTATGGTTGCGAGTCCCTCGTTCCAAGTCTCAATGTCATGTTTGAAGCGTTCTGAGGAAACCGTACAGTTTCCTGCTTGATGTGTGATCTTTCCTCCGGTGTCAAAACAGAGGTAGTCACTGGTGGCACCAGGAGCAGTGAGGCCTGGCATGTAGACCAGAGAACTAGAGACCACGAGACCACTAAGAGTCGTCGTACCTGCAGCAGAGAGACCTCCATCAGTCATGATGCCTCCACTTCCTACGTTTAATCCATTGGTGATGTAGGCATTGTTTCCGACTGAGAGATTGTCGGTGACCGAGATGTTACTTGATTGGAGAGAACCAATGTTAGCAGAAGGAGCGTCGATACCACCGATGTCGATGATGGACATCGAACTTTTATTACTATCTGCCGTATATGCATACTTACCTTGCACATATACAGAATACGGACCAAGTAGGCTATTATTTTTTACTCCCCCTACCATTACTGGCGCGGTTGAGCTTGAAATGTCGATGATGCGCAGAGATTCGTCAATAACACTTGCAACATAGGCGTACTTTCCTGACACATAGACTGAGATAGCGCCATCCAAATTAATACTATCTTTCACTCCACCAACAATTGTAGGTGCGGTTGAGCTTGAAATGTCGATGATGCGCATTGAGTCATCAGTAATATTTGCGACATATGCATACCTGCCTGAAACATACACCGAGGAAATACCGATCAGATTTGTATCATCTTTTATACCTCCAACAATCGTAGGAGAAGTTGGATTTGAAATATCTATGACACGAAGAGAGTTATCATCACTAGCAGCAACATACGCGTATCTTCCAGAGACGTAGACACTTATAGCGCCGTTAAGCAAACCATCATTTGTATCTAGACCTCCGACAATAGTCGGTGCAGTAGAACTGGAAATATCCACAATGCGAAGAGAATCATCAGTATAGTTAGCAACATACGCATACTTTCCCGCCACATAGACAGAGTACGCTCCTTGTAATGCTGTTGAAGATGTTATATTCCCAACCAACACTGGAGACGCTGAATTAGACACATCAACAATACTAAGTGAACTATTAAAATTACTTGTTACATACGCGTATTTACCTGCCACGTAAATGGAATCAGCGCCAATCAAATTACCATCACTAATACCGCCAACAATTTGAGAGTTCGTAGGATTTGTGATGTCGATAATACGGAGAGAGCCTCCGCCATAGTTGACTACATAGGCATACTTACCTGAAACAAATAACGATCTAGGATCTCCAAGTGCAGTAGAAGACACAACACTTCCTACAATCACTGGATTAACTGGTGGTGTTTGTAAAAATGTATTTGCAAGCGAAATACCTCCGTCTGTCTTGATTCCTCCAGACCCGACAACTAGACCGTTTGTAACATATGCGTCGTTAGACACCCTGAAATTCTCTATAACATTAAGAGTGCTTACCTGGAGCGCACCAATATTCGCACTTGGTGCGTCAATACCTCCAATATCAATCACTGCAAGAGAATCACCGTTATCACTGGCAACATATGCATACTTACCCTGTACAAAAACTGAGTTAGCACCATCAAGAAGTGTCGAGGATACAACTCCTCCTACAATCACCGGACTAGATGGATTCGAGATATCGATAATGCGAAGTGAATCATCAACACTGTTTGCAGTATATGCGTATTTACCTGAAACATAGAGTGAAGAAATAGAATCAAGCAAAGTCGATGTAACCCACCCAACAATGGTTGGAGCAGTAGAACTTGCAATATCAATAATGGTTACTGCATCAGATAAATTGGCTGCAACATACGCATACCTACCAGAAACATAGACTCTGTCTGGATCACTAAGTAAAGTTGATGATGATACGCCGCCAACTATTACCGGTTCTCTAGGGTTCGATACATCAATAATACTCAATGAATCAATCGCATTATTTACATTAGTTACATAAGCGTATTTACCAGATACATATACACCTCGCGCCCCATTGAGCACGGTTGACGAAACGACTCCACCAACAATAGTAGGAGATTTTGGGTTTGAAATATCCACTATCCGAAGCGAATCATCGACTATATTAGCGACATACGCGTATTTACCAGAGACATAGACTTCAAATGCACCATTCAGTGCAGTAGACTT
Organism: uncultured Gammaproteobacteria bacterium; assembly: GCA_964447765.1. Classification (GTDB taxonomy): domain Bacteria; phylum Patescibacteriota; class Patescibacteriia; order Magasanikbacterales; family UBA922; genus UBA922. Next base: position 124,013 of record CAYUTO010000002.1, on the reverse strand, counting down.
GATTCCACCAACAATCGTTGGAGTCGTCGGATCTGAAATATCAATGATACGCAAAGAGTCATCAATATTATTAGCAACATATGCGTATTTACCAGAGACATAGACTGAGTACGCACCATTCAGTACGGTAGATGATACAAGCGTACCAACAATCGTTGGAGTTGTCGGATTTGAGATATCGATGATATTGAATGCCGTACCAGATTCCCCTACCACATAAGCGTATTTACCGGAGACATGTACAGTTACCGCATCATTGAGAGCAGTCGAAGATACCACACTTCCTACAATCGTAGGATTCACTAGAACAGACTGTGAAAGAGTGCCTCCAAGCGCAATTCCCCCATTAGTCATGATACCCCCGGCACCTACGTTAAGTGCATTTGCAATATGAGCACTATTTCCAACCGAGAGGTTATCTGTCACATTAATCATATTAACCTGAAGAGCACCAATGTTTGCAACTGGAGCATCAATTCCACCAATATCGATGACGTGAAAACCTCCACCAGATAGAGTACCCGCCACATACGCGTACTTACCAGACACTTCAACATCCAAAACCCCATCAAGCCTAGTAGAGTCTTTCACACCACCTACCAAGATAGGATTTGTAGAACTTGAGATATCGATAATACGCAGTGAGTCATCAGTACGAACGGCAGCATACACATACTTTCCCGCAACCGTAACACCATACACACTATCCAAATTCACGGAATCAGTAACAGTACCTACCAACAGCGGATTTGTGGAACTTGAAATATCTACAATATATACCGAATCAATAGATGCATCACCAAGATACGCATATTTTCCCGAAACAGCGAATGACCAAATACTCGAAGTTGCGGTACTAGACACGGACAATGAACCCGTAATCACCGGATTATACGGATTTGAAATATCTGCAATAACTAATGATGAACCTCCCAGCGCAGGAGTAGAAGCACTACTTATGTACGCATATTTTCCTGAAATTACAATCCCCCGAGCATAATTCAATACAGTCGACGATGCCACAGCTCCAACAATGGTTGGATTTTTTGGATTTGTAATATTTACTACTAATAGACTATCGAGACTTGTATTTGTAATATACGCATAATTTCCAACGACTTCGATACTTTCATCCGCAGCAACAGTAGTAGAGGTGCTAATAGTGAATGTACTTATAATAGTAGGATTAGTGGGATCAGAAATGTCTATGACATGGAGATTTGCCTCTGCTACTGAGCTATATGAACTCAATACATACGCATAATTTCCAGATATGGATACGTCTCTAATATCATTCATTCTATTACCAGAAGAACCCTCACCAAGCAGTGTACCTACGATGGTTGGATTATGCGGATCAGAAATATCTATTATATTGAAATTTTCATCTCCTGTGCGGGTAGTGCCTACATATGCATATTTTCCACGCACTTCTATCGCCCATGCACCATTGATAGAAGGTTCCACTGAAGATGCAATACCCCCGACAATTACTGGATTCACTGGTGCAGACTGTGTGTAGGAGCGAGAAATAAATAGGTTCGTCGAAGTAACAGAGGTACCTGATGCTGCAGTGAAGGAAAGACCTGAGAGATTGGTATTCCCAAAAATCTGCAATGTCCCCGAAGCACTTACATTACCACTACTATCGACAAAAAAGAGACCCGAGAGATTTGAGGTAGAGGTGGCGATATAGAGACCATCCGCTCGTAGACTCGATGTTACCGTTCCATTAGTTACAGTGACTGGCGTGGTAAACGCAGGACCGAGAGGAGTAACTCCACAGTCAGGATCAGTCGGACCACAGAGAGGATTCAGTGTTTCTCCTGGACTATAGGTAATCGCATGTACGCCAAAAGGAGCGATTACGATCGCCATGAGAATAATGAAGCCGCTCAACTGCAGAAAAATACTGTTTCTTACATTTCGAAAGTATTCGCTCTTCATGTATTTTTTTCTCATAATTAAACAATTACGAAATAACCACAAGGCGACTATTCTCTGCCTTATTTTTACTAGTGGTAGTGTACCATATTTATGGCTTCACTACTATGAAAATGTGGTCGGGATTGTGGAGAACTAAAAATTTCCCACTATCTAGAGAATCAAAGATTTTTTGGATATAACCTTAACACTTTTTTAGTTACACTCCCTTACCACTTTTCTCATCGAAATTGGTAGGCTCTAAACTAAATGACCGAGAAATTACTCCACCCACACCATTAGTCTCTCCACTTGAAAAATCTATGGTTGGTGATTGATACGTATTAAAACCTTCTTTTTCTGCCGTAATATAGTACGTGCTCGGACCCACTAGAATTGCATATCTGCCTTTTGAATCAGTAACTCCCGTATCAACCAGTTTATTATAAGCCGCATCAAAAACACGTACTACCACTTTGCCAATTTCTCTACCTGTTTTTTTATCAGTGACTGAACCAAAGGTTCCTTTGATCTTTTTATGAGCAAGACGCCTCATGAGACCATACAAGACAATGTGGAATACGAGCAATACCGTGATCCACTGATTCGGAGAAATAATCAATGAAACAATAGTTGCAACAACTCCAATCAAACTTACTGTTTTATGTGCAGCTTTCCTCGCATATTCTCGAAGCACATGTGTATTTGTTTTTTCTTCCACGATCGGTTCCAATGGGATATTGTAATTAAGATTATTTGATTCCTCTGCTAGTTCCAGTTTTTCTCCACGATACACATTTGGATACACTGAATCCTCTGTAGTTGCTGTAATTTTATTTCCAAATCCATCCTTTTGCGCTTCAAGTCGGTACACACCATTTTCTGCAACCATAAAATATCTGCCTTTTGTATCAGTCACTTGCGTTCTCATGATTGAATCACTTTTCCCGTTTACCAGGCGCACGGTTACTAAATCAAGCGGCAGTTTAGTATATGCATTGAATACTACTCCCCAACTTTTGCGTTTTCTCAGCTTCAGAAGAAGTAGTGGTTGGGAAAAAATAAGACGAAGATATAGCATGACTTGCGAGAAAAGACCTGCGCCACCTACCGCAACGTTCGCCACAGCTGCCGCAGCAATTATTGGAGCAGCAATTACTTCATTATTTTTTTCAACTGTCGGATTGTCAATAACTTCTCTCGTTTTTTCTACAGCAACTGACACTGTCTCTACTATCCCCCGCACGATAGGGATCTCTTGTAACGAATTACTGACTTCAGTAAAAAAAGTCTCAATTGTATCTGAAATAATAGACACTGAATCAGTGATACTTGAAACAACTTGCTCACTCACTGATTCAGATGAACTACTTTCTATATTACCTTCGGTATCACCTGTGCTCGTAGAATCAGTCGTAGTTTCTCCGTCGGTACCCATACCGTCTCCCCCAGTATCTACTGGCGGAGTTTCCTCTCCACCACAATCAGTAGTACAAGAAGGGATTTCCTCAGGTGTTTCAATCGGAGGTAGTTCTTCAGGAGGTTCTTCGATTGGCGGTAGTTCTTCAGGGGGTTCCTCTGGAGGAAGTTCTTCAGGGGGTTCACAGTTTATAGTACAAGGGGAAGCACCTACAGTACGTAAGTCAAACTCTGTTTCTACTGCACCTGAAGTGTTTCCTGCTTCATCTTGTACTTGTACCGAAACAGAGTAATACGTATTTTGAAGTTCGTTCGGGAAGGTAAACGACCAATTTCCATTACTATCTGCAGTAGTATAGTATGTTTCTACAGCAGCTAACACCATCATGACAATGTTTGTTCCTCCGTAGGTTGCAGTGATTACAATTCGTTTTCCTGGCTCAGCAGTACCTCCGAGTGTTGGTTTGATACGCACCGTACTGCTCGCATTCTTCCGCCCATACACTCCATCAGTTTTTAGAACTAGATCAGGTGAACTAATTGCATTAATAGTAGGCTGGAGCGGCGGTAAGGTATCAAGTACAATCACATCATACGCATCATAAATACCATAATTATTACTAAACCGAGCATAGATTCTTTTTTCTCCATCTCCAGGAGTCAGTGTGTAGGTCGTTGAGGAAGTGATGGGTGTATAAATTCTATCAGAAAAATCTAGTGTGTCTGCGAGAATATATGCTGAAGTAAATTCAGTATTAAATGACACAGTCACCTCTCGTGATTTGGTGTAGTACGCTCCATTATTGATAACAATAAGACCTGAAGGATTTGAGACCGTTGAAGTTGGTGTCGACGAAGGAGTGGTATCTGGCGGGGGTGGTGGTAATGAAGCCCCTCCACCACCTGTTGGTGGTCTTTCTGTTTCTACCGTAAACGTATTGGAATATGCACTACCATTACCAAAATTATCAGTTGCCTTAATCTGAAATACATATTCAGTATCGCTCGAAAGACCCGCATACGTAATTGAGGTTTCGGTCGTTTCGGTAGGAATACCAGAAATAGAAGAAGAAACGGTATAGAATTCTGTTCCGCCAACGACTGCCCAGGTCAAAGTGATTGATGTTTGGTTTTTGTTCGCTACACTCAACACAGGAGTATTCGGAGCAACCAACACATCATCAATAATCAATGTACTTGCAACTCTTACACCTTCAACAACACCATCGTATGGCGTCATAAACATACAATAGTCCCCTTCTTGCTCAGGTTCATCTAATGATGCAAGCCATGTCGAACTTACCATAGTGAAAGCAAAATCCGAAGTGGTGCTAAACACAATATCAGTAATTCGCCGATTGTCTATGGCATCATTATCAATCGATACCCCATAAGTTGAGGTGGGGGTCGTTGTAGAAAAAGTAGGATACGAAACACCCGTGTAACTACTACATACGCCTAATCGATATTCTGCCTTCACTGAAACATCTTGCCGATCACCATCATACAGATGAAATTTTACACTTGGATTGAGCGCTATGGGGGGAGAAATATCAAATATATGAAGACCATCACCATCATAACTAATCATATACGCCATATTTTCTACAACACTCAACCCATAGGGTGAGCCCATCGCGGTATTTGTCGCATAATACCCGATCAAAAAAGTCTCAACTGGATCTGAAATATCAAATATTGCAACACCTCTATTTCCTCCACCAAAACTCACATACGCATACTCACCCACAATAGTAACTGATTGTGGACTATCAATAGGTGGCTGACCTCCTCTCGTTGCACCGCGGACAGTTGCAACGATTTCAGGATTTTCTGGATCAGAGATATCGATAACAATAAGCGCATCCTGATCTGGACCTGTAGCATACGCATAATTTCCAGATACAGCTACATCACTAACCATGTCAAGTAATAACGTATCTCGCACTCCTCCTACGATTTCAGGATTTTCTGGATCAGAGATATCGATGATTTGGACACTTGAATTCTGCTGACTTGCAACATATGCATACCCACCCGAGACTGTTACATTTCTTACACCATTAAGATTGGTAGAATCAACGATATCTCCTACGATTACAGGATTTTCTAGATCAGAGATATCAATTACTCTAAAAAAGTCATTGGACAAACCGACTACGTATGCATAATCCCCAGACACTGCAATTGATGTTACACCCGCAAGATCAGCATCATCCTTGATACCTCCTACCATTACCGGATTGGTCGAGCTTGAGATATCAATCACCCGAAGACTGTTATCGGTAAACGCCGTTACCAATGCATAGTCACCAACAACAGCAACTCCGCCTGCACCCGCAAGATCAGCATCATCCTTGATACCACCTACCATTACCGGATTGGTCGAGCTTGAGATATCAATCACCCGAAGACTGCTATCACCAAAACTTGCAACATAAGCAAATTCTTCTGACACATCCAATCCAATAGCTTGATCGAGCGCAGTAGTCGACACAACCTCACCCAACAATCGAGGTTCATGAAAATTCAAAAATATTTCAGGTACTTCATTTTCTTTTTCAATACGTACCAATCCATCTTCTGCAACACCAGCATCAAGCCCTCCTCCAGCTAAATATACGCTTGAAGTTACCACCTGGTTTGTATTATATACATAATTTACTAATACACATCCACCCCCTCCACCTCCATATTCACTAGGTTCTGGACTAGGATCAACCCCGTTATTCCCACCTCGCACAAAAATTTCTCCTGAACCCGTTATTTGTGGTGCATACATTTTTACACCACCCCCAGCACCTGCACCTGCATTCGAAAGGAATTCTACAAATTCACTTATAAAATGTGCATAATCCCCATCAGTCCCATCAGCAAGAATATCACCCTCCAATACTATTGAACTACTAGCAACCAACCAAACCAAACCACCACCATTACCCCCATCAACACTGGATCCTTCATAATGGAAGCCACTAGCACCTCCCGAACCAAGAGTACTTGGATTTGAAACATCACAATATGCAGATCCTCCTGCACCTGCAGGATCTCCCTCTGTATCACTTGCATTACCCGCACCTCCATGTCCTGCGCCAACCGCAGTAAACATGTCCACGAATTCCCCACCTCCTGGACCATTCCCATCCTCACCATCGACTCCCCCAGCAAAACCTTTTCCCGACACATTAATTGATGAAGCATTACTAATTACGATTTCCTCTGCCTGGATATTAACCATATGAGTCAATACACCCCCCAAACCTTCATGTGACCCATGAGTAACCACTCCTCCGCCGTCCACTAAAAAATTTTTTACAATAAAAGGAGTGCTCGTAGTAAACCCTCTCATGTCGAAAGTTGCCCCCTGCCAAATGGTAAAATTAAGCGTATTTGATAAATCAGTGTCAATATCAACAATTGAACCACCTTCATGAAGTTCAATAGTTACATCTCTTATTAAGGCATCCGAATCAATTCTCAGAGTCCCTCCATCTTCAATTTTAAGTGTTCCTGATGGACTACTCCCTGCAAATGGAGACGAACTTGTAAGGGTTAAAGTTTTCCCTAAACCAATAGTATAAATTGAAGAAGTAGTAAGAGACAAAGTCTGCAAAGACAATTCATTCTCAGTTTGAGGAGTTTCTGCTGCAAGAGAAATAGTACTTGAACTATTACCTATGTTTGATAAAAAAAGTTGACGGACAGCATCGTCTTGTTTCTGAATAAATACAGTTCCTGCACCCCCTCGCTGGTATCCATATCCTCCGTGAGCAAGAATCTCATCAGATGTAATCGAATTTGACGTTCCGTATGAAATCTTTACACATCCTCCACCTCCACCTCCACCTTCCCCACTTGTTGCTTCAGCATAACTACCCACAGAATCACCACCCGACACATCAAAAATTTGAGGAGTTCCTGAGATTATGTCAGCAGAGAGTACTACAGATCCACCTGCTCCACCACCTCCTGCATCTGTTGAGCCACCTGCTGATCCATCTCCATCCCAACCATCTCCCTGGATTGTCCCATTAACAATCATTTCATTGGTCGCCTCAAGCTTCAGATGAAAACCAGCATGTGCCATATTATTACTCAACTCAGAGCCGCTGCCAGCACCACTCGAACCAAGAGAAGTCGGGTCTTCAAAATTACAATATCCTTCCCCACCTAGATCTCCTTGAGCATCCTTACCTCCATTTCCCGCATGCGCACCACCCGAACCATTTGGACCTGTACCAAAAATACCTGCACCAGGACCTTCTCCCGTACTACTTGCACTTCCTCCCTGAAACCCATAGGAAGCACTAACTACTACGACATATCCACCTGATTGAATATCAATATTTTCTGCACTAAAACTAATCGGTGTTATTGGTGTACTCGTACTTAAGTACACAGGAAACAAAGCTGCGCCTTCTTCCACAGTCAAGGTCCCACTAATAGTTTGAGAACTTGTAAAACTAAAATTCCCAGGCTCCTCACCCAAACCTCTCAAAATAATATCTCCACCTGTTCCGATATTTCCAAGCAATGCAAAAGCGCCACCATTATCCTTATTCATGTTTTCCAAGGTTAATGATGCAAAATTAATGGTTGAAGTTGCATATACTGGACCATTAGTCTCAAGATCAATAACCACATTATCCAACGCCGTTGGAATTTCTCCCCCACTCCAATTCATGGGCTCTTCCCAGTATCCGTTCGATGATCCAACCCAAGTGATCGTGTCAGCTTTTGCAAAAGGTACCAAAAATGCAAGAAATCCAAACGCAAAATGGTTTAGTAATACTAATACTAAACCTGAGACAAGTGAAAGTCTTTTGTAGAATTTTAACCTAGACATGTGCCATAGTTTTCACACTTCTGCAGTATACCTTTTTTTCACCTTTTTTTAAAGCATTTTTGTGTGCAAAAAAAAGGCTTTTCTAAGAGCCTTTTTATGTGTTCTAAAAAAATAAGTTATACCTCCCGTACTTCAAGCAAATTCACGTGTCCCGCCTGCCCCACTGGTTCTCCAGCAACGATAATAATCCGATCTTCTTTTTCTACCATTTTCCGGTCTTTGAGTATGAGAATTGAGCGCTCAATCAACTCTTCAATGGTTTTGCATTCCTCGAGAATAAAAGGTCTCACACCCCATGAAAGATTGAGCTGTCGAAGGACCCGATCTGAGCCTGCCGCAACTGCAATTGGCAGCTCGGGACGATATTTTGAGATCAGGCGACCTGTGTCTCCAGAAAGCGATGCTGCCAAAATTAATGTTGCCCCCACTTCTTCGGCAACTATTTTTGATAAACCACTAATCGTCGTATCAATATTTTTTCGTTTTGAACTCGGGGTTTTTGTCACACTCACATCATCATAATCTGATTCTTCTGCAGATCGAATAATTGAAGCCATAGTCTCAATTGTCTCAACTGGATATTCTCCTGTTGCAGTCTCATTTGAGAGCATTACGGCGTCAGTATGATCAATAACAGCGTTTGACACGTCTGACACTTCTGCACGCGTCGGACGAGGGTTGTGCTGCATGGAATCAAGCATCTGAGTTGCCACAATCACTGGTTTTGCACCCGCACGCGCCAAATCAATAATTCTCTTCTGGATCAATGGCACCTCTTCTGCAGGCATTTCAATACCCAAGTCTCCCCGAGCAACCATTATTCCATCTGCCACATCAATAATTTTTTCAATTTTCTGAACTGCCTCATGTTTTTCTATTTTTGCAATAATACGAATTGGATTGTTTCCGATATTCTTTGTTGATTGTTCGATTTCGGTAATAAAAAATTTCACATCAAGAATGTCTTGTGCATCCATGACAAAAGATAATGCTACCAGATCCACTCCATGTTCTACACCAAATTTCAAATCTTCTTTGTCTTTTTCAGTTAATACTTTCAGTGTTTTCAAATCGGTATCAGGTACATTGATTCCCTTGTGTGAGGTAAGTTTTCCACCAACGACAACCTGCGCCACAATTTTATCTTTTTCAATTCGCAAGACATGCGCCTCACATTTTCCATCATCTAATAAGATTCGCTCTCCTGGTTTCATGAATTCGCACAACTCTTTAAAACCAATAGGAATCTCTACCGATGTTTCAGGGCTATAGGTAAACACCACTTCTTTACCTTTTTCTATTTCAATACCCTCAGGTGGTAATTCAGCCAATCGCAATTTTGGCCCTTGTAAATCCTGGAGAATCGCTACTGGCTCTCCTGTGCGTTTTTCCACTTCACGAATATTTTGGATAAGCATTGCATGATTTTCATGTGTTCCATGGGAAAAATTCAATCGCGCCACATTCATTCCCGCCCGCACCATGCGTTCAAGAATTTCGACTGTTTCACAGGCTGGGCCAATAGTTGCAACAATTTTTGTTTGCTTTATTTTTTTGGACATATATACAATAATGATTTTCCTACAGTGTAGCGTGAAAATAGATATTGGGCAACAGGCCACACAATTACCCACCTAGACCGTTATCTGCTATAAAATTAGATGCTTAACGGGTGGGAATTTTATGTTACTTTTTTCCTATTCATCACCACTTTTAATACTTCTATAAATAGTAAGTTTGCGATACCAAATCCAAGTAATATAATCCACTCATTCACACCCAGAGGAACCGTATGCAAAATTTTCTGGAATGGTGCAGCATAGGTAGCCAAGAGTAACATTGTCCACCCAAAAATTACTGCAGCAGTGAGATAATGATTATCAAACCATCGCATGCGAATCATTGGTTTTCTCAAATCCCTAATTGCATAAATATAGAACAGTGAATTCACTGCAAACGCGAGGAACATAATGGTGCGAGTGCGCGCGATATCATCGCTCGTGGTATGAAAATAGAAAAACATTCCGAATAGAAGAATATTCGCAAAAATTGTTTTTGCAATAATAATCATTCTAATTTCAGGATCAATAATCGGTGCATTTCTTTTACGAGGACGCTCTTCCATAGTCTGTTTACTTCCACGATCAAATGCAAGCGCAATTACCGGGAATGTATCTTGAATCAAATTGACCCACAAAATTTGTACGGGGAGTACCGGTAATGGCATGCCCGCGATAATAGAGGAAGCAATCAATAGTACTTCGGAAAAACTACTGGAGAGTAAATACAACACTACTTTTTTAATATTTTGATAAATACCTCTTCCTTCTTCAACCGAAGAGACAATCGTCGTAAATGAATTATCTAATAAAATTAAATCTGCAATTTCTTTTGCTACATCAGTTCCCGATCCGACTGCAACTCCGATATCAGCTGCTTTGAGTGCTGGGGCATCATTCACTCCGTCCCCCGTCATAGCAACGACATGCCCCTTGGACTGCAGAGCTTTAATCACTCTCATTTTATGTTTTGGCTCGACACGCGCAAATACTGACGTAGTTTTAATTTTTTCTTCTAATTCACGATCAGTTAATAAGTCCAATTCAACACCCTCACACACTCGCTCTCCACGCGTACCTATTCCCGCACTTTGCGCAATCGTATGTGCAGTCAACGCATGATCTCCCGTCATCATAATGACCCGAATTCCAGCTTTCTCAGCAGCACGCACCGTTGCAGGGACATCTCCGCGCAGCGGATCGGCAAATGCGATGAGCCCCACGAATATGAGATCAGAAAAATCTTTTTCACTCAATACTTTTTTACCTGAATACGTATCTTTATAGGCCACTCCAATCACACGCAATCCTTCTCCCGTAAGCGATCGTTCTTTTCCTTTGATATATTCTTCTATTTTTTTATTCCATGCATGAACTTTTCCTTCGGCTTGGTAGGAATGTAGACGCGAATATATTTTTTCAGGTGCACCTTTCATAATCACTACCCGGGAAGTATTATCAGTAGCCAAAACTCCCATGTATTTCTTCTTACTATCAAAAGGAACATCAGATATGCGTTCATATACATGATCGAGCTCAGTCTTATACAGTCCTATTTTTGCGCCATAGCGTATAAGTGCTGAATCAGTAAGATTCCCCGATACTGTCCATTCACTTTCTGCTTTAGTATAATTTTCGATCATTCCATCATTGCACAATATTCCCAGCTTGAGCGCGTATCTCGCGTCATGTTCTAGGGAATCATCATCTATTTGTTTGCCGATAAAATCTGACGCACCAAATACTGAGCGAGACGTAACTACTTTCACGACTGACATATTTCCTTCAGTCAGGGTACCTGTTTTATCCGTACAGATCACCGAAACTGAACCCAGTGTTTCTGCGGCAAGTAATTTCCGGACTAACGCATTTCTTTTGAGAATGTTTTTCATCCCGATTGCAAGAATGATGGTCATTGAAATTGCCAGCCCCTCAGGAATTGCTGCGACAGCGACAGCAACTGCAGTTTTGAATAATTCAATTCCTTTTTCAGCATGCTCAGACGGTGAAAATAAACCCAACATGAGAATTCCCGCACACATAACCACTACAGCAGTACCTAGTGTTTTTCCTAATTTTGATATTTGTTTTTGTAGTGGTGTAGATTCTTCCCCCATACTCCCCACCATTTCAGCAATTTTTCCAATCTCAGTCCCCCCTCCAATTGCCGTCACTACTACTTGTGCGCGCCCACGGGTCACCACCGTACCGCGATACACCATATTCATTCGATCAGCGATGGGAACCTGTTTCTTTAATACCGTGTTACTCGTTTTTTTCTGTGGCTCTACTTCACCGGTCAGAACTGCCTCATTCACTTCACATTCAGATACTTCAATCACTCGTCCATCAGCCTGAATTTTATCCCCTGCAAGAATAACCATGATGTCCCCTACTACTATGTCTCGACTTGATACTCGAACTGTCTCGCCCTTTCGAATTACCGTCGCATTATACGTCACCATGTTTTTCAGTTTTTTGAGTGCTGCATTTGCCTGATATTCCTGAATAAATCCGACCAATACATTTGCTGCAATGGTTATTGCAATAACAATCACATCAACCCATTCACCAAGCAAAAAACTGATTATGGTCGCAACAATCAGAATAATAATAAGCGGACTCGCAAATTGCTCTCCAAAAATTTTCCAACCAGTGACTTCCTGATCACCCGAGGGAATTTCATTTTTTCCATGAACCTGCAAACGCCGGCGTGCCTCCTCATCGGTAACACCGTTTTTACTGCTCTTTAAAATATCGAGCGAGTGTGCGATACTTAGTGAATGAAAATCTTCTTTTTTCATGAGATAAAGTTTACTTGACTTTTATGTTTACTTAGTATATCATATTCGCGTTATTGAAGATCAAAAATGACCCTGTAGCTCAGCCGGTAGAGCAGTGGCCTTTTAAGCCAATGGTCGTGGGTTCGATCCCCACCGGGGTCACAAAAATAAAACAATCCTTGCACAAGGATTGTTTTATTTTACAAAGAGTTATTGAAGCAACATCACCATCCCCCCAACCCTTATCTCCCACCTATTTAGAGACAAAGATTGGGGGTGATGTCGCGGACAAGCAACTCCCCCCCCAAAAAAAATCAGACGACCGACAGATGGCGCCGGACAGTGTTTCCACTGACCTTGTCCAAATTCTCGACTCTCGACTTCGTGATCTTCCCGCCCGCGAACTCGAAGTGGAGTTTATGAACAGAAGTCGCGTCTACTCCGTGTTGCTTGTATGTGAGCACGGCAGAGTCCTCAGTCGAGAGGAGATTGATGAGCTCGTAGTTCAGACCCGAGTTCTTCTCGAAGCACTCGCGCCACCACCGACGCAGCAGCTCCTTGCCGTAGATCGTACCGAGGGTCTTCGGGTAGACCTCCATAATGTTCGGAGAGGCGTGTTCACACGGGTCATAGTAGAGCTCGACCACCCCATGCACATCCTGCGCATTGAACATGTCGAGCCACTGATGCACGATCTCACTGTTCTGATCACACAGACTCGCCATACAGAACTCCTCGCGCTGAAGTAGGTGTTACGCTGATTCCAGAAGTTGGAATCATTGCAGAACACTCTACTATCAATAATTATTTTTGTAAATAGTTCATTATTAAATCAATAAAACAAAAACCTCATACCAATTAATGATATGAGGTAAGTTGTCTCCGACGCTGCAGGCGATCGACATGTCAGAGACATGGTTCGCTGTGCAGCGTCGGATTTGCTCTCAGAGACTCTGAGAGGCCTGTCGCGCGATCCACGGCGCGAGGATGATCTTGGGTGCCTGCACCGGGATCGGTGGAGCAGCCGGATACAGGACGTGACCGTCGAGGTTCCAGTACAGAACCCCGCAGACCTTCCCGTCGGGCGACATCGTCTTCCGATTCTCAACCTCATTGACCTCGATCCCTTCGAAGCAGGTCCCATGGATCTCGTAATCGTGGTGGAAGCACTGGACTTCGACCGAGACCTCGCCGTAGCCTTCCACCTTGCAGGTGACGTGCTCGCCGATGAGGATCATGGTCCAATAGTCCACCCAACTTCCACCAAAGTTTGTCTTGATCATCTACATTCTCCCTGTGAGATGTGCAGTGTTCTCGTGAACCACCCGGCATATGCCAGATGCCAATTCATTTTGAACGACATACTATAGCATATTTGAGTGATTTTGTCAATCATAAAGCCTCAAAATTGGCTTATTTAAAGCAAAAAAGCCTGCAACGCCCGTCTGCAGGCTTATAACTATTTTTTTGCTTAGCTAAAAGGGAAATATCGTTCCTGGGAACCAGTTTTTGCTCGGAAAAAAAGCAGGATACAAATCAATCAAATTTGCTCTACTCATCCGATCATAAGTTAGTATAGACCCTTGATTTAATTCCACCACATAATCCATTTTTCTAAAATTTACGTTTTCAATATGCCCCACTGACTGAGTATTCAACACCATTCCATATTCGAGAAAACTGCTTAATTTATTATATCCGCTGTTCCACCCAATCTCTGTATCTCGCATATCTATATTTCCATTCCGTACTACCATAATTCCTCCTGGGCGTCTGGAATCAATCAGCTGAGAATTTGAAATTTCAACTGAGGCTCCGTCAATCCAGATCATATAGGGACGCGTCGAAGTAAATGGAAATGACGACGTGTATCCCCCACCGCGGATTCGTACATTTGAAAGTACACCAGATGAGCCTGGGGTAAATAAAATATACGCAAATGTAGTTGAAGGAGAAGGTTCACCCGCTATTTCACTTCCAGTATCCCCTCCAGCTACATTTAATTTCCATCTATTTTTACGTCAATTGCGCTCTATAAAGCCCTCTTTTTCGACTGTTATCATTGATTCATCTGGTTTTTTGTCTAACATGGCAATTATACACCTTCCCATGTGATAGCCCAGGTTAACAGGTACGGCATTGCCGATCTGTTTATAATTGGCAGTAACAGGTCCGGCAAACTCCCAATCATCCGGAAAAGTTTGTATTCTTGCGTATTCTCTGACTGTTAGTGGTCTGGTTTCTTCGGGGTGGCACCTTTCAGTTTGTTTTTGTGCCGGAGCGCAAGTCAAAGTTAAACTCGGCTCGTCCCATGATAAGCGTCTAGCCATACCAGTTTTTCCACCACCCATAAAATAACTTGCCTTCATGTATTCTTTTTGTAGGTCTTCTGGTAAATCGCGCCAATAACCTCCTGCCGGGATCAAATCCATTATTTCTTTTTTTCTTTTGGGATATTTTTGTCCTTCAGATTTCGGACAATCCTTAAAAGTTTCTCGAAGGGAAATTGTATAATCATTTTCTTTAGGGAAAAGAAACGGTGTACCTTTTAAGTCTTTTCTTATGCCGATTATAATAAGCCGTTCTCTTTTTTGGGGAACATCATGATATTGTGCTCTTACTATTTTATAGGCTACTCTATATCCTAGTTCTTTAAGGATATTCACCATCATTTCTAAAGTTTTGCCGTTCTCATGCCCAAGTAACCCTCTCACATTTTCACCCATGACAATTTTAGGGTTCACTTCCTTTACACATCGTGCAAATTCAAAAAATAATGTTCCTCTTGCATCTTCTAAACCTCTCTGTTTGCCTGCGTAACTAAACGCCTGACAAGGAAAGCCCCCCTCAACCACATCAACTTTTCCCCTATATTCCTTAAAATCAATTTTTGCAATATCTTCGTGTACAACATTCCAGTCTTTTCTGTTTAATTTTAATGTGGCAACGGAATTCTTATCAATTTCATTTAATAAAACATGATTCAAGCCCGCATTGTCTAAACCTAAAGCTGTTCCACCCGCTCCAGCAAATAAATCAATTACATTATACTTACTCCTCTTCTTTGTTTTTAAAATTTTGTAATTATTAATATCCGACTTGCCAAAAATTTTATTATGTAATTTTTTCAATTCTTCTATGTTGAATAGCCTATGATTCAAGTTTGATCGGTGAGCTTTAATTATACCTTTTTTATCCCAGCGCCTTATGGTGTCTGCCGAAACCCCAATAACAGCAGAGGCTTCAATCACGGTTAACATTTGCAGTGTGTTAGGAAAAAGAGTTTTCTTCATATTAAAAAAATTATGATAAGTCTAATCTTATTATAACAGTAACCCTTGCATTATGCAAGGGTTACTGAGTATTTTCACTTACAAAGAATTCCCTATAAATAGGCACGTCTGAAAAGGTCTTTGAAAATCTCATCTTTTTTGACCCCTTTATGATCGATACCTAAAATATTTCCTATCACTTCCGGCAAAGCATGATAAAGATCTTTTAAAGCATCGTCTCTACCACTAGCTAGGTTATAAAAACTTTTTCCATCAATAACTTTAATTTTTTCATTAGCCGACCTTCTTTGCTTGGTCTTATTATCCGAAGGGGTAAATGGTTTGTTATACTCTTTTTGTCCAGAGGGTATTACCTCAACGTAGTACCCTATATAACCTTTATACTTGCCATTCACTAGAGAAAGTAAATCATCGTAAATAGCAATTTTGTGATTACCTTTAGTTGTATTAAATTTATTCTTAACTTCGGCGATGATTTTCGCTTTTTCATTAACAAGATCAACCACATTCCCTCTACCCAGACTTTTCCAGCCCGGTAGACTGCCTAAAATTTCTTGGTGAAAATCACCAAGCGCATTTTGAACTGTCTTTTGAACTTGTCGAGTTCCTTCTTTTTTGATCCAATCGGAAAGCTTCATTTCAGTAGTCATTGCATCAAAGAGTGCAGAAAATGGGTCAATAACATTTTTATATAAATTTTTCTCTGAATCCCTGACTGCATTTTTTGCAACACTCAAAACCCTTCCAACATGTTTATAGAGGTCTTTATTTTTTATGAAAGGGAGTATTTGCTTTGTGGGTATTGAGTAGTCCATTTTTATAAGCTAAATAATGCCCTTCATTATAACACTTTACCCAAGTTAATCAACAATGCTAAAAGGTCAGATTGTGTATGGTTAGGAAACAACCTTATATAAACATACTCAATCACAAATAGTAACTTACGATAAACGATATTATATATTATCTAGTTAATAAAAAATCAGGCTGACGAAGCTCTGATTTTTTATTCTGCGTACTTACAAAATTTATAAACACGATCGATGACCCCTTTTTGAGTGTGGGGCGCACTGCCGATTGACATGCCGGCACATGGACATCTAACGGTCGAACGGCTGGTTCTGATTGAACCGAGCTGCCTCGATCCCTTCCTCACCACCTTCGCCCTGAGGCTTGAGCGGTGAGGTCAGACATCTGTCCCCGAGTGTGTTGCAGATCTCGAGGAATGCTTCGTTCGAGAGTCGTCGATGTTCCGGATCTGGATGTGTGATCGGCGAACCGAGCACACAGAAGTCCAGATTGTAGAACAGATTCGGATCCTCGATGATGGTCTCGACGGTCTCGTGGTTGGTTTCCCAGCCTTCATTGCCGGGACCGACTGTCTTTGCGAGGTATGGCCGAATATTCACATGCGGCCACTCCTCCACCTCTTCCTGACTATTGATCACGACGGTTCGGAGCTTCTCGGGAGTCTGCTCTAGGAACCCCATGATGGCTAGGATTTCCGCAGTTACGCCGAGATCTCTGGTGAGCTCAAGGCACGGCACGATGTAATCCGTTTTGTTTTGGCGCTTTTTCTGCTCGCGCCAGACATCCGGATCGCCATCGACTCCGAACCCGATGCACCAGAGCCCAGCGCGGTGAAGCAGGTCCTCGAAGTTGGGGATCTCCCGACTCGCCTCGAGAAAGCTGTCCATGCAGGAGAGGCACCTGACCCGAATCTTGACTCCTTCCACCTCTTGCACATGGGCAAGTGCTTCGAGGTACCCCGCGACGATCGCGGGATTCTGGAAGAAGTCGAGGCTCGAGGCGTAGAACTCGAGCTCTGTGATCCCGAAACCTCGTGCGACCTGAGTGAGATAGTGCAGGTCATGTGTGAAGAAGGGAAATTCGCGGAAGCTCTCCCGCTGACCCTTCTTTGCCTGACAGAACTTACACTGCTGGTCACAGCCCTGAGACATGACCAGAGCGCTTTCACGCTGCAGATACGTCCGCAGCCGTTCCGGTCCCATCTGTTCCCAAGCGGGAACGTACGACACCCAGTCCGGCTTCGGAAGGAGTGCGTGGTTGAGGCCGAGAACTTGCGACAGAGCATGATCCCCGTCGTCGTTGTTCTTCTTGTCGATCCACCAGCCGACCTGGATCACTCCATCGAGTCCACGGAAGATCCGCTTGAACTGATCCGGCGTGAGCTTGCTGATCACCTGACCCCCAATGAGGATCATGGCATTCGGCGCAAACACACGGAGCTCGGGAATGAGTTTGAGTACTCCCGGAATGTAGGGCGAACCTGTCAAGGAGATCCCGATGATGTCAGCCTTCTTGAGCGTCGTCTGCACATGGACTTCGGTCAGGCGGTCGATGTTGAGATCGACCATCTGGACTCGATGCCCAATCTTCAGCATCCGTGCAGCGACCGACACAAGGGATCCACCGAGATAGATCTGATCCTTCCCGTACGGATAGTGCGGATTGATCAGAACGATGTTCTTCGTTAGCATGAGAATGTCCTCCGAAATAGTCTGAAACACTAGGTATTTCGTAGTGTTCTAATTTGTTTGTACATTAATTTTACCATTTTGTCAATCCTTCCCAAACAAAAAACCAAGCTTCATCGCCTGGTTTTTTTATTTTAACTAGATTATATATTTTGTTCTTGTATTTTTGACATAAGCCTTGCTTTATTCTAAACTAAAGTTAATTACTAACTTAAGATGTTTATGGAAAATCATTTTCATAACATTCTCACAGATCTCGGTCTAAGTGAAGACGAGGCTTCAGTATATGAAGCCCTTTTAGAATTGGGACAATCAGCTGTATCTCCTATTGCCACACTTGCAAAAGTTAGCCGTACAAATTGCTACAATATTTTAGAATCCTTGATACAAAAAAGAATGATAAAAAAAACAAAATTTCGAGGTAAACTCGCATACGGCGTTGATGATCCAATGCGTATTATTACTATTTTGGAAGAAAAAATAAAGCAAATTGACGTAAAACTTCAGACAGCCAAAACATTCCAACCAGAACTTACTCGCCGATATGTGAAAAATACACTACCCCACTAATTACACAAACAAAAAACAATCCAATTAAAAACAAGATTGTTGTTCCCCTCCCCATATGAATTTTTTTAATCCCTCCCTAAACAGGCGGGTAAATTAATCTTCTTTTCTAGACTTTCCTTTCTTTCCTGAAAGTTTTTCATCCAGCTTGTCAGACAACTTACTTACCACAAACTTTTCAAATAATCCTGAAGCAATTCCAGAGACTGCGCCCAGATGAGAGGACATTCCGTCTACTTTTTTTCGTATAAATTCTACTGCTGTAGAAATCATTTCCATTTTTTCGAGCGCTGATTCTACAATTCTATTTACATTTCGAAGTGTTCTACCTGCCTGATACATAAGCCAGCACAAAAATACGGTAAACCAAATGATCGCAAGTGATAGTACTACATATAATAAGTCACGACTAGTTTCAAACATAGACAGGCATACAAAGTTAATACGTACAGTATACCATAATTTGTTGATCAAAAATAAACACACCCGAATTCAGGTGTGTATAAGTGCAAATTAAAAATTATTTTTACATTCGAATTTCTGCTTTGAATTTTTCTTTGAGAATTTTTTCTACTGTTTTATGCGCTTCGTCAATTTCAGATGTCTCCAGTGTTTTTTCTTTTGATTGATACGTAACACGGTAACCCATACTTTTCTTTCCTTCTCCTACTTTTCCCCCTTCAAACACATCGAAAAGTGTAACTGAGGTGATGAGTGGATGAGCTTCTACAAGTGCCGTATGAATATCTCGGTGGAATACAGAACTCTGTACGACAAACGCGACATCGCGCACCACGGCTGGATACAATGAAAGTGTCTTATAGCTAGAATTGGTACGAGCAAATTCAGACAGTACGCGTAGATTCAATTCTGCATATGCGACGCGGTGAGAAAAACCAAAAACACTCGCAATGCGTGGGTGTAATTCAAACATATCTCCCACATGATCCCCTGTCTTTGTTGTTACTTTTGCAACCCGACCTGGGTGTATATGCGGAGCGCTTGCCCCTGTTGGCTCTATTACTAATTCAACCCCACTATCTTTGCCGATTTCTCTGACTGCTTGTGAAACAGTGAAGAATGGGCTTTCATCATCTTTTTTCAAATACGCAATTCCAAGTACTACATCTTGCCGTGGCAATAAATCATCTCCACTTTCAGACACGCGAGGACCTGCTTCTTCTCTCAGATATATTTTTCCGATCTCATATACCTTTACCTCATCATGCACATGTGAATTTCTTTCTACTAATTCCAAAATATTGGGTAATAAACTTCGACGAAGGTAGGGGCGATCACTTGCAATTGGATTTGCAAGTTCAATATGCTCTGACACATCCAGATGTAATAACTGTAACAATCGTGGTGAAACAAATGAATAATTCAATGTTTCAGTAAATCCGAGCATGGTCGAAAGTGTGGTCCTAGCTTTTCTCTCCATCATTTTTGTTTCATTTCGCTCGGGTGGAGTAATGGTAAACATCGGCAAGGTTGTTTCTACATTTCCATATCCATGCATGCGCGCGATTTCCTCAACAATATCTTCAGGGATGGTAATATCTTTCGTACCTCTCCAGCTTGGCACTTCAATTTTCAGAGTTTCTTCATCTTTTTTTCCACTAATAGTAACGCCGAATCCCAGATTTTCCAAAATCCGCACACACTCTTTGGTCTGAATACTCGCGCCAATTTTGGTATCAATGAATTTTTTGGTAACTATGATTGGACCAGCAAATACAACAGGCTTTCCTTTTTCTGCAACAGCGCTCACTACTCGAGCCCCTGGACATACTTCAAGCACGAGCTCAACCGCACGTTTGAGCGCAACGATACAGTTATTTGGATCCAGACTTTTTTCAAATCGTGAACTTGAATCAGTTCGGAGTCCAAGCTTGGTCGTAGTTTTTCTGATCAATGCAGCATTAAAATGCGCAGACTCAAAAATAATCGAGGTAGTAGCATCAGTAATTTCAGTCTCTTTTCCACCCATCACTCCAGCGAGCGCAATTGGCTTCTCACTGTCAGCAATCACCAGCATTTCTTCGGTCAGATTGCGTTCTTTTCCATCAAGAGAGAGTAATGTTTCTCCTGGCTTTGCTCTTCGAACCACGATCTCTAGTTTTGACTTTTGAGTTTTAAGTTTTGAAGCATCAAACGCGTGCATGGGCTGACCCAAATCACACATGACGTAATTGGTAATGTCGACAATATTATTGATTGGACGAATTCCAACAGCTCGTAGACGGGCTTGTAGTTTCTCAGGTGATGGACTAATAGTTATTCCATCAAGTGCAACTGCTGTATATTTCATTGAATCATTTCCGTCCTCAATCGTGACTTTAATTTTTTTCTCATCACCTTCTTTGATTTCAGGAATCGTGTACGGCGCCAATTTCTTTCGGTATTTTGCCGCAACTTCGCGAGCGATTCCATAGTGTCCCCACAGGTCTGGACGATGATTGATTGATTTATTATCTACTTCAATCACTACGTCGTTAAGCTGTAGCGCTTCTGCAAGTGGAGTCCCTGCTTTTGCTTTGAGTTTTGATAAATCTGCAATTTCTTTTTCTTCTAATTTTCCAAACATTTCAAGCAGTCCCACTTCATCAGCACCACAAATCATGCCGAATGATTCAACTCCGCGAATTTTGGTTGGCGCAAGCTCAACCAGTTCACCTTCTCCATGCCATTTTACACGCGCACCAATTTTTCCCAAAATTACTTTCATTCCTTCGCGCACATTTGATCCACCGCACACAATTTGTACGATTTCAGTCCCTGCATCTACATCACATACTTTGAGCGAGTCAGCATTTTCATGTTTTCTTACTTTTTGTATGACACCAACCACGAGATTTTCAAACTGCTTTGCCTGATATTCCACTCCTTCGACTTCAACCGTCGACATAGTCAAAGCAAGTCCTAGCTCTGCGGGCGATAGAGAGTCTGGGAGATCTACATATTGTTTAAGCCACTTGTATGAAATAAGCATAATTAGAATTGTTCAAGAAAACTTACATTTCCTCCGTGCAATTGGCGAATATCTTCAATTCCGTATTTTTGCATACAGAGACGCATGGATCCAAGACCAAATGCAAAACCGCTCCATACTTTCGGATCAAGTCCTCCCGCTTCAATCACTTTTGGATGTACCAATCCACACGGCAGAGTTTCGATCCAGCCACTATGTTTGCATGCACCGCATCCTACTCCCGCACATACCAAACATTTCATATCAAGTTCAAATCCAGGTTCGACAAAAGGAAAATATCCAGGGCGCAATCGTACTTCAACATCTTTTCGAAGCACGCCTTGTAACAATTCTTTCATAACCCCAATCAAGTTTGCAATTGATATATCTTTATCAATCACAATACCTTCCATTTGATAGAACGTATGCTCATGACTCGCATCAGTTGATTCATTTCTAAAACAGCGACCAGAAACTACAGCACGCAAGGGTGCTCCATATTTTTGCATTGCGCGAATTTGTACCGGACTGGTGTGTGTGCGCATTACCCATTCGTCATGATCTTTGATAAAAAAAGTATCTTGTGAATCTCTTGCTGGATGGTTTTCTGGGATATTCAATGCGTCAAAATTATAATGTTCACTCTCAAGTTCAGGACCATCGAGGAGCATGAACCCCATTGAGGTAAACAAATCTTCGAGTTCAGTATGGACAGTAGACATTGGATGGACGTGACCCCGACTAACCCCTTGCACTTGTGGCTGTGTTACATCAAGCGCTTCAGTTATTCCAATTGAATCCCATACTTGACTTTCAAACTCTCCTTTTTTGTTTTCAAATTCAGATTCAATCGCAACCTTCACTTCATTTATTTTTTGCCCCACTTCTTTACGCTCAGCATCTGTTAACCCTTTCATGTTTTTTGTAAGCAAAGTGAACGTACCTGTTTTTCTAGAAAAAAAACGTTCGCGCACTGCTTCGAGCTCAATAAGTGAAGTTACTTTTTTGACTGCACTAATTGCTTCTTTTTTTAAGTTCTCTAATTTTTCAATCATACCTGATTAGAATAATTTCGCGATATCTCTCCAAGTAACGACCACGACGAGCGCCATAAGCAATACAAACCCAATCGTATGAGCAATTTGCTCGTATTTCATAGATACTGGTCGACCAATGATTTTTTCAATGAGGATAAACAAGATACGCCCCCCATCAAGCGCTGGAATGGGCAGAATATTAATTGCCGCGAGACTAAGCGAGAGCATGGCGACTACATTTAATACATAATGGAAACCAAGTTTTGCACTCTGTCCTACAATCTGTGCGATTCCGACAGGACCTGCGATATCAAACATGAGACCCTGTCCAGTAACTAGACTTCCAATGAGATAATAAAATGAGACAAATATAGTTACCAGACCAATTCCTGCTGCAACAAATCCTTTATAGAGTGCAATATACCATGGGTACCTAATAATTCCGGCTTCAGCAATTGCAATTCCAAGCCGAGGCGCCGTACTGCCGTCTGTTACAGTAGGCTTAAGTTTTATATCAAGTTCTTCTTGTCCCCGGACGATATGTACCGTGACTTCATTGTCCCCATGTGTCTTGATATATTCAATTAGGTCGTTTGCTCCAGCCACAAGAACACCATCAACTGAGGTAATCTTATCTCCAAATACCATACCTGCTAGATCAGCGGGCAAGCCTTCTTCCACTGACTCTACAATGACACTTGGAGCTTCAACGATTTCAGCATGTTTATCTATCCCTTGGGATAAATCAGTTGGAAGTCCGATCATAAAACCAAAGGAAAGGACGACTGCAGCAAGGATAAAATTCATGATAACCCCAGCAGCAAGAACCGTAATTCGTTTCCATGCTTTATGGTACCCAAAACTGTCTGCTTCCTTAGCACGTTCACCATTCTCACCTTTGATTCGTACAAATCCACCAAGCGGAAGCCAATTAATACTCCAGAGCATTCCAGGAAATTCAGCATTTTGTTCGTTACCAGATACGGTCTCTTTGAGACTACTCTTTCCCTTTCCCCAGATCCACACGAGCTTTTTCGTCTTCGGATCCCGATACCACCCGAACGCGCGTGGTGGATAGCCAAATCCAAACTCATGGACTTTAATACCGAATTTTTTTGCCGTGTAATAATGACCCCATTCATGTACAACTACCAAAATACCGAGGATGACAATAAACAAAAGGATAGTAACCATAATTTCGCTTAGTATTGACCAAAAGTTATATTTTCTCTACAATCTAATTGTAATAGCCTCAAGTATTCCATAGATAATAGTTTTTTTCAATAGACAGTTTTATTTAAATTATTTAATCTTAGTCTCAAGTCTATGTCACCACTTTTCATTGTATTAATAGTAGTAGGAGTAATTGTGCTCTGGGTCGTGTTTCTCTACAATGCCCTTATCCGCCTCCGCAATCGTACCCAAGAAGGATGGAGCGATATTGATGTCCAGCTCAAACGCCGCCATGATCTGATCCCAAACTTAATCGCCAGTGTCAAAGGATTCATGACTCATGAGCGTGAAATCCTCGAAAATGTAACGAAGTATCGAACAGCAGCAATGTCTGCACAAAGTAGTGGTGATACTCAGGCTCTTGCCTCAGCTGAAAGCATGCTCGGAAGTAGTCTCGGCAAATTACAAGTCGCTTTCGAAGCATATCCAGATCTCAAGGCAAACACGAATGTTGCACAATTGATGGACGAATTGTCAGACACTGAAAACAAAATCCAGGCATCACGACGCTTCTACAACACCATGGTACGTGATTTCAATACCAAAATTGAATCATTCCCAAACAACATGATTGCAGGACAATTGAAATTCACTAAGTTTGAATACTTCGAAATCGAAGATGCTGCTGAGCGTGAAAATGTTAAAGTAGCGTTCTAAAGAAACTATGTATAGTCAGATTGATTCCAACAAACGAAAAACGAGAATGCTTATCGCAATTTTTTGTGCGTTCATCATTGGTCTTGGCTGGCTTGGCGCAAGTTATCTTGGTCTCGGATATGAATCAGTTTTTCTCGCACTCATCATCTCGATCGTCATGACCCTGGTGTCGTATTACAAAGGCGATGCAATAGCACTCCGATCGACAGGTGCCAAGGAAATTAAAAAAGAAGATAATCCCTATGTGTATCGCATGATAGAAAACCTCGCGATTGCAAATGGTATGCCTACGCCACGTGTACACATTATTGATTCTCCTGCCTTAAATGCCTTTGCGACTGGACGAGATCCTGAACACGCTTCAATTGCAGTCACCACCGGATTGATCGAGGCTCTTGAAAACGAAGAGCTCGAAGGAGTACTGGCACATGAATTATCACACGTAAAAAATTATGATATTCGTGTCATGACCATCGTCATTGTACTGGTCGGAGCAGTATCACTTCTTGCTGATATGTTTTTCCGATTTGGACTTTTTGGCAAACGTGATTCTGATAGCAAAGCCGGTGGAGTTCTTGCAATCGTTGGAATTGTATTACTCATCCTCTCCCCGATTATTGCTGAGCTCATCAAGCTTGCAGTATCACGCAAACGCGAATATCTCGCTGATGCGTCTGGGGCTCTCATGACCAGATACCCCGAAGGACTAGCAAAAGCCCTTGAAAAAATTCAGCAATCAAATGTACCCTTGAAAACTGCAAACTCCGCAACTGCGCATTTGTTTATTTCAAACCCATTTAAAGGCAAAATGTTTGCGTCGGCATTCTCCACTCATCCGCCGATTGAAGAGCGGGTTAAGCGATTAAGAGAGAATATAGCATAACCTCCCCCTCATTTCCTCAACCAACCTCCCCCTCTCTTAGAATGACTATTGACAATATAGTCATTTTATGATATATTCTTTTGTTGTCTTAACTTGTTCCTTTACACGAAAGAGGTGAATTTTGTCCACGCACATCATGACCGAAGTCGAGCTCCAGAAGCTCAAGAACCGCCTAAGCGACAAGCTTATGGCTGTTTGGGTCTCCTTAAGAGACACCAGCATGCTGGAGCAGCTCCGTACCCACAAGACGACGATTGAGATCCCGGAAGTGGAGGCCGCCTTGAAGCGGCTCGAATTCGGGACCATCGGCGTTTGCGAGCGGTGCGACGAAGCGATCTCATTCAAGAGATTGATGCACCGTCCGGAGACTCGTTTCTGTGTCTCATGCCTTTCCGATTTGGAAAAGTCCGACCAGGAGAGAGCATCATGAGTAACTCTAGCGAAGAAAGCGTTTGGCAGACAATCATCTCCGAGGCATTGGCCGAGACGATTTTCTTGCCGGATTCGACTGACGTAATAGCACTCCGAGCGATCTGGGTGCGAATGCATCAGCGAATTCAGATGACCTTAGACACTGTACTTGCAAAGCGGTTTGTCGAGCTGACCGAGTCCGAACAGGACTTGATCACTTGCGACCACTTGCCGTTTATAGAGTTTGTCGGCTTAGTCCGATCTGCTCCGTAGACCACACGGCGTTTCCTTTCGGGGAAACGCCTTTCTGTTTTTATTGAGTTTTTTGTTGACCGTTAATTCCTTTTGGAAAGGAAATTGACCGATATATATATCGCAAAGGTATATCATCTTCTAGTTTTTCTTCTTCTGACTCAGTCAATGCACTTTCTGGAACTCCAACACTCGGAAACCGAAATAACACAAATCTAATATCTTCTGGATTCACCTCTCCAGAAAATGAACGTATATAGTGAAATCGTTTTGGATCTCGCATATCTTCTGAGGGTTTTTTCACCTGAACAACCTTTGCATCTTTATTTGGATGAAATCCGTATATGGAGACAACATTTTTTCCATGGAACCCTTCAGTAAGTGCAAGATTAAGACCTTCATACGCATCTGTTGCCACATTAGCGTCTCCTTCGTTCAGTGGCTGTATATGAATCGGTTCCTGCCCTGTAAGTAGTGCTAGCACTCTCTCAGGATTATCACGCCTCACTATATCACCTTTATTCAGGAGGGGGCTTTCTGCGCCTTCAAATGGTGAAAATACTACTCCATTTTCACGAGCCCACGTATCTAATGCAGTATAAAAATTTTGAATTGCGATTTCTTTTTCCTCCTTAAACTTTAGCTGATCAATCTTACTATACAACCCCTGGAATTTTTCAACCAAAGCACGTCTCGGTTCTTTATCAGACGACTCGTTAAAAATATCATTCACAGATTCTTCGTGTACATTTTCAGAATTATTTCTATCAAACCCCTCACCTCTTTCAGACATATTTTTTATGACAATAAATAATCTTATTTAATTTTCCACATCTCAAAGTACAATCAGCCCTCTAATCTCCTCAACAATTTCATTCATCTTCTGTTTATTATGCGCTTCGACATTCAATCTGAGCACTGGCTCAGTATTACTTTTGCGCACACTAATCCAATACTCCGGATATTCAAATAATACTCCGTCTAGTTCACTGATTTGTGCGTCTGAAAAACGTTCGGTGATTTTTTGTATCACCTCATCCGTATGTTCTACATGAAAATTAATCTCACCTGAATGTGCATATTTCTCCAGTGTTTTCCAGAGCGCACTCAAAGGTGTCTCCGATGTCGAAAGCATAAGGAGGGTGAGTAGTAATGAAAAATCAGTTGATTCTACATCATGCGTATCTTGATAGAACAAATGAAGTGACAACTCAGCAGCAAATACTGCCTTCTTATCTTTCATCATCTTCTTAATGTTCGCATGTCCTACTTTGCATATTTCAGTAGTTGCCCCATGGGATTCCCATGATTCTTTGACACTCCTACTCATACGAAGATCGTAGAACATGTGCGCTCCTGGATGTAGTTTTAAAATTTCAAGCCCTACCAACCCACCAACAAATGACGCAGGAACGACTTGGCCCAATTCATCCACCAATCCAATACGATCAGCGTCACCATCGAGTGCAAATCCAAAATCTGCGTTATTTTCTATTACTTTCTTTTGCAGATCTCTCAGTGTTTCCTCTTTCAGCGGATTTGCTTCATGATTGGGGAATGTCCCATCTGGTTCGAGAAATAGATACTCAACAGTGACTGGAAGTTTTTCGAGTAATTTTGGAATTGAGACACTTGCCATTCCATTTCCCGCATCGACCACGATTTTCATGGGTCTAATTTTTGAGGTATCCACTAAGCTCAAAATATATTCAATATATTCATCAACTACCGCATATGTTGTATACCCTCCTTTTTCTGGTTTTTCTTCTCGATAATTGGAAATAATCAAATCACGGAGCTCTTCCATCCCGCTTCCGGTACCCAATGCTAGTCCATTTTCATACGTAAGTTTGAACCCATTGTATTCTGCAGGATTGTGACTTGCAGTCACCATAATTCCCCCCGCATGAGCCGGGTAATGCGCACACGCAAAATTAAATACTGGAGTCGAGGTAAGCCCAATATCTACGACCGACACTCCGTGCGCCTGGATTCCTTCAATTACTTTTTTGGCAAATGGAATGCTCGTCGGTCTCATGTCATAACCAACTACGATAGACCGGTCCGACAATGCTACTCCGTTTTTTTCAAGTATATGTGCAAATGCATGACCTACTGACCATGCGAGTTCTTCTGAAAGTTCTGATTCAGCGAGTCCACGAATATCGTAGGCTTTGAATATGTGTTTGGGATGCATATTTTTCTGGTTGTCTGGTTAATTTAGAGCTTTTTAAGTTGCATTAGCCTTTTAGGCTTTATCCTGATTGATTTTGATGTAAAAACAGTATATACTACCTACCATACTAGACGCAATAAGTTGCGTATTTTACTTTCGACTTTCTGACTAATGCCCTATGGACGCACAAAAACTTCTTGATAATTTCTCTACACATTTAAAAAATACGATCGCCCGATCGATTTCTCTTGCTGCACGCTTGAAGAAATCACAGGTAGAATTGCCTCACCTTTTGCATGCACTTACCGAAGAAACCGGAAGTATTGGTAGTGAGCTTTTAAAAAAATTCTCAATTACACCCGAGCTTATTAGTGATCATTTGACGGAACATTTCGAGGAAGCTCATACCGTCACCTCAGACAAAGTTTCTACTCCAGTCCCTAATCTCAGTACCACTTCCCGAAGCGCACTCGAAAAAGCACTCCTTCGCGCACACGAGGAAGGACATTCATATATTGGTACCGAGCATTTACTTTTTGGAATACTATCTCTCAAAAATAAAGAAATACAAGAATTATTCGGGACTCTTTCGGTAAATGTGGGCGAACTCAAAGCGCAACTCGATATTTCATTCCATAACGCGGAAAAATTTACCCAGATGGGAGAAGTGATGGAAATATTTGAGGAAATTCAAGGTACTCCACTCGAATCTGCCCATGAGGAAGAAACCGAAGAAGACGAACACGAAGAACAACCGTCAGAAAACTCAAAACCAGATACCATGCCCGCATCACTCTCTCGTGATCGAAAACAAACGTCGGCAGTCGCCCTATTTACCACCAACCTTACTCATCGCCAGCATACTGAAAAAATTGACCCAGTGATTGGTCGCGAAGATGAGATCGAGCGAATGATCAACATCCTTTCACGAAGAAACAAAAACAACCCGATTCTCGTCGGGGAACCTGGCGTTGGAAAAACAGCGATTGTTGAAGGTCTTGCAAAACGAATTGCCGAAGGAGATATTCCAGATATTTTGAAACGAAAAAAAATTCTCTCTCTCGACCTTACCCTCCTCGTTGCAGGGACTATTTATCGCGGAGAATTCGAAGCACGACTCAAATCAATTATTGATGAATGCGCGAAAAACCCAAATTACATCCTGTTTATCGACGAGCTCCATAATATTATTGGTGCGGGATCCAATCAAGGTACGATGGATGCGGCAAATATTCTGAAACCCGCCCTTGCCAGAGGTCTTCTCCGCTGTATTGGTGCAACCACGTATGATGAATACAAAAAATATATTTCTTCTGACCCCGCGCTTGAACGACGTTTCCAGAAAATTGATGTGGATGAACCAAATCGTGATGAAGTACTTACGATTCTTACTGGTGTCAAGAAACACTACGAAGGGTACCACCAGGTACAAATTCTTGACGATGCAATTGAGGAAGCAGTGCGCCTCAGCAACCGTTATATCCATGATAATTTCCAGCCTGATAAAGCACTCGACCTGATTGATGAAGCAGCAAGCTCGGTCAAAACCAAACAAAAAACACCCGTGTCTGTTGCAAAATTTGAGACGCTTGAAAAAAAACTCGAAGAATATATTGAAAAAAAGAACCAAGCGATTGCCGAAGAACGATTGAAAGATGCGGCAAAAATCAAAGATGCAA
The DNA here is from genome assembly GCA_964447765.1 of uncultured Gammaproteobacteria bacterium. Lineage (GTDB taxonomy): Bacteria > Patescibacteriota > Patescibacteriia > Magasanikbacterales > UBA922 > UBA922. Next base: position 93,826 of record CAYUTO010000002.1, on the reverse strand, counting down.
TAACAGCACTTGAAAAAAAATTAGCTCGAGCAAAAAATGCTCTCGAAAAAACTTCAAAAAAGAAGGTACTCACTCTCCCTTCTGTTACGGTCGAACACGTGCGCGATGTGCTTAGTAAAAAAATGCATATTGACCGGACCATGCTCAATCAGAATGAATGGGAACAGTTGAAAACACTCAAAGAAAAACTGAAAACTCATATCATGGGACAAGATGAGGTATTGGAAGAAGTAGTAGAAACCCTCAAAATGGCCGAACTGGGTATTAGAGATACCAAAAAGCCCTACGCCTCATTTCTCTTCACCGGGCCATCTGGAGTGGGCAAAACTGAGCTTGCAAAGCAACTAGCCGAAGCACTGTACCATGATGCCAAAGCTTTTATTCGTCTCGACATGGGTGAATTTTCAGAAGGAAATAGTACGGCAAAGCTACTTGGCTCCCCTGCTGGATATATTGGGTACAAAGACCGTAACCCATTCCTCGAAAAATTAAAATTACGACCATATTCAGTATTGTTGTTTGATGAAATCGACAAAGCGCATCCTGATGTCATGAAATTATTACTCCAGATTCTTGATGAAGGAGAAATCAGTGATACCAATGGAAAAAAAGTAAAACTCACACACTCAATTATCATTCTTACCTCAAACATCGGAGCTGAGTTATACAAATCTCAGGGAATCGGATTTGGAGATACGCACAAGAGTACCGTTGAAACGAGGCACACGCTCGAAAAAGCAATCATGGGAAAACTCAAAGAAGGCTTCTCTTCAGCACTCATGAGCAGAATCAATGCCGTATGTGTATTCAATCAGCTCACCGAAGCAGATGTGCGCAATATTATCTTGAAGCATATTGCAAAACTAAGTAATTCTCTCAATGAGAGTCAGCAGATTACGATTGCCACCGATACTGATGCTCTTGAGGCTCTGGCTCGGGAAACTCGGGACAAAGATTTGGGTGCACGAAACATCGAACGAAAGCTCGAGCGAATTATTGAACAACTAGTAATCGACATACTCTCAAAAAAGAAAAAGAAAGCGTATACACTCACTCGTAAAAAAGATGAGTATCTCTTAAGTTAGTATGGCATCAAAAAAAGGCAACTTCGTCGGACGTTTTGCTCGCGGAGCCGCTCTTGCTGCTGCCATCGGTTCCGGTAAACCTGCGTCCGCCACACCTACGGAGCAGAACCAAGCATCTCAGATATATCGCAGTCAGAATAGCGCACGAAATGATGCAAAACTAGCAATTAATAACGAAGATGAGGCTACTGGTCTTGAAATTGATCATATCCAAGCAAGCCTCGAATCAGGGGGTAATGATAGTTCTAGTCTTGAAACAACATCGGATGGTTCAGCTGGTGTAAAGTTAAAACTCAAATTTGATGTACCATCTTCTGCACAGACACAATTATCACCTTCCGCACGCCGAACACAACGAAACTCATCTACTCAAAACCAAACTCAACAGACCGACCCCTCTACTCCTGATACCGTCCCCGATACCCCTGACCAAGGGGAGGGTACAGAAGAAAATCCATTTCCCCTCGCTGATGCCGAATCAAATCCTTCTTCCAAAGAAGGTACCAAAGAGGGCGACGAAGAAAATGAAGATCAAAGCGAAGAAGATCAGAGTGCATTCCTAGATCAAGCACTCCAAGAAGAACAAGTCCGAGAGCAACAACTTGAACAAGAGCGTGGGAAGAAAAAACAGGAAGTGCAACAAAAACGAAATTTGGGAATGAGAGTTTTGCAACAGACTCAAGGACAGGAAATGTCCATGAAGCAGGATCAACAGGCGTCACAAAAGATGAATCGTGTCATGCGTATCAAGCAAAAACTGGATCAAAAAATCAAAAATTTACGGTTAAAAAAATTACCTCTACAAGTCGCACTGCGCACTCTACAAGTTTCAAAACTATTTATTTTGATTGCCCGAGGACTCCTTGCCATTGTGATAGCAATATTATATTTCACTATCATCCTCGCTATTATCGGGTTAATACTCAAAGGTTTAGATTGGTTATTGAAATTCATACAATACGGAATAAGCGAATTGATAGATCTACTCGAAAAGCAAATCAAAACAATCGATGAAAAAATCGATAAAGCCAAAAAAGATCGAGAAAAAGCTGTAAATGTGATACAATCTATCCAGCGACAAAAAAGAAGTGGACCTCGTGCACCTACCCCGAAGTTTGATGTCCCGCAAGCAACTTAAGATAAATAATTAGAAATTATTTTCTCTCTGATTCCCTACGTGGTATGGAAAAAAAGCAAATATTACTTACCGTCGGTTTTCTCGGCATTTGTGTACTCTTGGGATTTGCCATTTATTGGGTATTTTTTCGACAAGCTCCTGTAAGCACTGTTCCTCCTGGGACCGGAACACAAACTGACGGCAGTCTATTCCCCGAGACGGGAGAACGGGATATTCCCCCTATCACCTCAGGAGGAGGTACCTTACCGACTGGCAGCGGTCAGACGGGTGGCGGACAAACAACCGGAGGGATTATCCAGCCGAATACGATCAACCGACCAAATTCCCAACCATTAATTACCCGTGTAGTAGACGTGAGCATAGGGAGTCCTAGTCCGGGACCGAGCGGAAATGCACGATTTTACAATGAGAATGACGGAAAATTTTATACCCTTGATCGAAATGGGGGTGTACGAGTACTGAGTGATACGGTGTTTTATAATGTCACTCAGGCTACATGGTCACCCGAGACCAATGAAACAATTATTGAATACCCTGATGGATCAAATATTTATTATGATTTTGATTCGAATACTCAGGTAACACTCCCCAAACACTGGGAATCATTTTCTTTCTCCGAAGAAGGCTCACAAATCACTGCAAAAAGCATGGGGTTATCCCCCGACAATCGTTGGCTTATCACGAGTGACCCTACAGGAAATAATGTATCCCTTGTCGAGGCACTTGGTAATAATGCATCAAAAGTAATCGTTGATTGGTCACCCAACCGACAAGTAGTAGCACTTTCTTTGACTGGAGACGAAATTGGTGGACAGCGACAAGAATTACTCCTCGTCGGACAAAACAATGAAAATTTTAGATCAATCGAAGTCGAAGGACGCGGACTGCAAACTCAATGGTCTCCTGAAGGCAATAAACTACTACACAGTGTGCACAGCTCACGAACTGATTATAAGCCTGAATTATGGATTGTGGACGCAAGCCCAGAAAATGCTGGCGCAAACCGAAAACCATTGGGCGTAAACACTTGGGCATCCAAATGTACGATGGCAGATGAACGCACCGTCTACTGCGGGGTACCAACGACCCTTGAAAGTGGCGCAGGATTTGCCCCCGAAGTTGCCAATTTTACGGCAGATACTTTTTATCGAATTGATACCGTCACAGGAATTAGAACAGCACTCCAGACTGACGACTCGCATGTAGTAGACTCTATGTTTGTCAGTGGAGATGGAAGTACACTCTACTTCACTGACAAAAATCAAAGTGGATTGTTTAGCATTCCACTTAAATAAGGGAGTTGCAAAAAACTATGTCCCACGAACTCACACACAAAAAAATCTACGCCGTCTTTTTACCAGCTATTCTCCTAGGGGCTCTTGCGCTTTTTATCCAAATTGTTCGCTACCAACCACTCAATCCAAAAATTGCAGCAGTAGAAGAAAATGTAGCTTCTGAATTCAAAATTCCTACCCTCCCGACAGACCCCATCATTGGAAGCAAAAAATCACCCATAACCGTAATCGCATTTGAAGACTTTTCCTGTAGTGCATGCAGAACACAACACGATCTCTTTCTCCAGGTACAACAAAAACACCCGGATAAAGTAAAGATGGTTTGGAAAGGTCTCCCGGTGAATAATTTTCCCCACCCTTCACTGACCGCACTTCGATATGGGGTATGCGCTCATGAACAAAAACAATTCGATCAGTTTGCAGCCTATGCATTCTCCAACAGCGACAATCTCTCAGAAGGCACGCTTACCAAAATTAGCCAAGAAATCAAACTTGATATCGAAAAATTAAATACATGTCTTGAATCAGATCGTCCAGATCGGATTATTGAACTTAATAAAAATATTGCGAACACACTCAATCTTCAGTCTGTTCCCACATTATTTATAAATAATGTACAAATAGAGACTCCAAAGTTATTGAGTGATTGGGAGCGTATACTTGGGTTATGAAAATACACGCAATTACATTACGTATCCTAGCAAGTTTGTTTTTTATTATACTTGGAATCACACAGGCAATCTCTGTACATACAGCAACAGACGCAGGTGGTGCATGTAGCGTCAACAGTGATTGTGATAGTGGATTGTGCCAATCCTCAATCTGTATTGGGAAAAAAATTGGACAAGCTTGTAGTGATGATGATCAGTGTACTACAGGCCTATGCCAGAATAGTTTTTGTGTATGCGATGACCAGGATAAGCAAAAAAGTGACCATTGCGAAAACACCTTATACGGCGGATATGGGGGCACTGCTTCTGGCTGGAAGTGTATGGACTCAGATCAAGATCCTGATTCGTCCCGAGCTGAATGGAATTTTTGTAAAAAAGCGGACTATCTTAGTAGTCTTCCAAAAAATTCGACAAATGATGTTAAGTATCCTGTTGAAAAAAAAATTCTTATGGGCTATGCATGCGATGACCATGATGCATGTTTATCTCAACGAGGAGGATACCATGTGTGTGACTCCACTACTATCGCAAGCACTGTTGAAAATGATCCATGGTTTGCTCAGGATAAAGAACTTAAAATCTGTAATTTAGGTACTATTGTCAATGTAGCTCCTGCGAACACCATACAGGAAGTTTGCACCGAGCAATATGGAGATGGCACCTGGGTTAAGGCAGACGGAACAGGTGATTTAGCCAATCTTCATGTGTGTCAGAATACTGCAAAAAACAACTGGATGCCGACTTCCCTTCAGACGATGCGTACATGGGCAGGACCCACTTCTCCTAGCTCTCCAGATAATCTAGTTCAGACCACTTTCCTCGGCTTTGATATTTCGATGGAGGCCCCAGAGCTCGTCACACCTGAAACAAAAATTGGGATACCTGGAGTATTTTTTACCAATATTACCAAAGAGACTCACATCACTACTGATGAATTTGGTGCAAGCTGGCTCAATATTCCATTTCTCGGAGAATTTATTTCTGCGATTTATAAATATAGTGTAGGACTGATCTCACTTATTGCAGTCATGGTACTCATTATCTCTGGAGTGCAGATTATTACTTCAGCTGGAAATAGCGAGACTATCAGTAGCGCGAAACATCGAATTGTGTCCTCAGTAATTGCAATTGTAATTACTGCAGGATCATACACGATTCTCTATACCGTGAATCCTGATTTGGTGAATTTGAAGAATTTGAAGATATTAGTAATACCCCAAAAACTTCTTGAGGAACCTGAGATTGAAGCTAGTGAAACAGTTAACTCAGATAATGGTACACATGTATCGTATCAATCTGATCAATCAGCTCAAACTACCCCAGGTACCACTCCTCCCCCAACTACCCCAGGTGGTAGCACGTTACCAAGACCATATACTGGTCCCAGAGGTTATGTGTGTGACAGCATAGAGGGCTGTCGCCAATGGTGTGCTCAACACCCACCTGAGACATGGCCAGAACAAAGTGTGATAGGATCTATGCCAATATCCGAAACACAAGTTGGTCTTAGGGCTCCTGGAATTCGAACGAGCAAACGCATCCCTATAATGCTTGTAGAACCTTTAAAGGCTGTCGGATTAAAAGCACAAGCTCATCCAGCTGGACCTTTTACCATACAAATTAATAGTTCATGGAGATCTTTGGAAGACGCTATAACACGTGTCTGCACTAAATTCCCTAATAATACAGGAGATCTAGGAACCAAACTATCTTTTCCTGGCGCTAATGCCCATAACTATGCGGGCGGGGGCGCAGTTGACACCATTCTTTTTGACAAAAATAATGAACCAATTACAAACCCTGATTTTGATACTGCTGTCATACTTCAAGAAAATTCAAAAACATGTACAGGATCAGGTAGTAGTAAAGTGTGCACCAGCACTGGAGATGGTAAATGGAAAATAGGTAACAAAATACTTGCCGAACTGTTCTACTCAGTCGTTGGATGGAAACGATTTACTGGAGAGGTGTGGCATTTTGATTACAATACTTCATCAGGATGCAGAACCAATACTTGCACCACAACAGCTGTGGGAGATTCTAATAGAGGAGTTCCTACCCCTCTTTGTACCTGTAAGCAATGATTATATCTAGTGTTTAAACAATATAGAAAAATAAACATTTACTTATTCAAAACTCAATAAGTAATGCCGAAAATAGATTAGACGGCTCAACCTATATTTTCTTAGTATAACTTGTAATTCTCTTCTACCTATATGTATACTACTTCAGTGGTAAACCTATTAGATTTATGTCCTCAAAAACAAAAACAATTTTCGCCTGCTCCAAGTGTGATGCTCAATACCAAAAATGGATTGGGAGATGCCTCGAATGCGGCTCGTGGGGTACGGTCATAGAAACAGCTGAGAAAATTCCAGAAAACAATACCACCACGTCTACTTCCCAACCCGCTTCAATTCACACACTCGCAAGCGTTGATTCCCATTCGACCGAAAGAACACAAACTACGATTTCAGAACTTGATCGTGTACTTGGTGGCGGAATTGTCCCTGGTAGTTTTATGTTACTTGGTGGAGAACCTGGTATTGGTAAATCAACTCTCGCATTACAGCTGGCAGCTGCAATTCCCTCTTCTCTCTACATTTCTGCAGAAGAATCAGTAAGCCAGGTAAAGATGCGCGCTGATAGACTGAATATTACCTCCCCCACTCTTTCCCTTTCGAATGAAACCTCGGTTGAAACGATTATAGCAACTATTTCTGCACACAAACCCAAACTTGCGATTATTGATTCGATCCAGACAATCTCAAGTGAACAGGTACAGGGCGAAGCTGGATCAGTGTCTCAGGTACGCGCATGCGCAACGCTACTTCTCGATGTAGCAAAGCAATCTGGAACACCGATTGTGATTATCGGGCACGTGACAAAAGAAGGTAGTGTCGCGGGACCAAAAACTCTTGAACATCTCGTCGATACCGTGCTCTACCTCGAGGGAGACCAGTATCATACGTATCGAATTTTACGTGCAGTAAAAAATAGATTTGGTGCGACTGATGAAGTAGGAATTTTTGAAATGGAAGGAGTAGGTCTTATCTCGGTTGCAAATCCTTCGGCATCACTACTTCGCGAACGCGGAGAGGATATGCCCGGGAATGTGGTGACTTGTGTGATGGAAGGTACTCGCCCACTTCTCGTAGAAGTACAAGCATTAGTTCATAAGACTACGTTTGGATACCCCGTTCGGAAAGCAAGTGGATTTGATCTGAACCGTTTACATCTGCTCACTGCGGTGCTTGAAAAACGCGCAGGACTCACTCTTGCACAATACGATATTCACCTGAATATTGTGGGTGGAATAAAGATTCAAGAACCAGCAGCTGATCTGGCAGTATGCCTCGCAATTGCAAGCTCGTACAAAGATAAATCTCTCGGTCGTGACACGGTAGTGTTTGGTGAAGTAGGACTCGGCGGAGAAGTACGCTCAGTGCGACATAATGAAAAACGAATCAAAGAATCAGTTGATCTTGGCATGAAACGTATCATTGTTCCTGCCGGAAAAAAAATTACCGAACAACCTGGAGTGAATATGATTGAAGTTAAAAATATTGAAGAGTTGATAAAGAAGACTTAACTTAAAACGTTCCTCTCCTCTTAGGAGAGGACAGGTGAGGTCTACCGAAGCTTCGACTTTACTCTATACTAAAACTTAACAAGGAGGGATTATGCCGTATGTTTATTCAAACAAACGTTCTTTAATTAATAAGAGAAAATTACTTCGAAAAAATCCGACCAAGGCTGAGCAAATACTCTGGCGAGAATTGTATGGTGGAAAAATAGGAATAAGATTTAGAAGACAATACAGTATTGGATCATTTATTGTTGATTTTTATTGTCATGAATTTAGATTGGTAATCGAACTCGATGGACCGGTTCATGACGAACAGAAAGAATATGATCGCCGACGAGAAAATTTTCTAAAAAATAAAGGATTCAAAATAATACGATTTAAAAATGATAAAGTATTATTTGAAAGAGAAAGTGTAATAGAGAAAATAAAAAATGCCTGCAATATTTCTTCTCAGTTAACTACTTAAGCAATAAGATAGTCACTCATAATTATACCCTTCGAATGACCTCACCTAACCTCTCCTCTTAGGAGAGGAATAATACACTGCAAAACAAAAATCCACACTCGCCCTCCCGCGATAGTTCCCATATAGATGAGACTTATTGCGTGATTCGAGTGTGGATTTTGTATTCGAGACGCAGGACAGTCGCCATGGGCGACCGCCTGCTTCTCTTACTAGATCATTTGACCTAGTGGAGCAATTCCGCGGAGACCGCGGGCTGCTGCTTGCGCCGAGACTTGTTCTCGACCTTCTTCTTGCTCTTGTCCTCCGGCACGTCGTCGAGCACCGAGGCGATGACCTCGACCGGCGCCATCGGAACCGCCTGCATCGCGGGCTTCGTCTCCGTCTTCGGGTGACGCTGGACGTTGATCACGACACGTTTGCCGTCGAGCATCGCGTTCAGAGCATCCTCCCCGAGCGTCGGGTGCAAGTAGATCGTGTTGGCGATCTCCTGGACCCGCGGCATGCCGAGATCACTCATGGCACGACGCGTATCCATCGTGTCCGACTTGACCCTGGCCTCGCAGTCGACGCCGAAGGTGTGGATCGTGAACTCGACGGGGTGGGTGTGGAGACGGTACGGAGGGATCGCGTTCAGGCGGAGGTTCGTGAGGAGGTTGGCACCCTCCTCATAGGACATCTTGTTGATCCGATTGAGAACCGATTCTTTCAAAGTGAGACTCCTGATAATGCACTTTCGTGCGTGACGGTGCCTGCCCCTGTGGAACAGACTGGCGGAGTATACACAAAAAAACCCAGTTTGTCAATGCAAACTGGGGACGATTTTCCACTCTTTTGACGTATCTACACACCATCATTCCATATGCACCCGTGCTTCCCACTCTTGCACCCGATCTTTCAGCTCGGGGAACTTTTCAAAATCCATACCTCGCGCTGATTCTCTCGCAGCTTTAATGATACTTTGATCACGCATAGTCGCAAGACGGAGTTCTTCCATTCCGCTCTGCGCAGTACCATATACTTCTCCTGGACCTCTTGTTTCAAGGTCGTATTCAGCAAGCGCAAATCCATCAAGTGTTTTAGCGAAGTACTCTAATCGCCCTTTTGATGTTACACTCTCAATCTCGGTAAACAAAATACAATACGACTGATGTTCGGCTCGCCCCACCCTTCCACGGAATTGGTGCAGCTGCGCCAACCCAAATCGCTCAGCACCTTCAATCATCATGATCGACGCGTTTGGAATATTTACCCCAACTTCAATTACAGAAGTTGAAACTAGAATATCAGTAACGCCCTCTGCGAACTTTTTCATGATTCCTTCTTTTTCTTTTGATTTCATTTTTCCATGAAGATAGTCGACTCGCAAATCAGGAAAAATTTTTGTTGATAACTTTTCGTATTCAGACAACACGGTTTTCTTTTCTGATACTACCCCCATACTTTCACCTTCTTTGGTTTTTTCCTGAATCAAAGGACACACGACAAACACTTGTCGCCCTTTGTGTACCTGTTCTCTGATAAATCCATATGCGCGATCCCTTTTACTTGGCTCGACTAGTCTCGTAATAATATCTTTTCTCCCTGCTGGTTTTGTTTTGATATACGACACATCAAGATCCCCATACAAGGTCAGTGCGTACGAGCGTGGAATTGGCGTTGCAGTCATGGATAAAAAATGTGGATACATTCCTTCCATTCCCGATTTATCACGAATTGTTTTTCGCTGCTCTACCCCAAATCGATGTTGCTCGTCGATTACCACGAGGCCTAATTTATGAAACTGTGTATCTTCCGTCAGAAGTGCATGCGTTCCAATAATAACATTCACCCTACCTTCAAAAATTTCTTTTTTTAAGTACAACTTCCGTGCTGCTTTCGATTCCCCTTCAATACCATCTTTCCAATTCCTTATTTCTGAACCAGTCAGTAGACAAAAATTCAGCTTGTCACCAAACACTTTACCAAATGTTTCGAAATGCTGAGTTGCCAAAATTTCTGTCGGGGCCATAATAACGGTCTGATACCCATTAAGGAAACTCAAATACGCACATAAACCAGCAACAATTGTTTTTCCCGATCCCACGTCTCCCTGAAGAAGACGGTTCATGGGGGTCCCACGGTCAATATCTTGAAAAATCTCCCAGGCAGACTTTTTCTGATCCACCGTCAATTCAAAAGGAAGTTCCTGTACAAACTCACGGATTTCTTTTTCTTTAAACCCAATATTTGGTGCAATTTGTCTCGCATTTGCCTGGCGAATCAACTCTGCTCGCAGTTGTAAGACAAATAATTCTCCAAATTTTAGCCTTTGTTCCGCGAGGGTTCGTTCTTCATGATTTTCTGGAAAATGAATTTTTTGTATTGCACGAGACAATGGAATGAGCTCGTTATTTTTAAGAATGCTTTCAGGAATCCATTCTTTGATTTGCTCAGCGAGCGGGAGTACTTGCTCCACAAGAAATCGCATTTGTTTTTGTGTCACACCTGCAGTAAGTGGATACATAGGAACAATGCGTGCGGTATGCGTTGCCTGCTTGTCTTCACGCACACGTTCATACGCTGGACTTGCCATGTGCACTCCAAACATATCTTCTTTTATCGAACCAGATAAAAACACTTCATCACCCACTTTCAATATTTTCCCGATAAATGGCTGACCAAACCAAATTACTCGAATCACATCAGTCTCATCTCGAACCACTGCTTCAGTAATCATCGTGCGTTTACGAGGGCTGCGCTTATTAGCAATAAGTTCAATGGTACCTTTAATCGTAAGGTCAACTCCTGGCATTACATTCGCGATTGCAACAACTGAACGATAATCTTCATATCGAAAAGGAAAATGAAACAATACATCCTGTACTTTTTGTATCCGAAGATTGGCTAGTTTATTTTCTAGATTTTTTCCCACGCGATGGAGCTCGGCAACCGGAGTTGTAAGACGAAGTGTACTCATACACAATTACCTTTCATACACATAGATCGATAAATCATCTATTGGTTTATCCACGACTATCGGAGTCCAACCTTCAATTGGCCAGACGTATGTTGCGATTCGTGTACCTGGTTTCAATTCATTCATAAACTTTTTGCCGAGTCGAGCATGAGCCTTGTAACTTAAAAATATAAAAATAACCGTTGCGTCGGATAAATCTTCTTTCCAGAAATCTCGGAACAATAGTCTTAGTTTTTTACCATATACCCTCTTGTATCTCTGTGCCAAAATAAATGGAATCAAGGAGACTTCATACCCCGTTGCCGAATGAGCTCCTTTTTCTAGCGCATGAGCGAGCGTGCGTGCGTCACCACAGCCGAGATCGTACACCCGATCGGTTGACCTAACCGGAATCAATCGATCAAGCCTCGAGAGATCACGAGAACGCATAGGAACCCATGGGGCTGCTTTTAGTCCCCCATAGACATAGGTGAACAAAAGCGTCATGAGGAAGACACAAGCTATTGTGAGAAGTAAATCTACCATAGTACATACTATAGTAGCATGTAATACCCCGCTCATCAAAACAAAAAAACACACCCGTAGCGTGTGTCAAAACTCCACACTTTTCTTTACAAATTACAATAAATTAAAAATATTCACTATCCCTTTTGAATAAAGCAAATTGAAAACTACATTTCCCGTAAATATTATTGGCAGAATATGAAGTAGCCGGTAATTGAGGAATGCAAATGGAACCAACAACACTTCATTGGGAAGCGGAGCCACTGACGCAAACAGAAATAATATTACTAATGGTGCCCAATTATATTTTTCATGAATAATCTTTATTTTCAACTGTATTTTTTCCATATACGAACCAGAAACCATTTTTTTTCCCAGGTTTCCCAGAAGATATGCAATAGTATCCGCAGTTGTCATTCCAAGACTAATAATCGCAATGGTTATTGGAAAACTAAGTCCTGATTCGAGAAACAGTGGTAAAAATGAAATCGCAGGTATTGGTACGACAAAATTAAACCCACTAATCAATGACACGATAAAAATTCCAATATACCCGTATCCGGCAATTATTTTTTGTATATTTTCATTTCCTCGAGCGAGATCCGCAAAATAAAACGCAACCGCAATAACAATAATCAATGATAATCCCTGAAGAATAAGTTTTAGAATTTTTTTTTGTTCCATACTGTGTAAATCATAGCTTGTTCCATCACCATTGGTCAATGCGTATCACAACGTGAATCCGCAAGGATTTTTACGTTGTGTCCCCGTCAGGAGTCGAACCTGAATTTCCGGCTTCGGAGGCCAGAGGTCTATCCATTAACCTACGAGGACCTAATCGCCTAATACTACCATAAACAGACGAAGCGCGCATGGTTCTCCACCCCATACGCGCCCACTATGCATTTAGAGCACTTTCAAGAAAAAGCAGGCTCCCGAGAATTTCATATAGACATTTCTCGTTATACGCCACTCTTCCTGGTCCTTCACTGTAATACCAAAACAGATTATTGAAAGATCTGAATCGCCACCAGATATACCTTCTTTTGAGTGCGTCAGGAACTTCTTTCAACTCTGCTTCAAGCGACCTACGGCACTTTTCTTTACCACTTCCGCCGTATCCTAGACACTTTCGAAGCTCGTGCCTGAGCACATATTTTCGGTATTTGACTGGAACATCTTCAGAGATATACAGAAAATTGCTGCTCTCGACAAATCCGACGAAATTCAAAAGACCTGGTATCATCCCCCTTTTCAGGACCACATACTCGTATTGCTTGTTCCGATACTCTACAATCCCTGTACCTCCTTTTTTTAGAATAAACCCCTTTGCCCATTGAGGTATTTTAGACTTTTCAGATTCCATATCCCCTCCTATTCAGGGATGCAGTCGTGTGTGATAAGTAATATCACAAAATAATATTCTATACAATTGCCAATACAAAAGAACCTTTTAAGGTTCTTTTGTAAGTGTGCACTCGCGTGGAATCGAACCACGATTACCAGCTCCGCAAGCTAGTGTCCTATCCATTAAACGACGAGTGCGTAAATATAAAAACAACGAGGCGAAGTATACCCCAAAAAATAGTTAAAAGTCAAGAATAATACGAGGACTAGTCATAAAGTCCTTAAAGTCGAAAACCGAACACACTGAGAGAGCGTGACTTTTTGACTTTATGACTTTTTACTTTCGACTAATGAATCCTCCACTGCCTTGCCACCATATCACTGAAAGGTTCCTCTTCTTTTTGCAAATTCTCCTCAAGAAATTCAAGTAATAATTCACGCACATCGTTTGGGTTCACATCCATCAGAGGTACACGCAGTCGCGGACGAATCGTGGAATTAGTTTCGATAAAAAGCATTTTGATCTCTGGTGGTTTGTAGATAATAAAAAAATCTTTAAGTTCAGAATAGATGTACAAACGATTGTTGATAATAATACCAAGCTCAGTAATTCTAAAAGGAACCACAATTGGGCTCTGATGTGATTGTAAAAATAGAATAATCGAAAACAACACTACGATAATCGCAAACATGAAATTATCAGTAAATATTGCATACCCTACGAGAAAACACCCCACAATGGTCATAATTACGTACCACGCTACTGGACGCATATGACGTTCATATTCTGCAACACTCCACTCAAGAAGTGTGTTCCCTACAATTGTTGAATCATCAACTACTTTTGGCATAGATATCTCTAAAATTACTGTGGGTAAGTATAGCACAAATTTACTTGCGACTGCTAGAGCTCCGATAAATTGCAAAAAACGAAAAATTATTCTATACTTTCCGTTATCTATGTTAGACGAACAACATATCAACCTGCTTAAAAAGCATGCTAATTTCGAACAACCAGTCCCTCGAAAAAAATCGAGGTGGCTTTTTTTGTTGATTGCAATTATTGTCCTGATAGTAGGCGGATGTAGCGCACTTGCTATTATTAGTCACAGGAGCGACACACTTGCGTATGATCCAAATACCCTTGAACCAAAACAGCCTGAGGGATTTTTCAAAAAATTAAGCTATTTGGTATTCAAAAAAGACATCAACCTCGAGGGAGAAAAGATGGATCGTATCAATATATTACTTCTTGGTATGGGTGGTCCTGGACACGATGGGCCCTATCTCACGGACACTATTATTATTGCTAGTATCCAGCCTTCTACCAATCAAGTAGCTCTCATTTCTATTCCTCGTGATTTAGGAGTACCCCTGAAAGATCGTGGAGTATATCGAATCAACAGTGCAAATGCGTATGGTGAGACTGATAAACCAGGCTGGGGAGGAGCGTACGCAACCGAAGTAATATCCGAAACGTTTGGAGTGGATATTCCCTACTATATTCGACTTGATTTTACTGCTTTCAAAGAAATTATTGATGAAGTCGGTGGCGTGCGAATCGAAGTTGCAAAAACATTTACCGATTACCAATACCCCGGTCCGAAAGATAGTTACCAGACCGTAAGTTTCAAAGCCGGACCTCAAACTATGGATGGAGAAACCGCACTCAAATATGCACGCTCCCGTCATGGCAACAATGGAGAAGGCTCAGACTTTGCACGAGCACGACGACAACAACAAATACTTTTAGCCCTCAAAGAAAAAGTATTATCTTTTGCAACACTTACCAATCCGCTCCGAATCAAAAAAATCATGGATGCACTGGAAAAGAATATGTCCACCAATATGCAGTTTGATGAAATTATCGAGCTCGTGAGTTTGGGGCGTGAACTTGATACCACAAATATGCAAACGCTCGTTCTTGACGATAGTCCTACTGGATACCTGGTAAATGCTTCGACTCCTGGAGGAGCATTCATTCTTAGTCCAAAAAAGAACTCTTTTGATGACATATCTTCCGCAATAGAGAATATTTTCACTTCGACCAGCACCCCCCTCACCTCCACACCGCCCGTACAAACCGCACCAGAGGTCGTAATAGTAGAACCTGCAATTGAGATCCAAAATGGCACCTGGAGCGCCGGATTAGCTGCACGTGTAGAGGCACAGCTCAAAGAAAAACAGATCTACTCAGATACTATTGGAAATATTGACCCTGAATACAAGCCCGTCGCCTCGAGCGCTATCTACGTACTCAACCCTAACGTGGAGTCTATAGCCAAGCAAATCTCTGAAGAATTAGATATTCCAATCAAGACCACACTTCCGCCCCATGCCTCCCCCCTTGCCACAAGTACCAATATTGTGGTATTACTGGGCGACGACTTTGTTGAATAACTCATCATCCTATATACTACAACTACTATGGCAATACCTGGAGTCGCACTCAAAGAACAATTACCAGTCGTGGTTATCGTCGGCCGAGCAAATGCAGGTAAATCGACGTTGTTTAACGCGCTTATTGAAGAAAACAAAGCTCTGGTTTCTGATATCGCAGGTACCACTCGCACCAATAACGAAGGTAATATCCTCTGGCGCGGACAATATGTGCGTCTGATTGATACTGGTGGAATCGATTCAAAAGAAAATGAATTGTTTGCTAGTGAAATTCTCGAGCAGTCGGGCAAAGCTCTCAAAGAGGCGGATATCATACTATTTGTGATTGATTCACAAGAAGGAGTTCTTCCTCAGGATAAGGAGCTCGCTCGAATGATTGTGCGCACATACAAAAAAAATGCTGACTTATTTCTCGTTGCAAATAAAGCTGATAGTAAAAAAATTGAGCAGGGATTTCTCATTTCAGACTGGGCGTCTCTTGCTATGGGAGAACCACACATGATTTCAGCCGCAACTGGACGAGGTGTTGGAGATTTACTCGACCTCATATACCAATCACTTGATCTTGCATCAAAAAAACCAAAACTAAAAAGTTTGGAACAAGTAGAAACTATCCATGTAGCACTTATTGGCAAACCAAATGCAGGAAAATCAAGTTTGTTTAATAAATTGATTGATGAAGAAAAAGTAATCGTATCCCCCATCGCGCATACTACCCGCGAACCTTTTGATACCACCGTTGATTATGATATGGATGGTAAAAAATATTTAATTACTTTTATTGATACTGCAGGTATTAGACGCAAAGCAAAAGTATCAGGACAACTCGAACGACAAGGTATCAGCAAAAGTATCAAAATGATCGAGCATTCAGATATTATTCTCATGGTGATTGACGGAAGTGAGCCGATTTCTGTGCAAGATATGCAACTTGCAGGACTTATTGAAAAACGCAGCAAGAGTGTCGTCATTCTCGTGAACAAATGGGATCTTGCTGAAGACAATAGTGATGCAAACCGCAATGCGGTAAAGGAAATGGTTTATGCTCACTTCCCCCACCTAGATTTTGCTGCTATTCTTTTTGTCAGTGGAAAATCTGGATATCGTGTACAACAAGTATTCCCCTTACTTGCAAGCATTGCCGAAGCCAGAAAAACAGAGGTTCCTCAGGCACAGCTTGATATCTTCATCAAACGAGTCACCTTCCTACACAAACCTGCACGAGGAAAAGGTACGAGACAACCTTCGATTATGCGCTTCAGACAGATTAATACTGATCCACCAATATTTGAAGCGTTTATCAAATATCGCACTTCATTGCATCGCTCATATCTACAATATCTCGAGAGACAACTTCGTGAACAGTTTAATTTCGAAGGAACTCCTATTGTAATCAAAATGACCAAAATGAAGCGTATCTAGTATGAAACTCATTGTCGGCCTTGGTAACCCCGGGAAAAAATATGAACGTACTCGCCATAATGCAGGATTTATGGCGCTCGACCGACTCCATCGCACACTAAAAAGCAGCGGAATTAATGATTGGGAATTGAGCACCAAATTCAATGCGCACATCTCAGGCACGACGATTAATGGAAACAAAATCATTCTTGCAAAACCGACTACCTACATGAATCAGTCTGGCGAATCAGTCGCCATGATTATGCATTTTTATAAAATACCAGCCAGGGATTTGATTGTCGTACATGATGAGAAAGATATTCTACTTGGGGAAATTAAAGTGCAAGAAGATCGTGGACATGCAGGTCACAATGGAGTGAAATCAATTATTGAACATACTACCACCAAAGAATTTACTCGCGTACGATTAGGAATCGCAGATCCAAAAAAAATGAAAGACACGGGAGAATTTGTGTTAAAAAAGTTTGGATTGTTTGAAAAGAAAAAATTAGACGTGATGCTTAATGAGAGCACGCAGAAATTACTCTCGTTCATAGAACGCAGATAACCAGGATCACCTGGATTTACCCAAAATAACATCTGGGTTTATCTTGGGAATCATGGAAATCTGTGTTCTATCAACCTATGGAGGGGTTACAGAAGTTTGTTTTTTATCCAAAATTTACTCTCTCAAAATACCGCATATTGAAACGTGTGTTTGGTGATTTTGAATATGCTTGGTCTGCGGAATTCGGAGAACTCACCAAAGCAGGATTTGATAGTGTCGACGCACATGAATTTCTTGAGTGGAGAGATGCGTTTAGGAAAGAAGAATACGAACGCATTCTTGCGGATGATGCAATGAGGGTTATTTCAATCGAAGACGCTGCTTATCCTCCACTATTGAAAGAAATCTTTGATCCACCGGTCGCACTCTTTGTTCGAGGAATTCTCGATAATTCTCGTCCTCGAGTGGCAATTGTGGGCACTCGGAAAATGACTGTATATGGAAAACAAATGACTGAAGAAATCGCAGGCGAGCTTGTAAAGCATGGAGTTGAAGTGGTCAGTGGGTTGGCACTAGGCATTGATGGCGTAGCCCACAAAGCTTCTATTAGTGGAGGAGGTACCACGATCGGAGTACTTGGCTCGGGCATAGATCGAAAATCAGTGTACCCTCGGGCGCATTATCAGCTTGCAGAAGCTATCATTGACAAAAATGGTGCTCTTATTGGAGAATACCCACCAGGAGCACTCCCAACCACCTATAGTTTCCCCAAACGAAACCGAATTGTAGCTGGGATCTCTCTTGCAACATTGGTTATTGAAGCTCCTGAAAAATCAGGCGCCCTCATTACCGCAACATGCTCTCTCGAATATGGGCGTGATGTATACGCTGTACCTCATGCACTCACCTCGCCTACCGGAGCTGGCCCTCACAAACTAATCCGTGACGGAGCGTATCTCGTGCGAAATGCCGAGGACATACTTGAAAATCTAAACCTCATCGCATTTGAAGGACACATCAAAGTACAAGAAACTATCCCCGATACCAGTGATGAAGCGCAACTCATAGCACTTCTCAGTCTCGAACCACTACACATTGATGAAATTACACGAAAATCAACCTTTACCCCACCTACAGTAATTGCAATGCTCACCGTACTTGAAATGAAAGGTAGGGTGCAAAATATCGGGAATATGATGTACGTAATTAAAAAGTAAAAAGAAAAAATATGACATTCAATGAAGCTTACAGTTGGATTCTATCGTTATCAAATATTCCACGAAAAGAATACATGACTGATCCACGAGCATGCGGATGGTATCTAGATCGGCTCCAAGCATTTCTTGATGTCCTCGGAAACCCAGAAAAAAAAATAAAACACTACATACACGTAACTGGTACGAGTGGTAAAGGCTCGACTACCGCATTTATGCATGGCATTCTCCATGCAGCGGGATACAAAGTTGGCTCCACCTATTCTCCGCACCCGAGCAGTATTACTGAAAGATGGAAAATCGGAGACGCGTATATGAGCGAAAAGGAATTTATCTCAATTGTGGAATATCTCAAGCCAAAACTTGATGAATATATCCGAACTACGAAATATGACATGATTTCTTTTTTTGAACTCACCGAAGCAATCGGCTTCATATTTTTTGCACGTCACCGTGTGACACATGTGGTAATGGAAGTTGCATGTGGCGGAAGATATGATTCAAGCAATATTATTCCTCACAAAGATATTGCCATTATTACCAATATTGGACTCGACCATGTGGGAATTATTGGAAATAATAAATCAGAGATTGCCTATGAAAAAGCAGGAATTATTACCAAGAAAACCAAACATGCGATAACGTCTGAAAAAAATACTCGTTTTGCACATATTATTGAGGCAGAAGCGTATAAACATCGAGTTCCTTATACTCGCATCAACAAACCCCAAGTTACCGATGTGTCGATTTCAAAAATGGGCACCTCATTTGTGTACGATAATACCACTTTCAAACTTAGAGCATACGGTACTCACCAAATTCACAACGCAGTTCTCTGTATTGAATCTGCAAAAAAATTACACATCAATAGTAAGCATATTGCACAAGGTCTTCGAGACACTACACAACCACTTCGAATGGAGGTAGTTTTGCCAAAACCTCTCACGATACTTGATGGCGCGCACAATAGAGACAAGATACGCTCTACTACCGAAACTACAGCGACATTACTTCCACTTTTTGGAATCAAAAATCTCCATCTTATTATTAGCTTTTCAGGTGATAAAGATGTTTTGGGAATGCTCAAACAATTACTTAGTTTAAAACCCACGAGCATTTCGATTACACGAAACAGTGTTAACCCGTTTCGCAAAGTTGCCGCGATGGATTTGATCCGAACGCATATACGACGCACATTACCGAAATGCAAAGTAGAAATTTTTCTTGATCCAAAAGACGCATACGAGTATACTAAGAGGATCGCGAAACCACATGATTGTATTCTTGCGACGGGTTCTATTTTTATGTCAGGAGAATTACGAGGACGTCTCCTTGGTTGACAATTAGAGTCCGTTCACGTATGCTCACGGCTCAAAATCAATTCCAATCACACATCCTATGGGAATATTAGTAATCGTCGAGTCACCTACCAAAGCCAAAACAATTTCTCGTTTTTTGGGAAAAGGATATATTGTCGAATCATCATTCGGCCATGTTCGTGATCTTCCAAAAAGTAAAATGGGGATTGATATTGATGGGGGCACTTTTCTACCTACCTATACGGTCTCCAAGGATCGCAAACCCCAGGCAGATAAGCTCAAAAAACTTGCAAAAGCAAACAAGCGAATCATATTTGCAACTGACGAAGACCGGGAAGGAGAAGCCATCTCCTGGCATTTGGCAGAACTATTCGATATCGACCCTGCAAAAGCAGAACGTATCGTGTTTCATGAAATTACCAAACACGCGATTGAAGAGGCCATCAAAAATCCTCGTACGATTGACTTGAAACTCGTCGATGCGCAGCAAGCACGACGTATTCTCGATCGACTAGTTGGGTATGAGCTTTCTCCTTTTTTGTGGAAAAAAGTAGCTCGAGGATTGTCTGCAGGGCGTGTACAATCTGTCGCCGTACGACTCGTCGTAGAACGTGAACGTGAACGAACGGCGTTCAAAACGCAGGAGTATTGGAGTATCAAAGGAATGTTTGCAGACAAAGGAGTCGCCATCACTTCTGAACTCTGTGCAATTGATGATAAAAAATTAGACAAATTTGATATTGCAAATCAGGCACAAGCTGAGGGAATTGTTGAGGCAATACAAAAAGAATCATACACCATTTCATCAATTACCAAAAAAGAAACCAAGCGTACTCCCCCAGCTCCATTTACTACCTCAACAATGCAGCAGCAAGCGAGTCATAAACTCGGGTATTCTGCAAAACAAACCATGCGATTGGCACAACAATTGTACGAAGGTATGAAAGTTGGAGATGAGGGTGAAGTAGGTCTTATTACCTATATGCGTACTGATTCTCTCAATCTTTCTGATAAATTTTTGGCTGAAACCAAAGAAATGGTAGCTAAAAATTTTGGTACAGAATATACGCTCGATGCTCCACGCAAATTTAAAAATACTTCAAAAGGAGCCCAGGAAGCACACGAAGCAATCCGCCCTACTGACCCTAATCGCACTCCTGATAGCATCAGAGCTTATTTGAGCCCACAACAACACAAGCTCTATCAGCTAATATACAATCGCGCAGTCGCGACACAGATGGCAGAAGCGCGTCTTAATAAAACGACGATTGATATTTCAGGCACCCATCATACGTTCAGAGCAAGCGGACAAACCATGATTTTCCCAGGCTGGCTGGCTCTCTATCCTCAGGAAATCAAAGAAGAGATTTTACCTGAACTCAAAGAAAATGATCCGCTGAAACTCGAAAGTGTTCTCCCTGAACAACATTTTACCGAGCCACCAGCGAGGTATTCTGACGCGACACTCGTCAAAGCACTCGAAGAATACGGTATTGGTCGACCTTCAACGTATGCCCCAACCATTGGAACAATTGAAGCTCGTGGGTACGTAGAGCGAGACGACAGTAAACGATTGAAACCAAATGATATTGCATTTTTGGTAAGTGATCTATTGGTAGAACATTTTCCAGACATTGTTGATTACAAATTTACGGCACAGATGGAAGAAAATCTAGATGAAATCGCAGAAGGTACCAAAGATTGGCAACCAATTATCGCGACCTTCTATCACCCATTTCATGATTTGATTACCAAAAAAACTGAAGACCTTTCAAAAGAAGATACCGTGAAATTGCATCTCATTGGTACAGACCCCAAAAGTGGTAAACCAATTTATGGTCGCATTGGAAGATTTGGAGCCTTTGTACAAAAAGGTGAAGCCGAAAGTGAAGAAAAACCAGCGTTTGCATCTCTAAGGCCAGGACAAACTCTTCAGGAAATTACGATTGAAGACGCGGTAAAACTGTTTGATCTCCCCCGCACACTCGGCGTGGATGCCGAAGGAAATGATATTATTGCAAATGTTGGACGTTTTGGTCCGTATGTAAAACATGGTTCAAAATTTATTTCAATCAAAGATAAAGACCCGTATACGATCACGCTCGAAGAAGCGAATGAAGTGATCGCAGCAAAGAAAAAAGCAGATGATGAAAAGACCATTAAACTATTTGAAGGATCAACGGTGCAAGTATTGAATGGACGCTATGGGCCATACATCACCGATACTGCAACAAAAACAAATGCCAAAATTCCCAAAGATACCGAGCCTCAGAATCTTACACTCGAAGATTGCCAGAAACTATTAACTGAAGCGCCAAGTAGACCGAGACGTGGAGGGTTCAAAAAAAGAGTCAAGAAAGCCGTTACCTAAATATATACTTCATATCATAAATCTCTGATCCGTTCAGGGATTTATTTTTTATCTCAACAGAGCCAAAATATGGCTCTTTTGTATTGACAAAATCACTCAAATATGCTATACTGTGGGGTCACCCAAACAACCAAGGAGACGGATATGATGACGGGTGTCATTGTCCTTTTGATCATAGGTTACCTGATTACATGCATCATCTGTTCTGTGATGCTAGGCATGATGGACTTCGCCAACTCTCTGTCCGCCGGAATGTTTCACAATCATCCGCCGACACTACGAGGCATCGCCAAGTTCCTCATCTCCCCGCTCATAGTCCTCTTAGGTGCAGTAATATCCAAACGTGAGAAGACTCTCAAATCAAAATAGAAGGAGTGTCTGTGTTCCGTAAAAAAGAACGTATACAGATGGATATTCCATGGATCAAGATAGGGATGTTCGTCATATTGCTCAACCTCGCGTTGAACTCTGGACCAATCGGATTCTGTGTATTCATCACCTTCGCCATCGTGGCGTGGATGATCCAGGCATTCATCAATCTGTGTATCCTAGTATTCACTCTCCTCGGCTGGCTCTGCGTCTGGCTCTGGAGAGAGTACCAATCAAGGAACACACCCACTCCATAGGAGGTGTCTATTGTCTCACGACGCACACGGTCACGGCTCCAAAGCCAAGAAGAAGAAAAAGAAGAAGAAAGAAGGGGCCAAGTTCCCATGGTTCGGAATCGTGGCGCTGTACATCACATATTGTTTCTTTGATGTAAACTTCGTTCTAGGAATGTTCTTCCTAGTCACAGTCGGTTTCACACCGAGTATAGGGGAAGCGATCATGTACCCCTTCGAGAAGATTTCTGAACTGGAGGACAAGAAGAAGGACGAAAAAAAGAAACACACACATACCAGCCATCACTGAGGAGGAGATGGCTGAAGTAAAAAGCCCTGCACGATTCATCGTGACAGGGCTTCGCTATTTTTATAGCGCACACTGCATTTTATATAAATATACTTATCCTTTTTTTCCCGGCATGACTGACTTCAAAAGTTTTCTAATCGTCATTTTTCCGTCTTGCTTCAACGCGTTTCGAATATGCTCTCTCGCACTATGTGTCTTTACAATTTTCAACCAATCTTGGCTCGGGAGTTTGCGATTCTTATCAGTCACAATTTCGACCACATCTCCATTATTCAGTTCGGTATCAAGGGAAACCATTTTATCGTTCACAATAGCTGCAGTACATTTGTTTCCAATTTCAGAGTGAATATGGTACGCAAAATCAATCGAAGTTGCTCCTTCGGGCAGATCAATCACATCTCCTTTTGGAGTAAAGACAAAGATACGGCTTTGGAGAAAATCAACTTTGATTTCTTCAAGGTCTGATAATTTGTTCAAAATATCTTTCTGAATTTCTGCCAGTTCCTTTACCCATTTTATTTCTCGTGACGGCATACGACTACCACTCTCGGTATAATGCCAGTGTGCAGCAATACCAAACTCAGCATTTTCATCCATTTCCTCGGTTCGAATTTGAAATTCCACTACCTCTCCTTCGTCCCCAAACACACTTGTATGGAGTGACTGATAATCATTGGGTTTTGGTTGAGAGATATAGTCTTTGATTCTTCCTTTCATCGGAGTCCACACGTTGTGCAAAATTCCCAATGTTGCATAACATTCGCCTACGGTTTTTACGACAATTCTAATCGCAACAAGATCATACACTTTATTGATATCGTTATTTTTACGAATAAGTTTGCGATACAAACTATAGAGACGTTTATTTCTACCCTCGGTTGAAATAGGTGTAATCCCCGCTTTGATCAATTCTTCATTAGCTCTCTTGATAATAGTTGCAACATATTTTTCTTTTCCCTGAAGACGCTCATCACGAATCTTCTTCACTCGCTCATATTCTTTTGGATAGACATGTTTAAAAGATAAATCCTCCAGTTGACCCTTGATATCATCCATTCCTAGTCTATTGGCAATCGGAGCATAAATCTCGAGACTCTCAAGCGCGATTCGATATCTTTTTTGAGGAGGAAGTGCATCCAGTGTTTCCAGATTATGAATACGGTCAGCGAATTTGATAATCATCACTCGAATATCCTCAGCCATCGCAACAAACATTTTGCGAAGATTTTCAATATAACGCTCGACACCACGGTATTTCAATTTTCCGAGCTTCGTAATACCTCGAACCATTGACGAAACTTCTGATCCGAAATTCTTCTCAACATCTTCAAGTGTGCGCGACGTATCTTCTGGCACATCATGAAGTAGGGTTGCAATCACAATAACCGGATCAATACGGATATCTGCCAAAATATATGCTGCTGATAGCGGATGTGTAATATAAGGCTCTCCTGATTTTCTGGTCTGCCCGCGGTGAGCTTCTTCTGCAAAATCATACGCCAGGCGGATCATATCAAAATCAGCCTTGGGATTATACCCACGGACGAGCTCGATCAACCCATCAATTGTCTCATTTCTATTTCTTTTCGGCATATTATTCAATGTATCACCAGCTTACTTTTTTGGCAAGATTTACACTAATTTAGTGCTTAATATAAGCCTTTAATCTTGACAAAACCATTAAAATATGGCATAGTGCGTCTAAGTAATAATAAGGCGTTGATCTCAACGCTTAGAGGAAACCCCAGTCTTAATTGATCGGGGTTTTCTTATTTATACTGATTGTACCCCCCTATTTTACATACTTGCAGACTATATTTGGTATACGATATACTGACATGCGTAGCAAGCGAAGAGCCTTATTATTACCCTCGGCATTGAGGTCATCTTCCTTGCTACACTAAAAACCAGACGCATATTGTGTCTGGTTTTTTGTTTTATTTAGAGAATTTCTTCTAAAATTCGTTTCAATTCTTCTCTTGTATGATATTCAATCACAATGGTACCTCGATCCCCTTTTCTCGTAATTCGCACTTTTGCATGAAGACGATCTTCGAGCATACGCTCTTGTGCGGACAGATTTGGGTCGCGTCTTACTGATCCTTTGCGAGATGCAGCACCTTTGCCAAATACTTCTGCTTCGAGCGAACGGACACTCATCTCTCGACCTGCCATACTGTGAAATACTTCGAGCTGTTCCGCTTCATCTTTCAGACTAAGTAGTGCACGAGCTTTTCCTGCATTAATCTCTCCACTAATTAATGCTTTTTGAATGACTGAAGGAAGATCAAGTAATCGAATCGTGTTTGCGACTGCAGGACGACTTTTTCCCACCTGCTCTGCCACTTGCACCTGAGTCAAATTGAATTCTTCCATGAGCCGTGAATATGCATACGCTTCTTCAATCGCATTCAATGCCTGGCGCTGAATATTTTCAATAAGTGCTAACTCAAGTTTTTCTTGCTGTGTAGCCGTGCGCACAATGACTGGAACGGTTGCAAGCCCTGCAATTTGAGAAGCTCTAAGACGTCGTTCTCCTGCAATTAATTCATATCCACCTTCTGATTTTTCGGTTACCACAAGTGGTTGCAGAATGCCATGTTTTTTTATTGACGCAACCAAATCTTCTAGATCCTGATGATTGAATTCTTTACGAGGTTGCTCTGAATTCGGAGTAATTTCAGATTGTGAAATCTGAAGTATAGCGTCTCTTTTTTGTGGGACTAATCCAGTTTCTTTGCGGATAATATCACGTACTTTTGTTTGTTGAGGAATGAGAGAGCTTAAGCCCTTGCCAAGTGCCATATAGAAAAAATTATTGGTGACGTTCGATAATTTCTCTCGCCAACTTTTCGTATGCTTTTGAGCCTTTACCGTTTGGTTCGTATTGCAAAATTGATTGACCAAAACTTGGTGCTTCAGCTAGGCGAATCGTGCGAGGAATCACTGATCGAAAAATATTATTTGGGAAATATTTATATAATTCATTCATGACTTCAGTTGAAAGTTTGGTGCGTTTATCAAACATCGTCAACACTGCACCTAATACCTGTAAGTCTGGATGAATATGTGTTTGTACTAATTTTACGGTTTCTAATAATTGCCCCAATCCTTCGAGCGCATAATATTCTGCCTGCACCGGAATGAGGATCTGATCTGCAGCAACGAGACTGTTGACGGTAAGAAGTCCGAGTGACGGAGGGCAATCAATTAAAATATAATCATACCCATGTCGAATTTCACTCAATAATTCACGTAGTTGGAATTCTCGATTTTCAACTGAGACTAATTCGACCGATGCTCCCGCAAGATTTTGAGTAGCTGGTGCAATACGAAGACCCACATGACTTGTTTCCAATATCGTATCTGAAATATGTTTTTGTTTTGCGAGTGCTTCGTAAATTCCATGCTCAACCTCGCTTCGATTAACTCCAAGGCCACTTGAGGCATTCCCCTGTGGGTCCATATCAATAATCAATACCATTTTTCCCAATTCAGCCAAAAAAGCAGCTACATTGACTGTTGTCGTAGTTTTCCCCACCCCACCTTTTTGATTCACCACTGAGATTACTTTTGCCATAGGTATTTTGCTTCATACAGTATAGCATATCGTTGACAAGTGTACGAGTAAAGGCTATACTCATCTTCACCAATGGTGTGAAAAATGCCCAGATGGTGGAATTGGTAGACACGCGGGACTCAAAATCCCGTGATAGCAATATCGTGAGAGTTCGATTCTCTCTCTGGGCACTAATGAGAAGTCTTGTAATAAGACTTCTTTTTTATCCCCTATTCTTGACAAAAAGAAGAGAAGCTGATAATTTCATAGGTCGTTCTCGACCATGCCGAATCTCGGTATGCACTTTCTACAATGGACAGACAATGAAAAGTATCACGGTGCCTCTTCCAGAATCCGGCATTCTGGAAAGCCAGGATGGTCCTGACTCAGCTCTGGCAAAGTGGCTCGGCTCACTCCACGAGGCATTGAAGCCTCTGAACGGACTCGCTACCTGCGAAGGTGGTGAAGTGCAGGTCTACCTGCGCAACGCGAATGGAATGGGCAACTTCACGGAGCGTGAAGAAAAATTTGTCTGGGGTCCTCTGGCAAACATAGCCGGCGATGCCTCCGACGACTCCTCAGTCGATGGACTCTGGGTGTTCTATATCAAGATCACTCGAGTAGACGAAGGGAGTGCCGATGAAATAACCGGACCTTACCAAGCAGACATCCTGCACTTCTACCTCGGCGACTTCGAAGGCGAAGGTCGAGTAGCAAAGGCGAAGCTCACTCTCGCTCTCGAGATCATCATGAAGCGCTTGGCCCCTCCGCCGACAAGCTTCAGCAGCCGACTCGCTAACATCCTCACCCTCCTCCGGTCGTAAACTACTTTCTCCCATTCGTGGGGTAGGAGCAACCGTGGAGATCTCGTTCATTCATATGAGGCCGGCCACAACTACTTTGTCTAAATAAAATTTAGATAAAGTAGTGCCGGTCTTCAATAAAACATCCTAATTAATCTGGGATGTTTTTTGTTTATACACAAGACTTTTCGTCCCTTTAACCTTGACTTTTTAGCTTATTTATAGTATCCTATGTGCAGCCAAACCCATTTTCCTTGGAGGGAACAATGTATTTCAGTGATATCAAAGTCCAACGAGATGGAGCGAACAAACATACTCCAAAGATCCAACTCTTCACACACAGTGATGGACTCGCAATCCCCATTGGTGTAGGACCTCGAAGACATGGCACATTTGTTCATCTCAGTTTAAGTACTGAACGACAGCTGGTAATCCGCGAACCCTTCACACGTGCCAACCAAGACGGCATGGAACAGAGGGGCGAGCGCCGCTATCTCGCCGAAGCCGAGGTGGTGATTGGAGGGAATGGAAAACCTCTCATCGTCAAACCGTGGCTGAAGTCGATGATCGAGGACAAAGTTCTCGTCCTCCTCCATATTGAGTCTGGCGACCAAGGCAAAGCCTGGCTCGATACGAACAACAAGGTGATCACTATTGCGTCGGGAGAGAAGTGGCGAAAAGATTCTCTCCGACTCGCCTACCTCGGAGTAATCTACGAAGTTCTTCTCGTAATGTCTCCTGGTACCACCATCACCTGGCATCGCACAGGTAAGAATGCGAAGACCACCAGTGGTTCGATCACCTATCATGGTCGCGGGGGAAAAGAAAAGTTCATCTTCAGTCCTGCGCAAGATGCGCGGAAGGCAGGATGAACACCGAGGAAAGGTCGAGTACAGCGCAACACAACGCGCTGCTCGACCTTTCCCTACCAACACACGCAGCCGCATTTGTATGCGGTTTTTGAATACCTAATGTGTACAAAAAGAACATGCTATGCTAGACTCCACCTCATCTTTGAATACTATTCTTCTTCAAGAATAATTAGACTAACATATGAAACCTGTATATTACGATTCAATCATTGGTAGTGGAATCCTACTTGGCCTCCTCATGTGGCTAGCATTTTTATTATTTATTCCTCTGCTCTCAGTTTTTTCCCTGATTGCAGCGATTGTATTAATCTGGGGAAGTTTTATTGAACCAAAAATAATTGAAATAAAACACGTACCAATTAAACTTTCCAAGGTACGCCATGAATTTACCATAGCTGTACTTACTGACCTACATGCAGGTCCATATAAAAAGACTAGTTTTTTTGAACGCGTGGTCGCAGAAACCATTAAGCTTAATCCGGATATAGTGGTATTGGTTGGTGATCATACCTTTAATTGTGTACCCCACCAAGATGAAGTGAATTACTTATCTCCACTCAAAAAATTAACTGAAAAATATCCAGTCTACGCCGTTCATGGAAATCACGAATATGGACTGAGTGATCATATCGGTACTAACCCTATACAGAAACGATATGCCGATGTGAGTGAGCACACAAAAAAAATACTCCACTCATATGGAATAAAATACCTTCAAAACCAAATTCTCAAATTGAAAATCAAAAACCAGGAACTCTATTTATTTGGCGGAGATGAAGTGTGGAAAAATACGCTCAATTATTCATCTGTTAATACGAGAGACACCCAACTTCCTATTATTGCCCTTGTCCATAATCCAGCTTATCTCTACCACCCTCACCCCGAAGGAATTGACTTGACGATTTCTGGACATACTCACGGAGGACAGCTCCGACTCCCCTATATCGGACCACTCGCAAAAGCAGACAACCTCCTCCCCAAAAACTTATATCAAGGACTTCACGAACCTGAACGAAAAGGAGAGTATTTATTTGTTTCACGAGGACTGGGAGAATCAGAGCCGCGTGCACGATTATTCTGCATGCCGGAAATTGTACTTCTTACTATTAGCAACGAACATGAAACAACGAACAAAAGTTAATTGTTTCATGTCTTAGTTAATAACCCATTCATAGTTCGTAAATGCCCAACCAGCAAGAGTTGATGCATCCGTAAAACGCGTTGTTTCATTCTCTGACCCAAGCACTACGACCAACAACTGACGTTCAGAACTTTTTGAAAATTTACCTGCAAAATTATATTTAGACTCGACGATATAGCCTGTTTTTCCTATCACTGATTCAGCAAATTCATTCACAACCCATTGAGTTAGTAATCGATTTGTATTCCGAATAGTGGTTGTTTTTTCTGTTACCGAAGACCGATGATCAATTGAGTGTATTCCGAGTGAGGCTACAATATGCTCGTGACGCAATGCTTCACGAAGAAGAAGAGCGACATCTGACGCAGTAGAAACATTCCCGGAATCAATTCCGGTAGGCTCTGTAAAATGAGTATCAGTCATCCCCAATTCAAAAGCTTTTTCATTCATGCGATTAACAAACTCCTCGCGTGTATACCCACTACCATCAACCAAGGTAAGCATTGCGCGATTAGATGATCCAATCAATGCAACCCTAAACCATTCTTCAAGGGACGTTGAGTCATAGGCATATATGTGGGAATCAAAGATCGTATCAGCAGGACTTGCAACAACCGCATTCCAATCAGAGACACGTTCTTCGAGAACTAGTGCACTCATCAATTTAGTAATACTCGCAAGCGAACGAGAAGTGTATTCATTATTACCAAATAACACTTCCCCGGTTTCCATATCTTTTATCAACACGGTCTCAGCAGAAATTCCCCTCATATCAAACGGGATAAACATGTCCCGTTTTTTTGGCATGATCACCGTATGAGCGACATCTCCCCCAATGATATAGGGACGATATTCTTTTATTCCCTTTACTTCGGTGATTGGTTTATTCACCACGAGCATAGTCTGCTCAGACTCAGTGAGCTCAAGCGGTTTGTAGAGACGACCATGAAATACATACAGTCCCCAACCAGTCGCAATCGCGCTCAAGACTACTACACAGATACTATTCCTCCATGCGTTTGGGGAAATTCTGTTCATCGTATCAATTATTTTTGGTTCTTCCATATACAAAATCTTTGGACAATTAATTTGTTTCTGCAGGTGAACTTTCTCCCGGTCGAGAAAAATAGGCATGATTATGAATTTCTGCGTAGTCTGGCAATTCTTCCACTTTCCCTACACCCAATTGTCGTAATGCAGTGAGAGACACGGTATATGTTGGAAGAACACTGTCACTTGACTCATGTTCTTCCACCAAGTCACGAATGAGCAATGTACGAAGTATGACCGCACAATTCACTCCTCTGATTTCTTCAATCTCAGGCCTGGTAATCGGACCTCGATAGCCAATAACTGTCAGTGTTTCCAATTGTGCTTTGGTAAGTTCACCTAAGATGTCCCGTGCTACAAATTTTTCAACTTCTACCGTATTTGCAGGATTCGTGACCAATTGTACGGTATCATCTACTCGGAGATAGTGTATCCCACATACCCCCGTATATTTTTCACTTATAGGTACTAAACCACCTTCAATATCCCCTTCATTCACTTCGAGTGCTCGCGCAAGCGCTTTCACGGTGAGTGGCTTTGAGGCGACAAATAGAATTGATTCGAGAATACTGATGATGTCTTTCATACGAGAATGTTAGGCTTTAGCAATGTGAATGTCTGAAAATGCAGTTGTTTGATTTACTTCGGCCTCACGCTGTTTTACTAATTCGAGAAGTGCCAAAAAACTCACAATAATTTCTGTTTTTGTCGCACTGCTTCCTAAAATATCTGAAAACTTCGTAGCCCCTTCTACTTCTAATAATTTTTTCAAGCGTGATATAGTTTCTTTCAGTGAAACGGTACGATCAATTCGTGTTTCAGGCAATGCTTTCGGAGGTGACAAACGTTTGAGGAGATTTGCAATTGAAAGACTCCAATTATTCAGTGTAAGATTTTCAGGAACTGGAATAGACGTTGGAAGTCGTGGCTCCTCAATTCTCACATAACTATGAAATGGCCCTAGCCATAGCGCGTCTATTTTCTTACTCGTTTCAACAAATAGTCTATATAGCCTCAATTGTTCTTCCAACGGAGGTCCTTCCTCTTCATCTGGCTCAATCGAAGATAACAAATGTTTTGATTTTGCAAACAACAATTTTGCAGCGACTACCAGAAAATCTGCAAGTTCAACTGCATCTGTTTCTTCGAGCTTTTCCAGATACAGAAGAAACTGCTCTGTTACCTTGGACATGGAAACCTCGCTGATTTCCAATTTCTCTTCCTGAATAAGCCCGAGCAACAGATCAAGCGGACCGCTAAATTGTCCTACTTTTATATCCATACGTACGGTCTAGTCTAGCAAAAATAACCCTCGCTCGCAAGGGTTATTTGGCAAATAATTGAAACGTATTATGATTGAAATACACTATGTTAGTGTTTTCAATCGCGCCTTCAATCCGTATATATTCTCCCGTATGATCAGTTTTTCTAAAATCTTCCAAGGTAAACTTTACATCGAACATTTCTACTAATGGTAATCCAGTGAACTGATGATCTTTACCCTCTCCTGAGAATACACATAGTGCTTCCACATCATCCTCGCACGTACGCATATCAATAACCGCA
Organism: uncultured Gammaproteobacteria bacterium; assembly: GCA_964447765.1. Classification (GTDB taxonomy): domain Bacteria; phylum Patescibacteriota; class Patescibacteriia; order Magasanikbacterales; family UBA922; genus UBA922. Next base: position 61,659 of record CAYUTO010000002.1, on the reverse strand, counting down.
GTTTCTTCTGAATAACTGTCTGCTAATAAGGGCGACATCAACACGCGATCCCCTGTAAACTTACCATACCCTAATAATTCTAGTGCAAGCAGTGTTCCATTTCTGAATAGCTGAGCTCCTTCGATTCGATCGGGTAGTCCCACTAGTATAATTGGCTTACCCAGATCAAGGTCTATTTTTTCTATTGTTGGCAATGTTTCTTGTACCATACGCCCTGCTCGCACCCATTCAGCATTTTTTTTCTGAATAGGAAAAATACATACCCACATAATAACCACTATAACTGCCCCATAGATTATTTTACCCCCACGAAATCGGTTTAGGATAACATACAAGCAATAAGCCATACCCAACGATACAAATAAGGAGGGTAAATAGGTATAACGCTCACCCTCGTTACTTAGAGCATTATACTGAAGCGTGAGGTACGGCATGAGTGAAGCTACATAGCAGAGTGTAATCAGTATTACGCTATACACCTGCTTTCTACACACCCACAGAATACCTGCATATACAACAACAATACACGCCGAGACTATTCTAATATGACCCATGATCCACATAACCACATCCTCTCTCAAAGGATAGGACGCAAATAATCCAATAGTCATTCGAATCGCCATTTCAATCATTTCTGTTACTGAAAAAATCAACGACTGACTTCCGTAATAACCTAGTACTACTCCCGTTGTGTATCTACGCATCACCATGTACAACACAAAAATCACCAGCAGAGGGAGATAATATTTCAGCACATGTACTAACGTTTTTTTTAGTTCTGTTTTTTTGGATGAAATAGTACCAAACCATACATCAATAAGGAAAAATATTGCAATAACACTGATACCAATTTCTTTTGTTAATAACGAACCAAGAGCTAAAGCGCATGCACTGACATAATACATCACCTTTTTTTGTGACGAGAACACACTATAGCAATATAGTGCAGCTACATAGAGTGCAGTCGCTATCAGATGTGGTTGACCCGAAATCCAAGCAACCGATTCAACATGGCTTGGTACAAATAAAAATAGCAATGCAGCACCACACGCGATTATGAAAGACCTAGTTAGTCGGCGAGTAAATCCGTATAATGCGAGAGCGGTAGCAACCATCGTCAGTATACTTATCACATGGTAGCCAACTGACTGCAGATGAAATAATTGATACTGAAAAAATAATGCAAGATTCCAAAAAGGCCCGTAACTACTTCCAGTGGTAGTTCCTACAATATTCGTAACGAAAAATTGAAAAATATTTTTTGTATCTTTGACGACTGACACTGCATGCCAATCATCACTCAAAAATCCAACGGTAAGCGTCTGGTAATACAATAAAAACCCTAGTATCAATAGCGCGACACCAACTAGACCATTTTGTATTCTAGGTTTTTTTATATAGTCCGCGAGATGCATAGGAGCGAATACGAATAATATCAGCTACAATTTTCCACCCGTGTTTCACAAAGTGTACCCCTCCCCTACGTGTCACGCACGCCGGTTTCAATTGTACGGGCAATTCTTGATAGTTCATTTTATACTCTTCCGCAATCAGAAAAATCTCGAGATCAAACACCCACCGATTTGTTTTGATCAATGGAAAAATTTTTTCTGCAGCTTTTTTCTTGAATACTTTTAAACCACTCTGAGTATCTGAAATATTTCTCAGTTTTCGAGACAATAACAACCTGAACAAACGTGTACCAATTTTTCGATATGTTGAATACTGACTTTGAGTCTTTTCTGCAGCAGTTCTCGTTCCATATACAAATGATAATTCATCTCTCTCCTCAAGAACACGAAATCCAGAGTGAAGAGCTTCAACGCCATAAGGAATTTCTACATCAGTGAATGCTACCACCTTACACCCTTCACCCACCTTCTTTAATCCTTCGCGTATCGCATACCCTTTACCCATGTTTTTTGTATAAGTCACAATCGCAACCGAAGACGCATTTTCTGTATAGAATTTTTCCAAAAGCACCCCTGTATCATCGATACTTCCATCGTCAACAAAAATAATCTGATGATTGTTTACCAACTGACCCAATTCTCGAAATGTTTCAGATAAGTATGGTGCCCCATTATACACGGGAATAATTATCGCTCGCGATTTTTCCATATGCTTTATTTCTCGATTAACAAATCGACTGGTGCAAGAATTGCATACCCATCAATTATTTTTACCGCGTAGAGTGATTCATCAACTTTCTCAGTCATTTCATGTGCTGTTTTTTCATTAAGAAACATATAAAGTGTGTTGTCCGCAACGATACCCTCTTCGAGAGAACGAACTTCTGCATCCATAAAATCTTTATTGAGAAGTCCTGCTGCTCGTACTACATACCCTGTATTCAATGTCATATTATGTTCTGCAGCAAAAAATGCAATTGCTTCATAGGTTCCTGGTACATACGAAGGTACAAATGAAATATGTTTTATTTCTTCGGCAGCGCGATTCCAAAACGGATCAACTAGTGGATTTTGCCACACAACTGCTTCATAAAAATTATCCAATTCCAAAAGCTTATCCTTGAAATCATACACCTGTACCGCAACCGCAAAAATCATAAGACCATACGCAATATACGTACGAGATTTTTTTATGACAAAAAAAGATGCAAGTACAATTAGGTAATACACGGGCCAGAATAATCTGCCCGATGACCGAACAATACCCATCATTCCTTCACGAATACTGTCAGGTAATGGAAAAAGTACTATTTCTTTACCCCATACTGAAACTACATTTGAGATAGCAAGAATAATGAGGATTCCTGAAATAGAAATCAGTGGCCACCATTCGCGGAGTTTTTCCTTAATGCTCGTATATTTTTTATCCTGTACAAACTGATAGAGAGAGAGTCCTAGAAGTATAAGGACACCAAGACCCAGATAAGCAAACCCTTCATTGGGTTCACGAACATTCATGTTTTTAATAATCGTAGACCAGCCATAGGGATTGATAAGACTATTCAGATCAAGAGAGAAGACTCCATACCCGGGCGCTGCTCCGCTTCCAGTCGAGAATACCCCGACTACCCATGAAAGTAGAAGCACGAGTGCGACATCGATCCCAAAAAATAAACTTCCTTTCTGTGCTGATAATACTTTGAGCAGCATTATTCGTCTCACTAAATCTGCTACAAATAACGCTCCGCAAATAAATAGCAGGTACGGATGAATCAATACCGTCAATATTAAAATTGTAGTCCACTGCCAGATTCTGGTTTTCCCATTTTTTAGTAACAACCACAACGACCACAGTATCAGCCAGTGAGCTCCGAGTGCTGAGTGTCCGCCGAGACGGAAGAGCATAATCGGAGACAAAATAAAAAATATACTTCCAATTACAGACAAAGCTTTCTTCTGCAGATAGTGATAGGTAAGTAGATACCCAAACATTCCTTGCAGAATAAAACAACTCAGTATCCAGATGCCATCAAACTGGAATGGAAATGGAAGCCAAGTCGAAAATAATTTCAAAATAAATGAAAGCAGAGGAATGGAGTCAGTGAAGGTAAGTGGTACGCCGTTTGGATATACTAAATGACTAATATTCCCCAGCGGAAATGACCACGGAGAATCCCTGAATAATTCCCAGCCAATGTAGTGCTGGAATGGATCTCCCCCGATCCACAAGGTCCACTCAATGTAAGACGTATCGAGTAGCTCGCTGTAGAGTAACAAAAAAAATACTGCACCAATGGCGCCTGAAATAATCAAAAAAATGTAAGAACTTACAAATTTCTTAAACATGGCACCGATGATTACACTCATCTTATTTTTTTGTAATATCAACTTTTATTCCCAATTCTTTCAATTGCACGTCCTCTACTTCTGCAGGACTTCCAACCATTGGTTCTTCGGCTTTTTGGTTCTTTGGGAATGGAACAACGGCCCTGATATTATCTTCACCTCGAAGAAGCATAACGAGGCGCTCAATTCCTGGCGCAAATCCGCAGTGAGGCGGAGCTCCATAGCTAAAGGCCTTAATCATGTGGCCGAATTTCTTATCTACGACTTCTGGTCCATACCCTGCGATCTCAAATGCTTTATACATGAGACTTGCGTCTTTATTTCGTACAGCCCCACTTGAAAGCTCGAGACCATTTGCAATAATATCGTATTGAAATGCCTTGATCGTAAGCGGATCTTGATTGAGAAGTGCATCCATTCCACCCTGTGGCATGGAAAATGGATTGTGAGCAAAATCAATTTTTTTCTGATCCTCATTCCATTCGTAAAATGGGAAATCAACTACCCACGCCCATGCAATTTCACTATCGTCTGCGAGCTGTAATTTTTTTCCCGCAAGATCTCTCACTGCACCAAGTGCCTTGCAAGACACTTCCCATGTGTCTGCTGCAAAGAATAGAATACTTCCAGCCTCTAGTTTTTGAGTCTGCACTAATTCTTGTAATTGAACTTCTGTAAAGAATTTGGTGATACCACCATCGAATGCACTACCATCATATTTCATCCACGCTAGCCCTTTGCCATGTGCACGCTTTGCCGCATCAGTATACTCATTGTCGATTTCTGCTCGAGTGAATTTGTCTCCACCTGGAATTACGAGCAACCGCACATGATCGGCTTTGGTAAATACTTCAAATGAGCTTTTCTTTGCCCATTCAGTTACTTCTACCATTTTTAAATCATACCGCAAATCAGGGCGATCACTGCCGTATGTTTCCATTACTTCTCGAAATGGAATTCGGGGAAAAGGTTTTGATTTTACTTTTTTTCCTGCGACTTTTTCGGTGAGCTCGACAAAGAGTGGTTCCATGAGCGCAAAAAATTCATCCTGCGTCATGAAACTCGTTTCACAATCCAGCTGATAAAATTCTCCGGGTGAGCGATCTGCACGAGGATCTTCATCACGCATACAAGGGGCTACCTGGTAATAACGATCGAATCCTGCAACCATGAGAAGTTGTTTGTATTGCTGTGGAGCTTGTGGAAGTGCGTAGAATTTTCCTTTGTGTAGACGTGACGGAACAAGAAAATCACGAGCACCTTCAGGAGAACTCACGGTTAAAATCGGAGTTGCAATATCTACAAAATTTCGTGACTCCATGAAATTTCTGATGTGCCCAATCATGCGTGCACGAAACAAAATATTTTCTTTGAGGCGTTCACGACGAAGTTCGAGAAAGCGATATTTCAAACGAAGCTCTTCATCTTCTTCACCTTTTCCTGAATCAAAAATTTCAAATGGTAAGGTCTCTGCTTCGCTGAGAATTTTGATTTCACTTGCTAAGAGTTCAATCGTTCCGGTCGGAATTTCCGTGTTAATGTTCTTCTCATCACGCGCAACCACAGTCCCGGTGACTGAGATTACATACTCATACTTCAATTTTTCAGCAAGCTCAAATTCTTTTGTTTTTTCAGGGTTAAAAACTACCTGGGTAATACCATATCGATCACGCAAATCCACAAATACCAAATTTCCAAATTTACGTCGTTTATTCACCCATCCAGCGAGCGTTACTACTGATCCCACAGCTTCTTTTGAGAGCTCTCCACATGTATGCGTTCGGTACATATTGTATGTATTTTATCTATAGAAAAGATAGGTTGAGTGTACCAATTATACTACTCTTTTTCAAGCCCTATGGAGGAATTCCATAAAAACTTGACAAAACCCAAAAAAAATGGTCTAATCGCCATAGAATGTACCTTCGTAAATCGTATCGTCGCTCCAACATATTAGGCCCTTATAAGCTCGATCTTATTGGTTTGATATGTTGGAGTGATTACTCTGTCGGTAGGTTCCGGCTAAGTGAAAGCTTCCACTGTTGAGGAGATGAGCATATGCTCTGCAGGATGATTGCCGTCATCGCTGCCGCCCTCGCGATGGCGGCTTGCGACTCTTCGGATCCAGGTGTCGAACCTGGTCCAATCACTACCACCGATACGTCGGACACTGGTAAGGGAGATGATCCCCACCAGCCCGACACCTACACGGCGGTCCCAGATACCGCCACAAATGACACGTTCACACCACCACTCACTGCCGAGGACCTCTGCGAAGATCTCTTCGACCTACGGGGAATCTGGTGGTGCGAGAGCGACAACAACCTGATCGACGGTGATCGACTCGAGATCACGGTCCAGGTCTCTGCTGCTGGCGACCAGTGCGAACTCATCTTCGCCTGCGACGGCTGCGGCACACAACGCTTCTTCGGCAAGACGCTACCGCTGTCGAGTCAATGGGCTTCAGGCATCCACGAATATACAAGCTATCTCTTCATCGAAGGAGAGGCCCTCATTCGAAAGGATGTCCGAGCTGACCTGCCAGGCTCTTCGCTGCTCACCACGTTCTACCGGTGACAGATGCTCGTCGACAGCACACTTCTGAACTGGAGACTCGGTTTCACACCCGAGTCTCCAGCCCTGACCCAATCATATACTCTACTTGAGTATTTTTTTATATTAATAAAGCACTCTCTAAAATTTTAGAGAGTGCTTTATTTTATTGTGAACTAATTATTCACTTATTGGTAGTAGAATAATCTTACCTTTATATTGAGTATAAGCGTTAACCGACCTGCTACATAATTGATTATTACCTTCGTAACACCCTTTGCCTGTATTATCATTTGGACAAAGTGTAAAGTCCCCATTTTCTTCTAATGCAGCTATTTGTGAAGCATTACACCATCCCCAGTTATCGATTACCTGGACCTTTGGTATGAATACACAAATATCTGTTTCAGGAGTCACTCCTGCCCGACCGATCAATCTTCTGTACGCCTCTTGATCTCCATCGTCTGTAGAATTTTGTAACTCTCCGACCTTCGCATTTGTATCAGCACTCGTACACTGATAAGTATGTGCGTATTCGAAGTATTGACTCCTACATGCGCGTGGTGCGTCTCCGAAATGTCGTTGTCCTGCAGGAGGAGTAGCAAGCGGGGGAAGATCACATGCAGCAACAGCACCACTTATAAGCGGACACACACTGCTCTGCTGACAGTCTACATTATTGGTAAATACTGTATTTTGACGTCTAGTCGAAAGACACTGCCCCCCACTATGATCACTACCCTGATTTGGTAGTACACACTCTGTCACATAGTTGGCAGGATCATACGGCTGACATTCATCGACCGATTGGCATGCTACACCAGGAACGGTTGCAGGGCCTGTTGGGGTATACCTACACACACCTACACGAGATGGAGTTGGAATGCCTGGACTCTCGCACGCTACTGCAGCGCCATTCACTCCTGCATACCGACAATCTTCACTGCTATTACAGGTAATCTGCGTACCTACACAGCGCCCTAGTCCACTATTTGTATTAGCATTATAGTTATACGTAAAATTATCAGTTGCACCACAGTATGGTTTTCGATTCTTATACAATCCATCTGGACTATCATTTTGGAATGAATTATCACCCCACTCTACTTTCACACTCTTGATAGGCATTCGATTGTCATCGGCATAGGCAAAGAAGTTTGCAATTGCATAATACGTTCCCTCGGCAACAATCGGATCGATTCCATCCTGCAGATTTGAATCTTCATCAGGACTACCATCATTATTATAATCAGTAGAGGTGAAGTTTCTGAAATTTATAGTAAACGCATCTACTTCTGCTGCAGTACAATTTCCTCCTCTTTGACTACAGGTATATGGATTGATCGAGAAGATCTGCGGAGGTCTTGTTGCATTACCAATTGCACCTACATCACCGCCTAAATCTGCAATAACTTCAGGGTTAAAAGTATTAATATCTTTTGGAGCAATACCAATGGCTTCAAAATTCTTCATTTCATAATATTTCATGAACAACTCACGAAGTTTGTCTCGCCCTTCTTTTGGATCCCTACTAATCTCGAAAGTGATGTTGGTAATACTTTCTGACTCTCCAATAGGACGTGCACAATTTTTTGAACCAAATAGAGAACGCGGGTCATTCGAAAAACCATCACCACCACTACACTGATATTGCACACCAAAATTATAATCCGGGAAACCGTAGGATGGAACAGGTTTTGTAGGATTTGCTCGGAGAATTTCAGCGCTCGCCACACTTTGTGGGAGTGATCCATATGGTGCCAACCCAGTTGCCCCTGCTTTAAGAATTGCAAGTAAACTTGATCCGGACTGATAGGTACTATTAATCCACACACGGTCAGTCCATGCTTTATTATTATCTCCACTGAGAGCAACCTGATTATCAACAACAGCATTGTACTCGAGACATCTATCTTGCATATGTGCAATCGTCGCAAAACGTATACCATTTGCTTCGTCTCCCTCATTTCGTGTATTCATACACCATCGAGAAATGTACCCCAGGAACTCACCATCTTTATTGAAATCCATACCAATTGCAAACCAATTCTTTGAGATATTGTTTGATGGAGTTTCACAACCATTAGTAGCAAATGGGTCAGACATGCCTGAAGGAATCTGCGTTGGACTCACATTCAAGCTTGTGAATGTTGTCTCATTTTTACTAAATACCAATGATACATACCGACGATGGATTTTTGTTCGTTCATGTTTATCTGTCTTACCAAGATAGTCACTCCAATAACTACCTGACGCATCTTTATACTCGCCGTACGACAATAGCCCATCTCCAGTCACCCCATTGGTACCTCGTTCAAGCAGATATGCCACCTGTACCATTTGTTCATCTGCATCGTAGGTATTATACCGAATCTGATCTTCATTATTATCATTATCACGGTATGCGGGCACAGTAGTTTGATATGCCCGATTCTGTCCACGGGGCAGAGAACGTAGACTAGCGAAATCGATAGCCAACTCTTTGGTCAACATTGCAGGATTATCACCCTCTGCTCCGCCTGGATATGCTATAGGGACAAAATGCATGCTCTGAATATCTTCTTCATTCAATTTTTTCTCAACTTCTCTATCGATCGCAACATATTTATCGAGTACCGCACTATTGTTTACCTCGGGAGAAAATGCAGCACTTCCGATGATTCCAAAATCACCATCTCCCGGGTTCATTAAGTATTCGCCCAACCCAATCCCAGCAGCACTGAACAACCTTGGAGGGTGCATTACCGTACCCGTATCTTCATGAGTAATATCAGAGTTATTAATATCTGGGGCAAACCCAAGCATATCAATATTACTATCTATATCACTTATTTTACCATTATTCGGATAATAATACCTTGGTGTATCTCCTCCAGCCACATCCACCCGAAGAATACGAGCAGAATTTCCAATATGTTTCCACGCCCACGTCTGTATTGCGCGATATATCTTCAATCTATGTGCCGCTGTTTCTGATGCAGACTCCATCAGACTTCTATATTTTCCTCCCACCGTACCAATTGTGTCATAATTAATAGTTTCACTCGAACTAAAGACACCTGGAACACCTGGTACATCCTCATAATACGTAAAGTCATCTACATTCGTACCCCATAATCGTATGTTCTCACCGCCAGTCAAACCAGGAGTACCGAAAGGTCCTATGTTTGCCTCAACATCAAGACCAGTAAAATAATATCCCGCACCACGATTCGTGCTCTCCGTACAATATGCATGCCCCCCACCAAGAGGAGAATCGTAATTTGACACTGGATAGTACCCAGCGGCTGGATTGAGATTATTCAAATCAATTGATGAAGCTGAAACCTGAATTGGAAGCCAGGTGAGGCAGGCAAATGATTCGTGCAATCGAGCAGTAGATTTTGAAGTTCCCAATGGTCGACTAAGATCATATTCGATACAGAGTCCACGCTGTCCGATAAACGTTCCTTTCTGCTTCACCGTACTGCACATTCCCCCAACTCCACATTCACTTGCAGCAGCACATGGGTTTCCATCATTATCTCCCCCCACACAAATTCCAGGAGCTACTAATTCAGTATCTTTTGTTGCCCAATAATCCACGGTTCCGTTTTTGTATTCAACCTTCAAATATTCACACGAACAATCAGTGGAATCACTACCAGGCTGACATACATTTGCACGCTCATATAATTCTTTTTTCTCAGTAAAATCATATCGGGTAAATTCATCATTCCTTTTTATATCCACTTCTTCATTAGTATTTTTCACTGCAACCTCAACAGAGAATGGACTGGTTGATTCTGGGTATGATTTACAAATTCCTGGCTGCATCTCTACCAACATTTTTTCTACATTTGCCTGTGACGTAGCCACATCATTTCCAGGAGCTGGAGTAAAATCAAACGTTCCTTCGATTGGATAAATACATCTCTGACGATAACATCGTCCACCCGCATCAAATCCACACACGGCTCCATCAGCTTTTACATAATTAGTATCACCTCCTATGTTAGCTGTAGCACGACATCCTGCACCCACATCTTCGTTACGGAAAAACGAATGACTCATTTCATACCCCATGTATGCCTCTGTTTTTCCTTCAAATAATAAGTAAACAAAATTACTTGCATTATACAGACCAAAGAATGAGTACCCTGAATATTCTGGTGCAGTCCAGCCAGTACTTCGAGCAATATATTTTTCCTCAGTCATCTGCGAGTTATCCTGCGAGGTATTCACTGGCTGAATACACTCTCCAGTCGAATTGAATTTACTACATGCGATATATTGCTGACATAAGACTTGTTCATTACCATTTTCATCAGTCACGGTAATAGAGCTTCCACACGCAAGCCACTCGCTACACTGACGGTCTCTCTCAACCTTAAGAATAAAATTAGCATCATTTGTATTTTGTGAGCGGACTGGATTTACCAGGCTATCAATCGGCGTTGCTGCTCGACTTGCATCATATGATGCTGAAGTATCAAAGATTTTATCTGGATTCTCAGTCACATCGAATAACACACATCCTTCTTTCTGACTTACTCTACCTTCACACTGAGCAATATTTTCTTTGAGTCGATCATTCATTAGTGCATAGTAGGATTTTCCATTTGGTGTCGAAGAGGTGATTGCCGCACGATCAATAAGCTCGGTACAGCCATTGTTATTAGTATCGCACATACCCACATTACCTTCGTACTGCAGGCTTCCCTGTGACCAGATACTGTATTCATTACCTGAATCCAGATAGTTTTCGTAACATGGTACTACACCAATATCAATACATCGATCATTCCCTCCACAATCCGCATCAGCCCGGCATTCCTGATTACTCACGGCGCATTTCCCTGTATCTTTGAACCATCCACTGTACGTTCGGGCTGCCAATCCTTCACCCAGGGTAACCTTATCTTTATATACACACTGTGTATCTCCACTTACTTCTGGATCCTTGAAATACACCAGAGAATTATCATTCTTGAATGCTGCACAACCTACTTCGTCACCCGAGCACAAAATATCCGCATAAATACGTGGGTCATTTTTGATAAATGCATCTTGATAACTGTATGCACTCGTCGTATTTGCATTCACATTTTTTGTTTCCAATCCTACACGGGTACATGCGAGGTTGTCTTCCTGACATACAAATTGATCTTGTGCCGCAAGGTAAATCAAACCAGAATCTTCTTTCACCACAACCGTAGATTCATCAATAACTAATTTATCATTATTATTGATTGCACATGATCCATTGAGCGAAATACAAGTGCCTGCGACCTGCTGAAGATTCGCGAATACCACTGGCGCATCGTCTGCTTGTGCAGGAATTACTACAGGGTTTGGTAACCGACATTCGCGTTCTCCACGAGATACGGTACAGCCATATGTTGCAGACACGGTAGATGATTCAGTCAGTGTAACCGAACATGGAGTCGGCGATGTTACTCCAATAGCTTTTCGACACACCACTCCATACGCCTGTTTTTCTGCTGGACGAACTCCCTCAACGGTATTCTGTGTGTCAACAAGCGCACGACAACCTACTGCCTCATCACGACAGAGTCGATCAAAGCCAGTCAATGGGAACGATACTCCATTATTTGTATACTCACGACATCCTAGATATTCACCAGGAAGCCCATTATTAGGCTGCGAATCACATGCAAGAGGAACTTCGTATCCTTCAGAAGTTCTCCATGAATTTTTTATACGGAAAATATGATCATCTGTTGAATCACCAATTTTTGCAAATTCAATAGTATCAAGGAAATAAAACTGAGAACCACCAGATCCCTCAAAGTATAATTGTACAGGATCATTACTATTACCAGTGAATTGTACGGGGCCTACACGATATTCCTGCCATTGTGAACCAATAGAAGCTGGTGCATTCTGATTAAGCGACGGGTCGTAAGTAAAGGCATTCCCGATATTTTGCCCGCCCTGACTAAATCCAATTGATAATCCAAATGCTGCATTACCACGTGCAGAGAAACGGATCTCATACCACGCACCTGTCTGTAATGTCCCTGATTCAAACGTATAATTGGTACTTTGTCCATTTACCCTGAGAGAATGCAACCCTACCTGTAGTGCTTCTGCCTGGACCACCGTATTCTCACTCCATCCGTCATTCGCTGTATCAAGTGCAGCTGCTCCGGTTCCTGATGGCTCAAATCCAAAGGTAGTAATGATTTGTAAATTATTACCGGTGTTTCCAATATATGATCGACATCCATTTGCGACAGCAGGACAACTCGTTGCTTCTGCTTTAATTGATTGATAGATACACGAACCAATTCCTTCAGTATTTACTTCGTATGTTCCACCGGCCGCACAACGTTTACATTCTCCCGCACCCCATACTCCACCTTTTGCTTCGCAAAGAGTTTGTCCCCCATTTCCCGCAGTAATATTTTCGTCTACCATCAATTCTGAATTGGTCTTTCGAAGAGGTGTGCAAGAATTTGATACGGTTACGGTATTTCTGAATACTCGGTAAAAAATTTGTCCATTTGAATTATAGAGCGCTCGACAATCATTATCAGCAACTCTTGAATCATTCAACACATTATTCAATAACAAATTATATGATTCCTGATTACATTGATCATAATTTGATTGCATGGCTGATTTGAGATCTTCTACGTATGCAGGTGATCCCACAGGGAATACTGATTCAAGTGAATCACCCGACTTGTAATTCAATCCATGACTACTAATGTAGTCGCGGTCAGATGATGTAATTGGTAGTAAAATGTTTCGTCTCAATTGGTATCCCTGACTTTCCGACCCTTCCCATGAATAAAATACTCCACTATTATCACCACTTGGACGCTCACAACGCTTGAGTGCAGTATAATATTCGAGCGCTTCTCCACCCTCACTCGCCACACCAATATTAGTAAACTCATCACACCCTACCTGCAAACTAGTACAAGTTCTGGCATTTGACGCGATAAAATGTAAGGGGAATTTCTCAGATTCAAATGTAGTAGCTTCTTGTTTGAATGTTTCGTATCCTACACATTGAGTAGGACAGCTATTCCCCCCAATAATACCAGTAACTGATGCTCCCCCATTTTTAGGAGCATACACTTCACATCCTACTTCTTCTCCTGTACACGCTCCAGCAAATGCCGAACATGCTGCAGCTTTTTGTGTATCAAGCTTCACGATTTCAGCCTGAGTTTGTGGCCATTCAACTACATCTGAAGTTGTAAGATCACTGTCATAGCATTGTAAATAATCAGGGGCTTTTTTTAGGAATACACGGGCTTCATCACTTGAGGCGTCACTAATTGTTGGATCCATGAAGAGCGAACATCCTTCTGATGACGATGGGCACTGAGCAATATTCGTGAAATGAATTGCTTGTGTGCGTCCCGAAAATGCAGTAGCAGGATCAGCTTCGGCTGACGTTACCCACGCATCTCCGTCCTTATCCAGACTATAGGCACGACATCCGATTGAATCAGCACTACATGACTCTACATCGAGAGTACGCGAAAGATACGAGGCAATTTTCCCATCACTAGCAGAAACATATGTTTTACACGTATTAAACTGTGGGGCACAGGCTTGACCAGGCATGTTCCAAATATTTTCTTCTTTGGTGCAATACCCAAAACCTTTACACTGACCATTCTCATCTGTTTCAAGGCATGTTGAAAAATCTACACATTCCTCGCGTCTCGTTGGAGTAGATTCGGTCAACAGTTCAGGACCAGACACCCGAGCTTCACAGCGAGCTTCAGGAGCTTTGAGTATCCAATTAGGATCAATCAATTTGCAGTATGGATACGCATCGCTCGGCTTACCACTCGGATCACAAGTATTAAATCCTCTCACCACATCACCTAATTTCCATGGATTATCTGGAGGAGATTTCATTACGGCGATTTCAAATCCCAAAGGTAAAATACGAGCTTTTCTCAATTTTTCAACATTAGAAATACAGTATGCAGAACTGTGACAATACTCTAAATTAGTATTAGTAAGATTTGTTTTACTTACACTTGGGTCAATACCCTCGAGATGATCTGCTATCAGCAACCAATCATCATGAAGTAAATTATTTTGCGATGACATCGCTTCTCCAATCGTAAGCGGTGTTCCCAGTCGAGCACGATCAAGAGCCTGAGCAAGACCTGAATCCATGACGCAATTATTAAGCCCAGGATTACTACCACAGGTACTATACTCAGTGACCACGTCATATGCAGTCAAAGGTCTTTGTGGAATTCCTGCAATAAGGTATGAGAATGCAGTTTCTGCAATCTGACGATTTCTGTTCACTGTGGAAGCATAAAAATCAGCAACTGATGAAGGATCACCTTTGGTTGGTAATAATCCTTTCTCAAGCACATTTTGAAGTAGTGTACTTGCGAGAGTATTTGCAAATACTGACAAAGCCATGGGGAAAATGGAAAGAGCATCTGCTCCGTAGAGTCCAGCAATTTGTTCGGCACTCGATTTGGTTTGAGCTGTTGCGGTCAATTGTCCAGTTGCTTCTTCACGAGTTATTTGCGCAGGAGTTTTGATTTCACCTGAAATAAGTCCTGTAATCGATTTAAATCCTCCACCCTCAAGTCGCTCCAACTGTGCCCCCAACTCACTCTTAGCAACGATACTGTCTACTTTTCCCAAAATTGAAAGTGCTGTTCCTAAACTTCCTTGAGAAGTTTTGAGTGATACATTGAAGTTTTCAAGTAAGTTTTGATCACCCACCAAACTATCACGTGCATTGTCCCATTTTTCCTTAAACTGATTGTATGTACAACTTGGCTGCGGACCATCCTGAGCAAAAATATTTGAAATACTGACCTGAAGCCCAATTTGTAATCGTATATCGGGAGGTTGACAAATATTCAAACCGAATGGTTTTCCTAATTCATCAATCGCATCAAACGCACTATCTGCTGCAACATTTCCCAGATAACTACCAAAGCCATCCTGGAATGCAAGCGCTCCCTGCCCTTTTCCACCTGAAGCAATATATTTTGCCGTATCATACGCTATTTTTCGCATGAAATACGATGCTCCATTAACGAGAGCTCCCAGTCCAGCAGCCAACAGCGAATCACCAATATTATCAGTGACGTTTCTGAGTCCCTGATTTACGTCGACAAACGCACGTACCGGAGTTGGACGGAGTAAATTAAAACCAAGCACATTCACTACTACAACCACCGCAATAATAGCGATGACTGAATGCTTCTTTGTTCTTTTGGAGAGAAAAAACATACTTATTGAGCAGTCGAGGTTGAGGAATTATTTTCTGAAGCACTATATTCTTTGATCATTTCTTCTGCGAGTTGTTTCAAGGTTGCATCATCGATTCGGTCCAGATCTTCTTTTGATATTTTTCCCGTATTTAGGATCAATTGTCTGATTTGTACGGGGTCCTGGAGGATTGCAGCAACGGCTTCTGGATCAATTGCTCCTCCACTTGCAGTGCCGAGCTGGCTCTGGAGCACAATATCGCTTGGCGTCGCGCTATCTTCTAGAAGCGGTGACTCGGGTGAAATTTCCTCAGGCGTACCCGATCCAAATTCTCCTTCACCACACGACTCACCCTCAGGACAGAGTGGATCAGTGCCTTCAGTAATTTCTGTCGCGTCAGTTCTGCCATCACTATCACTATCAGGCAGATAGGGACTGGTGCTATACATATACAACTCATCGTAATCGCTCAAGGTGTCTTTGTCTGTATCAATACTCTGCAGACGAACTGTTTCACTATATTCCCCGAGTTGTAATTCAGAAGACGTTTGTTGTGCTGTCGTAAAACGACCATAGACCGTGTTTCTCAAATGTAGAAAACTAAATGAAAAGGTCACTAAAGCAAAAACAAGCAAAGAAATAAATCCAGCCTTTTGTGCAGAGTCTAATTGTCGAGGCTCCGACGAATTCATGAAATCAGAGCTTAAATATATTCAAGCGTAAGTATAGCAAAAATTCAGACACCCCACAAAACTATCTTGTGAGTAACTTTGAAAATTTTTCCCACTCTTCAATCGATAACTCCTCTGCCCGAATATTATAATTGAGATTGAGACTTTCAAATACCGTTTCAACCTCTGTTTTTGGTATATGGTACGCTTCGACAATATTATTGAGCAATTTTTTTCTTTTATGATGAAAACCTGCTTTAACAAGTTTAAAAAAAATCGTACTGTCAGCTCGAGGTTGAATCTGTGTAATTGAAATCACCGCTGAATCCACCTTGGGACTCGGCCAAAATGATCCTCGAGATACTTTTGCCACAATCTTTGGAATTCCAAAATACTGGATTGAGGTAGCAAGAATAGACATATCCCCCGGACGAGCAACAATACGCTCAGCCACTTCTTTTTGCACCATACAGATCACTTGCTCTGGCTGATTGGAAGATTCAAGTATGGTTTCTAGTACTTCAGACGTAATTTGATAAGGCAAATTTGCAATTACTTTATATGGACGCTTTTCATTTTTTACATACTCATCCCATTGCCATAATACATTTCCCCACACAATTTCTAAATTTGGATACTCTGCTTGATATTTTTCCCAATATGGTTTTAATTTTTGTTCGATTTCAAATGCTCTCACCACTGCGCCAGCTTTCAATAATTCAAAGGTTAAAATACCAAAGCCCGGACCTATTTCATATACCACATCTCCTGGTTTAATACCCGCCGCCTCAACCATCTTTTGTACCGGTAACTCTGAAATCAAATAATTCTGCCCGTATTTTTTACTTGGGGACAAGGAATACTCTTCGCACAAACGTTTGATTTGGGTTGGGGTCAACAGACTCATAAATATACTATAGAAGATTAAAGATTGAAGATTATTTTTTGCTCTGAAGGCTTTTGATATATGAATTTATGTCTTTTATTAATTTCTTGTAACCTGCATTTAATTGAGTAAACATTTCAAGTGAGACATATCTACGTCCATACGCAACAGATATATGACTACGAGTTTCAAAGATTTCTCCTCGCGCAATGTATAGTACCCTGATTTTATCAGCATATGAGTACCGACCATGTGATTCGGCTATATTTGCAATAATTGAATTTGCTGACCGGCATACTTGCGCGATAAGTGCGTATTGTTCGTGTACCGGAAATTCATTTGTACAGGTATACACGTTCATCAAGAGATCATAACCATCCCTCCAAATTTGAAGTTGATAAAAATCTTTGTATTCCATACCCCCCAATATGGATTCAATAATCTTTAGTCTTTAATCTTCTATAATTATTTCACCTTGCCTCAAAATTGTCTTTGCCCCATCAGCCTCCACTTTTACAATAGTAGAGGGGCTGTGATGTGGTAGATTACCTGCGTCAACAATCAAGTCAGGCATATATTCACGTCCATCAAACATCCCTATGACATAGTCAATATCGTACGGATTTGAATATGAACTGATATTTGCAGACGTTGAGACAATAGGAGCACCCAAGCTTCGAGCAAGAGATGCAGCAAACGGATGATTGGTGACCCGAAATGCGAGGGTACCCCCCTCACCCACCACGCCTGGCGCCAATTCATCCACATACGACGTGTTGAGCGGAGCGACGATGGTAAGTGGTCCTGGCCAGTAGGTACGCGCCAATTCGTCAATTGTTTCATTCCACTCAACGTACTTCATTATGATTGAAATATCATGCACTATTACCAATACTGACTTATCAGGTTCCCGCACCTTAATCTTAAAAATACGGTCAACCGCTGCACTATTCCTCGCATCACAGCCAAGTCCATAGCATGTTTCAGTAGGATATATAAGGGTAGAACCACTATTTAGTGCTCCTAGAGCTCGATCAAGAGCTTCTGAGTCGGTAATAGATACGGTGTGTAACATAGTACTGTAAGCATAGCGTAGTTAGAGGGTAGATGCAATATATAGAAAGGGCTTGATTTTTTTTCTGGAATTAGCTATACTCAAGCTATATTTCATCGAATTACTCGATGGCCCTTATTTTTTAATGTAGCAACCTGTATATGGGAGTCCCCTCAAAACAGCGCACCAAGCGTTCACAAAGAGAACGCCGCGCACATCATGGATTAACTAAAGTTCATGTTACCTACGATGAAGCCGGCAATCCTCAGCTTCCTCATCGAGCAAACAAAGCAACTGGTAAATACAAAGGTAAAACCGTCGTAAATACTACCAAACGAAAAGCACGATTCGCTCGAGCACACAAAGCTGCTAAATAATACTTGCAGTATGTCCAAACGCCACCTTGCCCGATCAATCGCCATGCAGACACTCTATCAATGGGATTTTCGTGGTAATCCTTCCGCTGCAATTCCTGCGATTATCAAGGAGACGATGCACGAATTCGGTGTTGGACTTGAAGAACATGAGCCTTTTGTCGAGTCTCTGATTGATGGTGTTATCGCACATCAGAAAGAGATCGACGAGCATATTGCCGGATACGCAACACATTGGTCGGTCGAACAGATGACTCTAGTAGACCGAAATATTTTGCGTATCGGTATTTATGAAATCCTCTATAATGCCGCAGATGTTCCTCCTAAAGTTGCAATTAATGAAGCAATCGAACTTGCAAAAAATTACGGCGGACCAACCAGCGGAAAATTCGTCAATGGAATACTTGGTGCACTCTACAAAGATTTGGTAAAAAAAGGAGTCGTGAAGGAAGTCGCACATGATTCTGAGGAACCAAAAGAAAAAACGTAATATCGGTTAACTAAATAAATCTTAAATTATACTAATTGACCTAATTATTCTAAAAAATAATTTCAACGCACTTTTTGTTTAGACTTTATTTAGAATAATTAGAACAATTAGACATTTCCGCTTTTCCCATTTATGTCTCTCGCTGTATACGAAGAAAAAGAATTTCACAAAATTGAAGATACCATTGGAGTTGTCTTTGAGGACAAAAAACTATTGGTACAAGCATTTGTTCATCGATCATACCTCAATGAAAATCGTGATTTCCCTCTCGGACATAATGAACGATTGGAATTTCTCGGTGACGCAATTCTCGAACTCGCAGTCACTGAATTCTTATTTGAAAACTATCTCAATCCTGAAGGAGAGCTCACCAACTGGCGAGCAGCACTCGTGAACGGCACCATGTGTGCCCGAGTTGCACGAGAACTTAATCTTGAGCAGTTTTTGTTTTTGAGTCATGGTGAATCAAAGGATTCAAATGTAAAAGCACGTGACTATATTCTTGCGAATGCGCTTGAAGCAGTGATTGGCTCAATATACCTTGATCGTGGCTGGGAAATGGCTGAACAATTTGTCACTCGTTTTATTATTACCAAACTTCCTGAAGTTCTTGAACAAGGACTGTGGATGGATGCAAAATCACGCTTCCAAGAAGCAGCGCAAGAAATTACGGGCATTACCCCAACATACAAAGTAATGAGTGAGGATGGACCTGATCATGCAAAAAACTTTGTCGTTGGAATCTTTCTTAATAAAGAAAAAATTGCCGAAGGATTTGGAACCAGTAAACAAGAAGCTCAAACTGCTGCCGCTGAAGAAGCTTTGAAGGTAAAAGCATGGAAAGGGCCAAAAATTCAGGTCACACCTCGAAAAAATGATGATCCTATTGGGTAAGATCCTGACAGTTAACCTCTTGATTTTACATACAACTTGATATATACTCACGCTCACGTTTATTCGTGAGCCATTATTCCATCACGGGTTGCTAGCTCAGTTGGTAGAGCAGGGGCCTCTTAAGCCCAAGGTCCTGGGTTCGATCCCCAGGCAACCCACTAGTTACAAACGTATAAGTAATTTTATTACTTATGCCTTTTAACTTACCATGCCTCTATAGTTTAATGGATAAAACTACGGTCTTCGGAACCGTTGATGGGGGTTCGATTCCCTCTGGAGGCACCATATAAAAAAACAGTCTTGATACACTCAAGACTGTTTTTTTAAATTTTGTAACAACTACTCTCCTACATACTCAAATCTTTTCATTGTTTTTCCCCCAACTTCTACGTCACTCACAAACATACTTTTTGGTCGTGCCCAGAGCTGATCGACACCATTCTCATCAGGATGAGAATATACAACCAATTCCTCTTCAGGATTTTCACTATGCTTTGCAATACCAATCACATTGCATATATGACCTTTGTAGTGCCTATATTTTCCAAGTTTAATCATAGAATAATAGAAGATTGAAGATTTTCGTATATACGTTCTCCTAATCTTCAATCTTTATTTTTTAATCTTTATCTCAACGTAATCCCATCCCCTACTTTTTTTATCACTACATTCGTCGTCTGATCATCAGCACTCATACGCACCTTTGATGCAAGATCTTTTTGTGTAGGATTATCGGCTTTTAGAATTACTGGGAATTCAGCTGAAAGAATATCAACGCTTGTTGGCATTTCAGGTATAGTCCACGTAATACGCTTGTTTGTCTCATCATATTTCATCTCACCTGCAGCGACCGTAAATTTGCTTGAATCAACTTCCACATCGCCATACAGATCCATTTCTAGTTTAATATTCTTCAAACCATGGAATGAATTGGTAAGTCTCCATGAAATATCGTAGGTTCCAGCTAATCCACTCGTAGAAGTAAGATCGTACTCTGTTTTAAGTGCAAAATCAGACACGAGCGTTAGATTAATTTGATTTGAAGAAATTGTTTTGCGTTCATCTGTTTTTCCATGTGTAAAGCTCGATGCAAATACAATATTATTCGTAGTAAAGTTACCGAGAGTAATCTGCTCCCCCGAGCGAATTGGAATTGAAACATCCACCCGAACCTCCTTGCCAGGAGCAATTGATCCGAGTTCAGGAACATATTGTTTGTTCCAGGTTATTTTTCCACGTCTGGTGTCTGGGGTTAGTTGTTCCCCACCTACATTAGCATCTCCGGTAAGCACCAAATCTTGCCACCCTAAAATACTGCGATTACTATATGATGGTCCGTCAATCACCGCTTCAATTACTACATCAGTCAACGGTGTTTCTCCTTTGTTTTGAACAACAATACTCGCAGACATTGTTTCTCCGGGAGAAATAGTCGTATCTCCTGCTCCACCGTTAATGACCAGACTTACATTCGTAGTTGACTCAGTCAATACGACATTCTTTTGCGCACTACCGAGTATAAACCCTTCCCCTATACGATCTGCATTCTCCCATCCCCGCAGCTCGATTGCAAAATCACTTGAAGATGTTGGACTAGCAAACATACCAGTGAGCTCAATCACTGTTTTTTCGCGTATCACATCAAAAGTCCATGAGCAAGGAGAACCTTCTTTTGAAGCAGGAGTACTCTTGATATCTGGAGTAAAATCGAGTGAATCACAACTGAGCTCTACATGTTCAAGCACTACATCCGGAGTAGGCGTAATCGTAATAGTGAGTGGAGTTTTTCCACCGCGAGGGACACTCTCTGCTACACCAATTTCCAGTGTCACTGCATCTGCTTTTGCTTGAATCGTTTTCGTGGTTACTGCCTGAAAAGTAGAGGTAAAATTATCTGGCTTATAAGATAAAAAGCTTCGAATTGATTGTGTTCCGCCACTATCACCAAAAAATCTTCCGGTTACGTCAATATATCCTCCGCTCCCTGGATCAAGAGTACCTAAAGTCCATTTCCCATTTGACTCATCATCCCCTGGTCTCGTCGTCGTAGTGATTCTAAATCCTCCAGGAAAACGCGCTTCGAGCACCACATCATGAAGCGAGACACTCTGAGCATTTCGATATCGGATTCGGTATGTCACTTCACTCCCTGCAAGCACACTATCTTCTCCAGAAATTTCTAGTGTTACATCGGTTTCAGAAAACTGTGATTTTGGTTGAAGTACAAAAAGTCCTACCCATGCAGATGCTCCAAAAAATAAACATGAAATCAAAAAAACCATTAATGCACGGACAAATCTACTCGTTTTTCTACTCTCAAATGTTTTCATGTCTGGCATGGACCCATCACTATTTTCATAAATCTGAGAAAGCTGATCTGCAATCACTTTTCCCCGACCGCCACCATCTTCTGTTGGGGCTATCATTACTTCATCCTCAATAGAATCTTCAACAACGCCAGACGCTACTACTTTTTCATGTGCATGTTTTTTCTTTTTTTCATGTTTCACTACATGCTTTCCTTTTTTCTTTCCACCCAAGGCGGATTTTTTTTCTATTTTTTCCCCTGTTTCCAAATCATGTTCTACAAATTCACCATGTTTAGGCTCCTCAACCTTAAGAGTATCCTCATCTTCATGACCAGGAGTATCATTGTTCCATTCACGTTCGAGCTCTTCTACATCCTCGATATCTTTTGGATTTTTTTCGTGTGCCATAAGATAAAAAAATTATTCTTGCTTCATCACAATTCCGAATACTTCGTCCTCTTCTAGTATACCATGAGTTGAGGCTCCATTGAGAGAGAGCTGAATATCATCACTCGTCTTCCACACTGGCCGCCAGTGATCGGGATAGATAACCGTACTCGTATATTCACTATTGATACCAGATTGTTTCTGAATTACGATGCTGTATTTGGAGGTGCCGCGTGCTGCTTGTGATAACTTACTTATATATTCTTTCAAAATTCCTTCACCCTCAGTGGAATCATCTTTACCCTTAAACGCATTAAAAGGTAGTCGGTAGGTGAAGTAAATTTTGGTCTCAGTATTCGGGTATGTCACGATCCAATTTCCAAATGATGTTTTGCCAAACTCCTTCACGATTCTTGTTCCTGAACCTCGATGCACCCCTTCTTCTACCTCATGCTCTGAGAGATCAACATCTTTCTCATACCAGTCGGGCGCGACATGGAACGATGATTCATCGGGATACACAAATCCACCTGCATCCAATAATTCTGCGCCTTCTGGCACATAGATACGAATGTAGCTACTGTTAGGCTGACCAAATAAGGTTGCCTCATCACGCCCCTCGTGCTTCCGAGTAACCACTACCGTATCCACAATTGAACCATCACTCTCGACTACTGCCTGGTGTTCTACGGTTTGTACGATATTTACATCACTCTTCCCTCCTCCAATATTTGCATTCACAACCATCAAATAATCTTGATTTTCTTCACTCTGAATTATTTCCCCACTCCATCCGTATGAACGAGCAAATGATTGCACGCGATTGTCTGTAAAATATGCTTGGATTTCACGCTCACTTAATGCATCTGAAAGTTCAGTAACCATTGAAATCAATTGCTCAGGCCGTATCGTTTTCATTACTTCAGTGATTTGTTCGAATAATACTGAGAGTACTGCTTTTGGCTTATTTGTACCATCAGTATTCTCGTAGGATTGAATTTCGTAGCTCAAGTCTTTGATTGCTGATTCACTCGTAAGCATGAGATCATATTGTTCGTTTTGAATAGGCCCAATAATATGTACGAGCCGTTCAAGCACACTTGCATTGATTGCAATGACTCCATCAACCGTCGTACCTCTACTCTTCTGATAAAACCATGCGAGCTTTTCCCCCGTAGCCTTGAAATCTGGGAACCAATTGCCATCCTGAAATTCCCATCGCTTATTGATAGGCTGAAGTGGAACCGGAGGCAACACATGTGCACTCAATTGTCCTTGCAAATCGTAGCTTCCTCCACCTGGGATATCGATATTCAAAATTTTTCCATTCTGCACATCAATCACTCCAAAACTTCCGATGAAACCACCCGTTGGACGAAGCTCATACTGATTTTGAAATACGACTAAATACCGTTTAAACCCATCACTTCCAAGCATCAACTCCAAGCCCGAGATTACATCTGATACATTTTGAATGTCACCTACCAATGCATGAAATAATTCTCGAAATTCACCAAATGATTCTTGGTATTCAGGAGGAAGAGATGATGGCTCTACATTATCCAAACGTTCTAGAGCTTCGGTATATTGTGGAAGTGCCCCTCTGATATGTACCCGAAGTGTTTTCAGGCGATCAATGTTTGAAGCATTTGTTGCAACACTCACTTCATTAATACCCTTAATAAGATATGCATTGCCAAGTGCTAGGTAGTGCCCTGCTTCCAATAGTTCTTGTCTACTTTTGATCTTGGTCCCGACTATTGGCAATAGATCCAGTACATAGACCAGAGCTTTATATTCCTTATCCACCATGGTTCTAGCTGTACCAAACGAATTGAGGGCGCTATTCAAGTCTGATTCAGCCTGAGGTAAATTTTGATTGAAGGCGGCAACAGTCGAAGCTTGTAATGATAAAAATGCGTTCGTACTCTCAGCAACAATATCCTTGGTATTTTTTTCAACATCACGATAATACCCGAGTGCCTGGAATGGAGCTGCGGCCACTGTGACCAAGACAAGTAACGAGATTACAAATTTTTTGATATGAAATGATTGCTTTATCTTATCCTTTTTTTGTATCACCTGCTCTCTAAAAGAGAGTACCAAAGAGCGAGGTTTTTCTGACCCCACGATGAATGCTGCCGATTTTTCAGATGATTCCGTGCTTGCCCGAGATACTTTCGCTCCAATTCGAGGAGTAATCGTAATCTCCACGTCTCTCACACCTTCGAGACGCGCAATTTCTTTGAGAATGTCAATTGCAGGTTTTTTGAGTGTTTCTATTGCTTCACTATTTTTTTCTTTGCCGCGAGGATGATTTGCCTGGCGCACCAATTGTGCCACATCTATTGCTCGGCGTATGGATTTTTTGGTTACTTTAGGACTATAGACCTCGAGATTTTTCCACGCACTCTCCAACTCTTCATTTTTAAGTGATACCACATGTGGTGACACGGGTGCTACACCTGGAATCACATTCACCGAAATTGAACGGGATGATTTTTTATTTTTTTTGGTAACTATTTTTGGTATTTCAACAGGCGCAGTCTTTGTAACTGTAATCGGAATACCAGAAACAGGAGTTGATTGTTTCACTCCATTTTCGATACAGGTGCGCGCATTATGTCCTATTTTGTCGCACGTAGCACAGCGACGAAGAGGTGCGCGTTTTTTATTTGATGAAGTATATTTTTGTTGCGGCATGGGAACACATCAAGCATGTACGGAGTATAGCATATTTGCTCTCTCTGTAGCTACAGTTTTCACCGCTTTTTGAATACTTGTTGTGTACAAGTGTCTACGTTTTATTTTGAAATGCTTTCTCGTATACGCTGAGCGTTTTTTTGATGAACACTAAAGGTGAAAAAAGCTGCGCTTGTTCCCTACCTCTAACCTTCAATTCAATCTGCATATCATGGTCTAGTAACACACGCTCCAATCCATGCGCGATCTGACTTGCATCCATAGGATCGATATAGTATGCAGCTTCTCCCAATACTTCGGGGAGAGAACTAGAGGAGGAAGCTAGTACGGGCGCCCCCATACTCATAGCTTCGAGAGCCGGGAGCCCAAATCCCTCGTAGAGACTAGGAAAAACTACCACCGTTGCATGGCGATAAAGCTCGGTTAAGTCTTCATCTTCTACAAATCCAAGTAGTCGAATACGAGGAATTTTCAAATCCTGAATATGCGCTTCTAACTTTTCATACCACATGCTTTTTGATCCGACTAACACGAGTTCATAATCTGGAACATTCGGAGCAACCGCGGACCATGCTTCAACTAATCGTTCCAAATTTTTGTGTGGATAGGCAGCCCCGACATAGAGTACATATGGTTTTTCCATCTGTAATTTCGACTGCACTACTCCCCAGTCCTGAACACTTTTAGTGTCATGATACGGGGCCTGATACGCGACTGAAATTTTTTCTTCGCGAACAAGTAAATGTTCCACGATATCCCTCTTGGTAAATTCGCTGGTCGTCATAATTTCTACCGCACGACGCGCGGCATGTTTTACGACAAAACGATGTACTTTGTCTTTGAGCCAAAATACGGGGCGACTTCTCGTCGTTGCTTCGTACCTCGGAAAATGAAACATAATCAGGTCGTGAATCGTCACAATATATGGACGTCTGTATCCAATCGGCACATTCCAATGTGGAAAATGTACGAGATCATGACTACCCTTATTTAGCAGTGATAGAAACGAGGTTTGCTCTTCCCACCCATACCAATGAAACGGCGCTTCGATGACTTCGAATTTCCCCCCGTTATCTCGATAATTTTTTACTTCTTCAGGTTTTAGATAGAGAGTATATGAAAATTCTGACTCGCTTTTTTCAAGTCCATGCACCAGAGATTCTACATATCGAGCAAGCCCAAATCCTTTTCCATACATTCGGGCATCAATTGCAATTTTTTTCATACTAGAAATTGTGTAATAATTTGAGCACCGTGTCAGATGCAGCACTCCATGAAAATTTTCCGGCACGTTCTCTACCTTTCCCCGCATACCATTCTCGAAGTGCAGGACTGTGCGCCAAATCTCTCATTGCATGCGTTATGTCTGAGGTAATGTGTGGGCGGACGAGATACGCAGCACCATCGCATACTTCCAAAAGCGATGATCGGTCTGACGTAATGACTGGCACTCCATATCCAAATGCTTCAAGAATCGGAAGTCCAAATCCTTCATAATAACTAGGATATACCAGCGCCAGAGCACCAGACAGTAATTTCTTTTTCTCTGCATGATCCACATATCCCCGATACACGACTCCGGGAGTAGTATTAAATTTTTGCACACTCTCCCGATATCTCCACCCGAGTGCTCCGCAGATTATGAGCTCTACCCCCTGCGCATGCAGACCACTTTCTTTATACGCAGCAATAATTCCTTCGAAATTTTTCCGGGGCTCAATAGTTGCAAGTGCCAAAAAATAACGCTTCCTCGAC
This sequence comes from uncultured Gammaproteobacteria bacterium, assembly GCA_964447765.1. Taxonomy (GTDB): domain Bacteria; phylum Patescibacteriota; class Patescibacteriia; order Magasanikbacterales; family UBA922; genus UBA922. The sequence continues at coordinate 34,606 of CAYUTO010000002.1, read as the reverse complement.
TCAGACAAGGGTTCTTTTTCACCTATTTCTACCCCCTCGGCAAGTCCCCCATGTGGTACCACACGCACCCGCGCATGATCGATAGAATAGAGCAAGCTCAGATCTTCTTTGGTACTTCGTGAGGGAGTAATAATCGTATTAGCACGAGCAATAAGGCGTCCTGGTTGCAACAATGCATGCCACCACAAACGTTTGAGTGAATAATACTGCTTGAAGCGAGCAAACGTGAGATCATGCACCGCGAGCATTACTTTTGTTTTTTTTGAAACTGAAATAAATCCCAGATTGGGGAAAAAAATCCAATCTAATTTTTGTATTCCTGCTCGTGAACAGACGACGCGGTCTAGAGAGACCAGACCCAGGCACAGTAATAGATTGAACAGTTTATTTGGATATCTGGTACGGATGATGTGTACGTGTGGGAGACTCTCTAATTTTTGTAATATATCTGGTTCTTTGGCACGTTTCCCCTGATTATAAAACAAATACCACTCGATTGAAGAATGTGTTACCAATTCGCCAACAAGCGATTGAGTATAGTAACCAATACCGGTTAAGGTTTCCTCGACCAAATTCCTGATATCGATTGCAACCTTCATATTACTGTGGAATTTTCCCCTCGTGTTCTTTATATACACGCTCGACAATCTCCTTCATGCGGGCCTCAAATACTGCGGTAGAAAATTTCTCTGCATGTGCTCGAATGACGGCAGGATTCCATGCAGCAGGATCAAATTTTTCTACCACCTCAAACAAGGCATTCCATGATTGCGTATTGAAAAATACTCCCGTCACTCCATCAACAACTGTTTCGAGAGCTCCACCCGCTCCATAGGCAATCACTGGTCGTCCATTTGCCATAGATTCAATGGGAGTAATACCCAGGTCTTCCAACTGCGGATGGATAAAAGCTTTTGCTCGAGATAATAATTTCATTTTTTCTTCTTCACTTATTCTTCCGGTAAATACAATATTTTCTTTTGAACGTTTTTTAAGCTCTTCCATGCTTGGACCATCACCAAAAATAATCAATTTGTGTTTGAGCCGGTTGAACGCTTCGATAATCAAATCAAATCGTTTGTACGGCACCAATCGTCCCCCTGAAATAAAATAATCATCAATCGGAGTTGCAATGGTTGCATGTGACATATCAGCTGGCGGGAATACCACTTCACTTTCACGTCGGTAATATTTGAGAATTCGCTCTTGTACCGTATGCGAATTTGCAATAAACTTATCGACTCTTCCTGCAGCGAGCTGATCTACTACTCGAAGTTTATGAAACAATTGAGGAAGGAAGATTTTTATTACTTTTGGATATTTCAAATCAGCAATATATTCCTGTGTATCAGTCCAGAGATATCGTGTAGGCGTGTGACAGTAGCAGATATGCACTGTTTCAGGAGGTGTAATAATGCCTTTGGCAAAAGCGCTCGTTGAGGAAATCACCACATCAAACCCGGTAAAATCAAAAGATTCAAATGCTTGTGGCATGAGCGGCAAATACCATTGATACTTTTTTCTGCCCCAAGGAAGGCGGGAAATATACGATTCACGGATGTCTGCACCATCAAAGCCGCTTACTGATCCTTTCTGGTGAAATAACGTAAAAATAGGGGCTTCGGGCCACATGTGGTGCAGGGAGAGGAGTACTCGCTCTGCTCCTCCGTCTTGAGCTAAATAATCATGTACGAGGGCGATTTTCATAGATATACAACCATACGTCTAACATTCAAGACCCTACTCTATCATTTCTTTACTACATACATCAACTGTCTGGAAGTATTACCGTTATCATGACTTACTCCGCCTTTCTTTTTTTGAAAAGAATAAACGGAGTTTTGAGCATAATAATCAAATCAAGGAACAAGGTCCAGCGTTCAATATAGAGCACATCGAGTCTCATTTCTTCTTCGAATTCAAGGTCTGATCTACCTGAAATTTGTGAGAGTCCGGTGATTCCTGGCTTTACGGCAAATACGGTCGGATATGCATCGCGGTAGAGATCTACTTCTCGTGGCTGATGCGGACGAGGACCAACGATGCTCATGGTCCCAACTAATACATTGAAAAACTGAGGTAATTCATCAATACTCCATTTTCTGATCCATCTCCCGACTGGAGTCACACGAGGATCATTTCCAATTTTATAAATCGGACCAGTGCGCGTATTTTGTTTTTCTATCAGTTGTTTTTCTCTTTTTTCAGCAAAGGTGCCTGCCCTACCAAATTGCGGACCCGTACTATCTTTCTGATACATGGATCTGAATTTGTAGGTAAAAAAATCTCTTCCTTGATATCCTACTCGCTTATTTTTATAGAAAATTGGTCGTCCAGTTTCTATAAAAATAACTAATGCTACAAGCAGTAATACAGGAGAAAACAGTATAATCAATATAAGACTAAACACGATATCTGACACTCTCTTAATTACTTTCCCCCATCCTTCGAGTGGAGTACGTTTCAATTCCACCATCGGCATTCCCGCGAGTGCCGTAATCGTAGCATTCGCTGCGTATGCGGCAAACATATCTGCGCTATATTTGAACACAATATGATGACGAGTACAATATTCAATAATTTTCAAAGCCTCAGCTTCGCGACCTCTCGGATGTGCAAATATAATTTCATCAATCCCGTGTTTACCAAATTTTCGCGCATCACTTTCGGTGAAATTTTTTGAAATCGTAAGCACCTGGTACCCAAGCTCTTTTCTCCGATCCAGTTCTTCACCGATACGCTCGGCCACATGTTCATCCCCTACAATTATCACCTTTCGGAGTCCTACTCCCAGACGATACATGACACCTCGAAGAAGACGCATGAGAATTCTGCCACTCGATACAAATACAATCGTGAAAAACCACGTACTCACTAATAGAAAACGTGATTCGAATTGGGCAGAGAGGAATATAATACCAAGCGCTACGAATCCGAGACCTACCGTAGACATCACCGCGACACGTTTCAATACGTCGGCGAGTTTTCTATTTGGATCAGGAGTATAGAGTCCGTCGAGCGCGAATATGAGTACCATACCCAATCCTGCAATAGAGGCACGTATAAAAAATTCAGGTAGCGTAAGATCAAATCGCACGGTTCGAAGTTCAACAAAAAAGGGCAAAAAACGTATGCCGTATGCCGTGACTGCTGCGAGTAAGATGAGGATGTAGTCGAGTGGCACCTGAAGCACCATGAGCATTCCTTCGGAACGTTTCATAAAGTAAAATATGGCTTAAGTGTACCAAGAATTAAGTGTCTAAGCAAACTAAAAAGCCTTGACTAATGGAAAATATTGTGGCATTCTATGTAAGCGGTTTTGAGCTCAGGTGGCGAAATTGGTAGACGCACTACCTTGAGGTGGTAGCGCCGAAAGGCATGGAGGTTCGAGTCCTCTCCTGAGCACACTGTTGGACACCCCCTGGAGGTGACCGCTAGTCATCCCCCATCAAAAAACACCCGAATTTCGGGTGTTTTTTAGTATTCAATAGCTTAATTATTTTACCCTAGGAAAACAGTTAAATATTGACAATAAAATAAATTGTGGTATATTTAATGTAAATACCTTCACTATTTACATAAATTACTTAACTATATGAATAAAAAAAGCACGCTGGAAGACCGTAGTGCCCGCTTCAAGAGAGTTGCGGAACGACGAACTGAGGCTATTTTAAAGGCAATAAGAATATTGGGAAACTGCTCAAATAAAAGCGTTTACCAATACTCCGATGACGAGGTTACAAAAATCTTCCGTGCCATAGAAGAATCATTACGTATTACAAAGATACGCTTTCATCGTTCACGCCCTACTAAATTTTCATTAAAATGATATGGTACAAAATTTTACAAATTTATCTCGAGCTGAAAAAATCATGCTGGTGATATACAAAATTAGTGGCGGATCAAAGAAAAATTTAAAATATGAGGATATAGTAGTTGCAGTTTTCAAAAAATTTAATGATGACTTTCACCTCCGGGGGTATCCAGAATTCCCTGATTCTGGCGATTTGGTACATAAACCACTTTACGATTTTAGAAAACGTGGTTTGATTGAAGCAAATAATAAAGTTTTTTCTCTCACAGATCGTGGTATATCTTTTGCAGAGCAATTGACTAACCTAACAAAGGGCAAAAACCTGACTTCTAACGGAAGACTTTCTCGGTATACAGAAAAAGAGGTTTCAAGAATTGAATCTTTGGAGGGTTTCATACTATTCACAAAAGATAAGAAAGAAAAAATAACTGATACAGATTTTTATACTTACTTTGGAGTTACACCACGCACACCTCGTAATGATTTTTTGGGTAGAATTAAAACTGTACACGATGCTATCCAGGAATTAGGTAAACAGAAAAGTATTCCCCCGTCTCATGAACAAATTTGTAAGTACGATAAATTTCTTACTGAAAAATTTAAGGGGATAATTTCTTTTTTCAAATCAAAGTAATTCAAAAATATGTCACAAACTAAACTTAAAATTATTGAGGAACCAAATATCATTGATGACCATCTCCTTGATATCATTGGTAACGAATTCAAATTTGATCACGAAAAAGGCTTGGCTGAGTTACTAAAAAACTCTAAAGATGCATACACACGTGCGGATATCCCTGATAGTGAACAACACATTTTATTTCGTTTTTTTGATGGAACAAAAGATAACGCAATTTTTGAGTGTATTGATTTTGTCGGAATGTCCGATACCGACATTGACAAGGCATTTAAACGTTGGGGAGACCCTGAGGCTGCGAAAAGAGGCTTGAAGAGACGCGTATATGGTGGACACGGAAATGGAGGGAAATTTTATATGCGACAAATGTTTGATCGTTCTCATTTTGTTACTTATAAAAATGGAAAAATCAGCATTTTTGGTTTTAATGAAAATAAAAAATATGGATTTGCAGATGGTTACAAAAATAAATCCATTAAACCTGAGACAGCATTAAATATAGCTGAAATTAGTAACATTGTTTTTCCAAAAAATGTAAAAGAGCAGATAGTGGCTGGTAAAACTGGTTTTACGGTTGTACGCGGAGTTGGACCATCGAAAATGAAAAATTCAATTAAATTTGATCGACTAGTGGAAAAACTAAAGAACCATCCGCAAGCACGTAGAATACTCCAGCATATCAATGTGTGGGCTACTCACAATAATTTCTCAGACTATACTTTACTTAAACCAGATATCATAAAACCACTCGCTAATTTTGAGGAACCGAAAGTTTTAGAAATTCCTAAAACTTTACCTGGTAATGAAGGAAATGGGAGAGGAGAAATAGAAATGGCAAATCTGAAATATAAGACTGGAAATTTAATTCTTAAAACCTCAGAAGAAGCATTTGGAAAAGGAAGTCGAGCTGCCGACCTAAATCGTATAGATATCATTGGAGAAGTTGGTGTAATCGCTTCCTATCAAATTTATGAGCTAGGTGTCACAACATTTCCACAAGCTTCCTTTATTTACGGTGAATGTGAGTGCTCTATCTTAGAAGATCCAGAGATGGATGCAGTAAAAAATGATCGATCAAGATTGGTAGAGAATAATCCACGAGCAAACGCACTCTTAATTTGGCTGAGAGAATCTATCGACGAGTACGCAAATGAAATTGCTAAATTGGAGCGTAAAGAGCAAGAAGCGGATCGTAAACAAATTTCAGCTGCATACAATGACTTTCTAAATAAATGGAAAGATCAATTCATGAGTAAGTTCATGGGTGAATTATTACGCGGGAGTGGTGGATCGAATATGGGTGGTAATACTGGCAAAATTAAAAAAATATTGGAACTCCCCCAAAATGGTTTTGATTTCAGTATACCTGAATGTAAGATTGTTGTGGATGAGGAAGAACGTATTACACTTAAAGCAGTTGTACCAAATCCAATACCAATAGGAAGTATCATTAAAATCAGTTCATCTTCAGACAAGATAGAATGTAGTGAAGAGAAAATAACAATACGTGATGAACACGTTAAAAGTACTCAGAATGGTGAGACCGTGGCTGTTATTAATTTCTTACTGAAAGGTAAAAAAATTGGCGAAGAAGCCAGATTATTTGCTTCGGTGGGTAAACTAAAAGCTGAAATGTCGGTAACAGTAATAGATGCTTCGAGTAGGGAAAAGGACAAAAAACCAAAAACTCCGCAGGTTCTACTTTCTGGCACGGACCCTGACCCTTTGAATATTGCCCCAGGAGGTCAGCTTACCTTGACGGAACGCGACCCTCTAGTTTACCAGAGGCCTCAAGATGCTCAAGAGGGTATCTACTGGATTAACACTCAAGGTCCTTTAGCAAAAGGAATTTTAGAGAGAAACTCAGATCATTCTATGCGTTGGCGCGATTATCTCTTTCAACGCTATGTAGATATTTTCTCTAAACAAATGTTGCATGAATTACAGAGGAAAGACCCCGAAGGTTTTAGGGTCGACCGGGTTGATAATGAAATGGACGAACTAGCTCGAAAAGTACATAGTGCCGCTGTAAATGACCTTAGTAAATTTTTCTTTGAAGAAGAATTTATACCAACAGAATAAAATTGTATGGAGATCAAAGAAATCATATTGTCTGTCGTTACGAACGACTACAATTTGCAAATCGATGACATAATGCAACAAAATAGGTTACAAAGAATAGCCGAGGCAAGAATGGTTATTGCTTATTGTTTAAGACTTTTAACAACGTCATCTTTCCCAGCTATCGGAAGAATCTTAGGTGGTCGAGACCACACGACTATAATGCACGCATGTCGAAAAATTGCCAATAAGATAGAACAGGATAGTAGATTTCATGGACGAATGAAGATGATTTTAGGCAATATAAGGAGCTTGGAACCTACTCTACAAATACCGACAAATGAAGATGATGTTTTTTCTCGAACAAGCTACGAACGACCTGAGCCTGAAGAAACTATTGAGGTCACCGTTCGTGATGTCCCACCTGTAAATCTAGAGCTGTCGCCACGAGAAAAAGAGTTTTTAGAAGAATACCGTAAAGGCATGTCATTAAATCAGATTGGTAATGACAAAAAATTATCCAGAGAAAGAGTAAGGCAAATAATTAAAAAAGCCATTTTGAAAGAAGTGGGCACAAAAGTTCGAGATGGATTTGAAATGGACGTTCAAGAGGTATTCAGTAACGAAAGAACTTCTCATTTTCGTGCAAGAAATTCTATGCCCGAAGAAGAGCGAGTAAAATTATTAGCAGATTATTTAGTTAGAGCTAACTCACACACTTCAATACAAGAATTTGCGCAAGAGGTCGGTCTATCAACACAAAAATTAGCACAACATTTTCCAGATGTAGTAAAAATCATAGAACAAAAAGGACGGGAGAAGAAAGCCCGATGGAGCAGAGCATATATTCACTGTCGAGGTTGTGGAACGACAATAATACCCCACTTTAAAAGGGGGTACTGTGAACAATGTAAAGGTGTCTTTAGAGGTGAACGACGGGAAAGTTTATTAAAAGAAAATCCTATCTGTGCGGTTTGTAGTATTGACCGCAAAAAGGCAATACAAAAATATAAAAAAGACCTATTTATTACTAAGGAGAGGCGAGTGTTGTGTGGCGGCTGTTTTAAACAATTGACTGGTATTTTGATGGTTGAAAGTCGTTGGGGTAAAATCACCTAAGGCATCCTTAATAGCTTCTACTTTCTTAAGATCTGCAGTAATCAGACTTTTTCTTACTTTTTCTGCGACTGCTTTTGCAACATTAACTGTTACAGCATTACCTAACTGTTTATAAGCTTGAGTTATGGCAACTGGAAACTTATATCTTTCGGGAAAGCCTTGTAATCGAATGCATTCCTTGACTGTCACACGCCTAATCCCCCACTTGTTTTTTTCGACTGGAGCATCCTGAATCAAATTTCTTTCTCTGCCCATATTTCCTGCTACTAGCGTATTTGAAATTCCTCTAGGATCAAGTACTTCAAAACCAAACCCGTTCCCACTTTTCTCATGACGATTTCTGTGTTTTACCAAGCCTTGATAATACTTATTGGAAAGATAGTAAAATTCATCAACTTTTCCTTTTTCTAGTATTTCTGAAAGTACAGCTTGTTTCCTACCTGGCTTTGGAAATTCAAACTCGATATCATGATCAAGAAAACCGACAATGTATAAACGTTGTCGATGTTGAGGCACTCCATAGTCCTTTGAATCGAGTACCGCTTCTCTGACTTTATAACCCATTAACTCTAAATTTTTTCTTATTCTATCGTAAACCTGTCCTTTATTATAAAGACGTAAATGCTTAACATTTTCCAGCACAAAAGCGCGCGGTTGCTTTGCCCCTAAAATTCTTATTATATGAAAAAAAGACTTTGCGCGTTCGTCATCCATGCCTTTACGCTTGCCTATCATTGAAAATGGTTGGCACGGAAAACCTCCTAGTAAAACGTCAAAATCTGGTATCGTATCAACGTCTACATCTTTAATGTTTTTTTCATCAATTTCTCCAAAATTTTCTCTGTAAGTTTTACACGCATTTTTATCGAAATCGTTTGAATAAACAATGTCAAAATGAGCTTTTTCAAAGCCTAATCTCATTCCACCAATACCAGCAAAAAGGTCGATGGCTTTATATTTTTCTTTCTCAATGTCTTTCTTGGACATAATTTTATTTCATTATAGCACCTCTTATAATATAAGAACAAGACTTTGACTAGTAGAATTAAGGTAAATTTAGCTCACAAACTATCGCAAAATCACTTCTTTATTTACTATCACCAAACTACTTTTGATTGATTGTAGTAGATTACGCTTTTCATGTAGATCCCCCTTCTCCAAGATATACTTAGCATACTTCTTCATATCTATTCCTTTCTTTTTCTCCAATTCCTTCTCCTCTAAACCCAGTACCGCGTATCTAAAATGACTATACCGATCCAACTCATCTTCTAGTTTCTTTTTTATACCTAATTTATCTAGACTAACTTTATCTATCATCTCGGATAATTGTTTAATAATCTCATTTTCATTCATACTTACTCCTCTACAGTTTTGATCCTTTGTCCTCGTGCATACATAATAAACGTACCGATGCACATTTCCATTCTGCTGGTGCTTGAATTTTTCATCAGCAGTAATCCCTGAACCACAATTTCCACAGGTCATTAATCTTGTAAAAGCAAATTCTTTGTTCTTCTTCATAGTTGCATTCGTCTGATGCTCTTTGAGCACTAGCTGTACTCTGTCGAATAATTCTTTCGTAATGATCGATTCATACTTTCCGGTGTACCATGTGCCGCTTCCAGTTGGGTATTCAAAAACACCGTAGTAAAAGGTGTTTTTGAGAATCGTGAAAAGATTTGAGACGGTAATATATTTCCCTGTTCTTGATGTGAAATTAATTTCCTTGAGCCAAAGGTATATTTTTCTTCCACTCCATCCTTCGTACGCAACTTTCTCAAATATCTGTCTTACCGTATGCATTCTCTCTGGGTCGACTATTACACTGCAAGGTTTATCTATTCTCTTTTCATTTGAATACCCTACGGGAGCTACCCCAGGCCAGAGTCCCATTTCACATCGCGCACGCATTCCTCGTTTTATGTTGATACTACGATTATCGTTCTCGAGTTTTGCTTGAGATCCCAGAATCATCAAAAGAAACTTCTCATTTGGATTGTTGGTGAATCTCTGACTGTATGTTCTAATTTCTTTTAATAATCCCTGATCCATTAAATCTACGACTGACCCCAGATCCCCTGCATTACGACTGAGACGATCGGGCGCCCATGCAATGATTCCGGTGAATATCCCCTTTCTTGTATCTTCGAGAATTGTTTTGAATACTGGTCGTGTCCCTGATTCTTTTGCTGAATGACTTTCTTGCCTCACTTCAGTAATCATGAGATTTTCCCGAACAGCTAGTTGTTTCATTTCATTAATTTGAGAATCTATTGAGAGCGCTTGTTTCTCATCTGACTCCGTCGATTTTCTCGCATAGAGGCAATAGCGTACTGGTTGTTCTATTATAGGCTCATTCATAGTACCTATACTAATGACGCGACCTTTCCTCTTTGCCTATACCCTATTGTTGGCAAGCTGTAGGTAACTCGACTTCACTTTTAGGCTTTGTTCTGCTAAGATAGCCCTACAATTGATGAATTGGACCTAACCCCTATGGATCACTCTATAGGGTATGGCCAGAAACCCTAACCTACAGAAACGGTCTTCCGACCGGTACTTGTAGGTTAGGTTTACACTCGAAAGGGTGTAAGGCGCATTGCGTAAGTGGTGCGTCGCCGTCGGAGGACCTTTTTTGTATCTACAAAAATCCTCCATTCTCAATTGCATTATTCACTAATTCATATTCATATGAATGGAGAACAAACGCAGAAGAATTGGTTCCAAAGACACAAGGTTCTTACAGGAATCATCGGAGTCTTTTTATTTATCATGATCGTTGGATCATTAGCCGAAGATAAGCCGTCGACTTCGACTGCACCAAATACCGCTGCAGTTTCACAACCAGCTGAGCCACCAGTTGAAATGACTGCGATTGCATTGTACGAAGAATTTGAAACCAACGAAGTGGCGACGCAGCAGAAGTATGCGAACAAACGCCTTCAAGTATCAGGCACCATTGATACGATTGGAACAGATATTCTTGAATCTCCCTATGTGACCCTCCAATCCCGCAATGAATTCATTTCAGCCGTACAGTGCATGTTTGATAAATCTGACGCAGGCACTTTGGTTAATTTGAAGAAGAATCAGAAGGTGGTATTGGTCGGCAGTGCACCAAGTAAACTGATTAATGTGGTTTTGAAGGATTGCCAGGTCGTTACTCAGTAGAATCATTTTCATCTTGTTTGGTCCGATCTTCTGTTTCATCTTTCATCTTTTTCTTGATTTGTCGGACCCGGTCTACAAACATCTTCCATACACTTTGCAGTGTTTTTTCAGACTCGGAATCTACTTGTGACATAATTCCTTCGCGCAGATATGGCGCTGGTTTTCCTGAGAACGTTGGATCGCGACGATTAAGCCATTTGTATGAGGTATCTATGTTTCCTTGCGCTATATCCTCGATCATCTTAGATTTTGCAAGATCATTTATGCGCTCATTCCCATCATAGAGTGCATTCTGAGCTGCAATAAAGAATTCATAGTCCTCGCCAATCCAGCGATAATAGGTTGCCTTAGCAATTCCTGCTTTTTGACAAGCAAGACTAATCAACGATGTTTGCTCAAGTGCCTCAAGTAAGCGTTTCTTTTTCTTCTTCGTACTCTCACGCTCTGTATTATAGTACGAAGAAGAATGTTTAGCTTTCATACAATTTGGTTGCTGACTTACCTGTCAGTTTTTGCCATCTGTTTCGAATGACCTCCGCGTATACGGGAGACTTCTCCATGATGTTGCATCGACGGTTCATTTTCTCTGCTGCAATGAGGGTTGACCCACTTCCACCAAATGGTTCAACAATCAGATCCCCTCGTCTGGTGAGGACCTTGATGTATGGGATAAGAATCTCAAGAGGCTTGGTACCAAATATGACTCCTTGTCCTGAGGATTTTTCATCTGCGGATTTGTAATCGATGAAATCGGTGGGACAATACTTATTTCCTTTCTCATATGACTCCCAGTGTGGTTTGCCTTGAATGGCATAGAGCGCGGTTTCATACTCGTTCTCAAGGAGTTCACCTTCAGCAACACTTGTTACTTTGATTCCTTCAGTTGCCCCGACCATGGCAATGTCATGTTTGTTGAAGAATTTGCCCTTGGCTGCAAATCCCTGCATGCGATTAGGAACGTGCCACACAATCATGTTTTTTACCTTCCAATATTTCTCCATCTCATTCCAGATGGTCCGTATATTCTTCCAATTCTCATACACAATAATGGAGAAGTTCTCTCCCGCAATGGAATTGATATTCTGCATCCAAAGTTCCGTGAAGTTATCTGGCAGTACATCGGTTTCAAGATAGCGTCTATTCTTCTTGGCACCGAAACCGCCTTCTTTTTGTTTGGTTCCACCTCTCAAGTAATCTAGAATGTACGGTGGGTCCGTAAAACACATCGTGGCTTTCTCTCCGTCCATGAGTTTTGTCATGTCAGATTCAATCGTGGAATCTCCACACATGAGTTTCGAGTCTCCCAGTTTCCAGACATCACCTTTTTTGATTTCAATTTCTTTAATATTGAGCTTGTTGAGCTCTTTTTTCAAATCAAAGATTTCTGGAGTGTCTTCGGTTATGAATACATCATCCAGTTCTTCACTGGAGAAACCAATATCCACCAGAAATGCTTCATCGAATTCAGCGAGAAGCTCGAAATCGAATTCACCTGTGTTCTTGTTGAGGCGAAGATTAAGTTCTTTTTCCTTACTCTCGTCTGGGATGTGTACGTAGACGACCGGAACTTCCGTGTAGCCGAGTTCCTTCAGGGCTGCGAGACGGAAATGTCCGCCGATGACGATGTTCTTTCGTTTGGGAGCACTGTTTAATATAAGAGGATCGACAACTCCGAATCTCGTGAGTGATTCTTTGATTTGAGTCATTGCATTATCATCCCATTTACGAGGATTGTAGGCTGCCGGCTTGAGGTCTGCGATAGCGAGATACTGGATCTCTAATTTGGTTTCCATAGGTATGGATTTATTGATTTAAATCCGTTCGAGTCTCTGGTTAACCTGTTATTAGGGATTGCAAATATGTGAGAGGGGTTCGTTGTGCAGAAGAAAAATTAGTAAATAAAAAACCAATCTATTCGAGTTGGTTCTATTCTTCAATTACAATTTTTGGGGAGACTTCCGCAAGGCTATTCAATACTCTGATAATACACCGTTCTGAGTATTGCGGGAAGAGGGGTGGTGGGGATAAATATAAATCTATGTCTTCAATTTTTGAATCGACAACCTCATCAGAATTCCAGTTAAATATATAAAAGCTTCTGTTTCTTCATGTGAGAATTCTGTACCAGCATGTCTACTACTATACTCGTTTGCCATTACTTTATAATAATTGAATATGTTTTTATATTGAGTTGGTAAAGATAACTGATCCATCAGAGCATAAAGATTATTATCAAAATTCTTTTTATTACTCAACACAAGCTGTGCCACTCCTTCCATACTGGAATATGCGTTCGTAATTGCATCTTTTCTTGCTGAAATATCTTTCGTTGATTTTTGAAAATGATTCAACGCTGTTTTGAATTGTGTAGCCTGTTCAGGATAATTCTTTAGCCATTGCAAATTTTCATCAATTAATTTTTCATCTAACTCACCCGCGCCGGATGGGTAAAACATTCCATCATCCCATCTGATACCAAAATCTGTATTTGCAGAGACCAAGGCAATTCTGATATAGCCATCTGTTTGCTGTTGATATTCAGTATTTAAAGATTTATATAACAATACCAAAACCTGTAAGGTTTTAACAAAATCATCATTTGTAATTTTTCTAAGAGATGGGATTCTCCTGAGTCCACTAAAATTATTAGCGTTTTGTCTTGCTATCATATCTGCACCGTTCACCCCAAGTTCGTAACAAATACCCTGAAAAATTACTTCGTATGAAGTTGGGTGGGTCAAATTTACAACCTTCGAAAATATCGTCTGATTTATTCTTTGGACAAACGCATTTTTTTCTTCAGCTAGTGTCGGGGCAGTATTAAAAAGTGAATGGAATTCTTTCAGAGATGTACTCATATGCAAAATTAATCATTAAATCTTTTTTCATCGATGAGCTTGGTGATATCAGCTTCAAGAACCTGTTTATTTGGTTTGTTCCAATTGAATAGTGTAAGAATTTCGTGACACAAATCGACTGCAAATTCTTTGATATTACTATCACCATCCACTACAATGTCTCTGGATATTTCATTTTCGTAACACTTATAACTTTCATCAAATCCCCAACGTTTCATTGAAAGCAGGACTAATTCTTTATTTCTTAAACCACTATATTTTATTGTTATTTTCACTTTCTTCAATCCTATTTTTTCAATTAAACTTCTTGCATACATAAGGGCTCGGCACACATCGAATATAAGCCAATCCATTGAAAATTTTTCTTCAAGATTGTATCTTCCCCCTTCTTCTTTACTATACACTTCTCTCAACACACTCCTAGTAAAAAAATTATAACTCTTGTCCATTGCCCAGTACTCCAGACCCCAAGTTCTGCCTGGCCAAGCCCTAAGATTTGCATCTCGAATCCAGCCATCCATAGTATCGGCTTCCTTGCCATGCATATAATAATAAGGAGGAAACCGATCACCACCCCATCCCATTATCTGTACAGCTATATCTCTATTTAGTTGTTTCAATTGTTCAATATTTGTACCCTCTCTTTCTCCAAGTGGAAAGACTGTTACCTGCCTATACGGATATTGCGTTCCTCCTGGAGGAGGATTTTCCTTAATTTTTGTCTCCAAATCATCTTCCACTTTCTTCATAAATTCTTTTACTCCTTTTGTACTCAATGCTTTATTTTCTTGAGTGGGAATATTATACGCAAGCCTATGAATGCGATCTGCCAGTTCCATCATTTTTTTTCCAAAATCATCTTCATTTTCAATTTTTGAAAAATTTACATACTGCAGAGGTGCTATTTCTGGAAAAACTTCACTCTTATCGTAATCGTCTGTAACTTTTATTGGAAGAATATTTGGATAACCGAAATCAATAAAGCTTTGTTTTGCTGCCGCCACTTCGTCTCTCACAAATCTAGAGTCGAGAGAAGATTTCGATAGAAGAACGAGAAATGTTTTTGAATTTCTGATATTTTCAAATATTTCATTTACAAAATTATCACCATGTTCCAACTTAATATTATCTTTCCATATTCGGAATCCTTCATCCTGGAATGAATCGTATATTTTTTTAACCAGATCAGCATTCTCGCGTGAGTAACTCAAAAATATGTCATTGTTTTTTTTCAAGACTTTCATGGAAAGAACGCCATCTGGCATCGTAATAAGTCCATCCTCTTCTAATTTTCGGAGGCGCTCCAGTAATGCGTTATTGGTGACCTCAAAATGCGACGTTAATTCTTTGAGGCGCGGGGGTCTCCCTTTTTCTTCAATAAACTTTTTTATATAATCGAATGTTTCGGATTGAATGTTTTTAGTCATATTTCAATTTAGTTAGTCTGGTTAGTGCACTAACTATACACCCCCTCTTCGGAGACTGTCAAGGCTTAGTAAGACTCAAAGTTCTATTTTGCATTTTTTACTCTTCAGTATATAGTGAAAATACCTATTACTTAATCTTGGCGCATGGAAAAACATCTCAAACCAGAACAATATTATAATGACCTCTATGATCGTCACACTGTCGAATGGTGCCGGGGTTTTATTGAGCGGTCCCGTCAGCGTAATATGGATTTTGTGGATGTTGCCGATGAGGAGGTGAGAAAAAAGATACAGGATGGATTAATCGGTATGACGACTGATATGATAATTCTGTTTGAGACGGGTGATCGATACATGCATAAGAAAGAGCGAATTCAAGAGATGATGCGGGAGGATGAAGCACGGGATCGGTTATATGAGAGTGCACGGGCTCCAGAGCATATTCAGTGCCTTATGTGTAAGCGAATAATGTCTCCTACCTTGAAACATGTAGATATGCGGTATGGAGAGCCAGATCGGGTACTGTTTATGTATGAGTGTCCGAATGAGTGTCTCCCCCGTCGTGCGTTCTATAACACGGGAGAAGAGTGGGTAGCACAGTCGCCTGAGCGGTGTCCTACGTGTGGGAATATACTTATCATTGAAGATAGTGTTACTCCCGAGAAGTTTATTACAAAGCTCACATGTTCTTCGTGTTCTTTTAGTAAGACTGAGGAGATTGAACGCATGGTTCGGACTGACGTACCTGATCCTCATTTTGAAGCTGATCGAGCTCGGTTTTGTTTGTCTCAAGAAGAGGGAGAAAAATGGAGAATAGAATTCGCTGGTATTGAGCGCATTGGGGACATGGTCAAGGAGTGGAAAGAGAAAGAAGCGAATACTGAGTTGTATGATAAAGTTGCACAGATTCAAAAGCTTACGATTCTTGATCTTGAAAAATTGCTTAGTACTACGTTAGAGAAAGAGGGATATGCCAAATTACAATTATTTCCTCCTGAGATTACGAAAGATGTGATTGTGCCGTTTGGAATCTATGACAGTAGGAGTGATCGTCCTCAACGGGAAAGTGAGTATGAGTTGAAGAAATTACTCAAGAAAATATTGAAGGATACGAATTGGAGATTGATGAGTGACGGGGTGAGTTATCGGATGGGATATGTGAGTGGGAGGTTACGAGGGTATGAGCGGGAGGAAGATTTGGTTGGTCTTATTAAGGGAGATAGTAAGTTTAAGAAGAAATAGTGAGGTTATAATAATAGCTTTTTACATTTAAAACCAAAGACGCTATACTTGTTGACAATACGGTATATTTGTGTAAATATAGCCTAAAATAACTATTCATATGACAAACACTCAAAAAGCATCTATAGCAATTGCTGGAATCGTATTAGCACTTACGGCATTTTTGATTGGAAAATCTCTCTCAAAAAATGTTGTTCAGATAGTACCTATACAAAACAATACTACCAATACTACAACACCATCTACTAATACCCAGAAAAAGAATATTTTTGATTTGGCTAATGAGTACAAACCATACTCAGTTGGAGACAGTCGAGAATTTAAAAAAGTTAATACTGAAGATACAGATCTGAGTGTAGGACTTGGTGCTATTCATGATATCACAAGCATCTTTGATGAACAGAATAAAGTTAATTATAGACTGTTTAGAGTAGGATATGACGATGCTCCTCCAACATACTACGCAGGCAGAATTATTGTTGAAGTTACTGCTTCGACAGGTGGTCCTATGGAATGGTCATATTTTGTAACTGAAATCGCAGATTTAAACTACCTCGGTAAAACTGAAATGCAAGGTAATAGCCTAACGGTAACATGTGACCCTATTAACAATTCACCCGCATGTACTTACTCGATTCAATACCATAAAGATACCTCAAAACTCTCTGTAAAAAAGCTAAAGTAAGCCTAAAGAGACCTTGACCGGTCTCTTTTAAATTGGTAGAGTCCGCCCGCGCACTTTCGCGCAACATCAGCAAAAGAGGTGTCTGTGAAAACTGTGTCGTACTTCCTCACCCTGATCTTCATCATGCTCAATGCATGTCTTGATGATCAGGTGGGCCATGATCCTCCCGAACAGGTTGGGATCGCAGAGATGCCAATCTCGATCTCCGGCAACTACCAGCCTTCAAGTGCTGCGCTTGCTGCGAGTTCGAGCTACATCTCTCAATACAACGATGCGCCTCCTTGGAACAATGGTGCCAACTGCGTGAAGGGTGCACTTCCTGGTACACTCCGACTCTCGCAGTATCTCATCCAGAAATTCCCGGGAGTCAGTTCCATTGGTGGACAGAGCTGCCGACCTAACACTGCGAATACTGCTCAAACGTCGATCCATGGTATTGGGCGCGCGCTCGATATCATGATCCCGATGAGTGGCGGTGCTGCAGACAACACGGTCGGCGATGAAATCGCCAACTGGCTCATCTCCCATGCACAAGAACTCGGAATCCAGTACCTCATCTGGGATCGGACCGATTTCAGCCCATGGAAGACATCCAACCGTGTTGGTGCGTATCCGGGACCAAACCCGCATATCGACCACATTCATGTCGAGCTCACCATCGCCGCTGCGCAGAATCAAAACCTGCCAGTGCCTGACCCTGCCTTCGCGAGTGCCTTCGATTTCTCCCCGTCTTCAAGTACGGTCTTTAGCTGCTCAGATGTTCCGACCCATGATGCAAACTGGGTCTACAACTGCCAGCATCGACAGACCGTCTTTCAGAACGGTGGAGATTTCTTCGGAGTAGTTAGCATCGACAATGTCCGCAAGAACCTCAAGTTCCGTGTGGAAGCTTGGCGAGTAGATCAACTCCAATACGACTGGGCATGGGACGAGCCTGACTGGCGTCAGGTCGAGCCGGGTTTCTGGTCACACACGAATTTCAATCCTGAGTTCAGAAATCTCTGGCCCGGTGATTGGGAGATGCGTGTCTTCGTCGATGTAGGAAGTGGATTCATACAACTCACCTCCCTTAGCTTCATCGTTCAAGGTGGAAATCAGCAGTACCCCGGCTACCCGTACCAATACAATGGGAATGCCTACCACTGCAAGGATGGAGTCACGGGTGGACAAGACACCAACTACATCTACACCTGCAACAATCCGGAGCAAGTGTACCAGCAAGGTGATACGGTCTGGTCGCTCTTCCGGATCGACCACGTCGCAACATCACATCGCTTCAGAGCGCGTACCTACCGGAACGGTCAGCTGATCAGTTCCTGGGTTCAAGATGGATGGAATGAAGTCCCATCTGGCCAGATGTGGAACTACGCCTACGCGTGGAACAATGTCTGGAATGCGCTCGCTGGAGCCTACGAAACTCATTACGACGTGGAGAAGAAATACGACGTTGCTCATCCTATCGACTACGATGTGGCAATTGTCTCGTTCACCGTGAATACGGGACCGCCGTACACCTACGACGGTAACTACTCGCGATGTGCGAACAACCCCACTGGCGGACAGAGCACCAACTGGGTCTACACCTGCCCGGGAGCAACAACGTCGTTCAAAACGAGTGAGGCAATCCGTGTTCTTCTGTACGTGAAGAATATCGGAGTGAGTCACAAGTGGCGCGGCAAGTTCTTTCTCAATGGCTCGCCAACTCCGTATTCGATCGACGAGACGGGCTGGAGCATCATTCCGACAGGACAAATCTGGAGCCCGGTCTACACCTGGCCGACGCTCTGGTATCCTCCTTCAGGAAATTGGAAAGCCTCCGTCGAAATCGACATCGGCAATGGCTGGCAGATGCTCAAGGACAACATTACGTTCACGGTCGCGTCGAATCCTTCGGGATCCTACCCCTACAACGGCGGCATGGAACTCTGCCGGGGCTACTACGAGAACGAACGTGATGGCACCGGCGTTCCGCAATGCTGGAACAAAGTCTGGGGAAATCAGGTCGACCATGGTTCGCGCTACTATTGGCGCATCCCGGTCACCGGACTCACCTCGACGTACAACTTCCGTGTGGAGATGTATCGCGGGACGACGCTCGACTGGAGTTGGGACTTCGGTCCCTACCCCACACCTTCGGGTGGCACGGGCTGGTTCTTCCCCGAGTTCAATCTACCACCGAGTGGTTCCTGGCGTGCGGTCTTCTACGTGAAGACCGGGACGACGTGGCAGTACCTGAACGAGTTCGCGTTCACCTCACAATAATCTTCGAGTACTCTTGAGAGACGACCTGATCCAACGGATCGACGCTTTCGAGAGTCAGGAAGATCGACCTGTCTGGCATCAGCATACGAGCAATCGTGTGACTGGTGCCAGACGGGATCATTCATAAGTTAGTCTGGATTAGACTGATTGATGAATGGCGGTATAGTGTCTCATTTGTCTCATTTCCGATAGAAACAGACCCCGACCGAGAGGGTTCCCTTACCCTTTCAAAAATACCTCGAAAAAGCCCATGGTTGACTGTGGCTATAAAATTCTGGACTGAGGGTGTGCACTATTCAGAGCACCGTTTCTGCGTCCGAGGAGGATACCTTTCTCGAGCGATAATAAAAAATACCCTACGCCGGGTATTTTTTATTATAATTTTTCCTTTATATCTATAAAATCTATTAACATCAATAAGTGTAAAAATAGATTCAAATGTATATAATATAGATAATACTCATTAAATCAACACATGCCTCTTTCTTTTGCTCACAAAAAATTAATTATCAATACAACTAAATGGTTATCAGTAATGCTTTTTCTACTAGTATTCTTACTGATTGCTATATATTGGCTAATTATTTTTACTCCCAATGCTTTACACTCAATAACCCTTGCAAATCTATTCTCGTTTATTCCTCCCATAATTTCTGTATCACTTGGACTCTATCTAAGCAAGCCTTTTTATCGATTACTCTGCCGACTACTTAATCCCCCGATGGATAAATATGTAGATAATGCTTTTAATGCAGCAAAAGGCATAAAAGGTGAGAACTTGGTATATAACGAATTGTGTAAAATTTTAGATACCACTCAATATAAAATAAAACGAAATTTTAAAATTCCTAATAAAAGATTTGATTTTGACTTTATCATTATTGGCCCCAAAGGATTAATCGTTATTGATGTAAAAAATCATCCAAAAACTCATACTACTTTTACTTATGATAAAGCATTCTATATTAATAAATCAGGCAACCCTACAGAACTTATTAAGAAAGATCCACGAAAGAAACTCAAAGATCAAATTTATCAATTAAATACTTATTTTAAGAATAAAGATTTAAAAGATATTAAAATTAGAAAAGTATTATTATATCTAAATACAGACTCAATTGAATTTAAAAATGGTACAGAAAATCTCTATAAAACCTTTATTATTAGAGGAATTGATGGGTTATCCACCTATTTTAAAGAAGCTTTTTTAGACTCTCAATTTACACCTGAATTTTCTAATAAAATATACGATATTTTAGAAAACTAATTTCCATGTCATATAATATGTCATATTCTATGACATGGAAATGACTTATCCCCAAATTATAAAGGCTTTAAAATTGGCTCTGTTTAGTAAAATAATGTCTGGATAGAGTAAAATAAATCATGAAATGATTATGATATAATCATGACATAATCAAGAAATCCTGTTAGACTACATGTATTGACAATTTTACACATTTCGTGTAAAAGAAAAGGCCCAGTTTTCTTTAGAATGATAAGCTGGGCCAAATCGCCACCCTAACGGGTGGTCTTTGTTTTTCCGAATACCTTCTTGCATGTGCAACCAGATATTGGGAAACATTTATACCCATAGTCCGCAGCGTAAATTCTACGCTTACGATCTCGAGTCAAATGAGAAGCGAAACAGCACATAGTGTCGTTTGGGTTCTCTCCCTTTAATCAGCTGACCGACCACAACAGACTAATAACTTCAGGATTATTTAGTTACTAGGAATAATCAAGCATGGGCAAAATTACGATATAACCTAGTCCTATGAACTAAAACCCTACACGATTTTGTGCTCAAGGAATCTCTCCTGGAGAGATTACCTTATTATTCAGTATATCATGGCTAATAATTACGACCAAGAACGCTCAACTGAGCTAAAAAAAAGGCTTATCCACATAATCAAAAAATAGTGTGGAAAAAGCTGTGCATAGTAAATTAAAAAAACCCCTCCGAATCGGAGGGGTGTTTTTATGTTAACTTATTGTGCTTCAGGAGCGCCTTCAGGTGGCATCATTCCTCCTGGCGGTAGGCCCATGTCTCCAGAACGGACTTGGACTGACTGCGCGCTTACGGTGCCATCAGTATTCGTAGCTCCAGTCACTGTCACTTGTTCTCCTACGTTCAATTCATCTTTGGACACTTCAGTTGCTTTCATGACTGTGGTTGAGGCAGAAAATAATACTATTTTTGATCCGCCGTCCATTAATTTTACCGTTATACTATTCTCGTCTTTAGACAGTATTTCACCACTCGTAAACCCCGCACCCGCTGCAAATTGTCCACCAGCTCCTCCGGCTCCCATTCTTCCCTGAGGCATCATTCCACCACCCGCTCTATTCATCATATCTGGTACTGGTGTTGTACCATTACTTTTTTGATATTGTACTCCTCCAAAAAATCCTCCGACCCCTGCACATAATACGAGTACACTTAATATTCCCACGGTCTTATTCATATAGATAAGATTATACTGATTAAATAATAAATTCAGAACCAACAGCCAGAAAGCCAGTAGAAATACCACTGAGTATGTTACTATGAACTTTCGAGCTAGTGGCTATGAATTATTCATATCTCAATGCTTGAATTGGATTAAGTCGTGATGCACGTTTTGCGGGATAATAGCCAAAAATAATACCAATCGCGGCAGATACTCCAAACGCAAGGAGTATTGATGAGAGAGATACTTCGGTCTGTATCACCCCAAAATACGTTAATCCAACTGAAATAATCCAGCCCATAAAGGTACCAATGACTCCTCCGAGGAATGTCAGTACCACTGATTCAGTGAGAAACTGTGAATTAATATCATGATTCTTGGCGCCAATCGCTTTTCGTAGTCCAATTTCTCTCGTTCTTTCAGTTACATTAGTAAGCATCATATTCATAATTCCAATTCCACCTACCACCAATGAAATTCCTGCGACTGCGGCGAGGAGTGTCGTAAATGTCTCAGTCACACTTGATGCAGTCGCTACAATATCTGACTGATTGATGGTGCTAAAATCTGCGCTCGCCGGATCTGAAATTTTATGTCGTTGCAAGAGTAGATTCGTAATCCCCTCTTGCACACTAGTCATTGCGTCGGCGTCTATTGCTTGTACTCCAATTGAACTTACATATTCTTCTCCTGCGAGAAATCTCTGTGCCGTCGTCAGTGGTATATATACTTGATCATCAGGATTATTAAATCCCGTTCCTCCTTTTGATGCAGTAATTCCAATTACTTTAAATTCAATCTTATTGATGCGGATACTTTGTCCTACCGCATTAGCTCCTTCACCAAATAAATCGTCACGAGTGGTAGGACCCAATACTGCAACTTTTGCATTACTTTTCAGGTGCTGTTCGCTCACAAAATCTCCCTCTTGTATCGTTATATTTTTCACTCCCGGATATGATTCGTTTATTCCGACTACTGATGTATTGGTATTTTTACCTTTTGCTGTTATTTGATATCTCCCAGATAATTCAGGTGCAACTGCAAGCACTCCTTCGACTTCTGCCTCAATTGCGTCAGCGTCATCAGACGTGAGTGTACGAGCAGAACCTCTTCCTGAGCTTACTTGTACTCCTGCCCCCTGCTGCATCCCCGGGCTGACAGTAATTAAATTTGAACCAATTGATTGAATACTCGATTCGATTGATGCTTTTGCCCCCTGACCAATTGCAACCATCGCAATAACGGAACTAATACCAATCACAATACCGAGTATGGTCAGACTTGACCGTACTTTATTCGTAGAGAGCGCTTCGTAAATTTCATGAAATAGATCTTTGCTTTTCATAACTTACTTTTTTGATCGTGTTGGTTTATCGCTTACCAATATTCCATCTTTAATAAAAATAACTCGATCTGCATGTTCTGCAACATCTTGTTCGTGTGTGATAAGAATAATGGTGCGTCCGAGATCTCGATTTAATTTCTGAAATGTTCCGAGTACAATTTCTCCTGTTTTGGAATCCAGATTTCCCGTAGGTTCGTCTGCCAGAATGAGACTCGGATTATTGACGAGTGCTCGCGCAATTGCCACACGCTGAATTTGTCCACCAGACAATTCATTCGACCGATGGGTAAAGTATTGATCATCGAGACCTGCGGCACGAAGTGCTGACTCTGCACGTTTATGTCTCTCATCATCTTCCATATCAGTATAGATCAGAGGAAGCATGGCATTCCGAAGTACGGTTGCGCGTGGCAACAAATTGAATGCTTGGAATACAAATCCAATTTTTTCTTTCCGAATGTCAGCCAGTTCATCATCAGAAAGATCTGCCACATTTTTTCCATCTAGCCGATACGTGCCACTCGTTGGCGTATCGAGAGCTCCCAAGATATGCATGAGGGTAGATTTCCCTGAACCTGACGGGCCCATGATTGCGACAAACTCTCCATCGTTAATAGTGAAGGTCACACCTTTCAGTGCTTGAAATGTAACGTCTTTGCCCGTATGATAAGTTTTTTCAATATTTAGAACTTCAATCATACTAACGCAATATTTGTACATTTCCTCCGCTAGGAGGCGCACCCGTAAATCCTCCCTGTCGCGCACCGCCGCCTGTTGTGCCACCAAATAAGCTCGGAGCTTGAGTTTGTGTACTTCCACCTCCTGTAGTCCCTGTAATCGTTCGTGAAACTACATAATCACCTACCGCTAGTCCTGAAATAATTTCAGTCACGGTATCGTTTGAAATTCCCACTTCAACAATTTGTTGCTGTGGCAAAGTTTCGAGTGTGACCCCATTTACACTCGTAGCCCCTAGCGTTGCACCGTCTAGAACGAGTTCTACGTATGATATATCTCCTTGGGTTTTTACTGCACCTACCGGTACTACAATCACCTCTTGTTTTATTTCAGTGATAATCGTTGCAGACACACTCATTCCTGTTTTGATGCGTTCGTCTTGGGTATCAAATATAATTGTCACCGTATAACTTACGACCCCCTGATTGGTCGTACCAATCAAATCAACTTCAGCAACCGAGCCACTGATTTGCAAATCCTCAATTGCATCATACGTAAGTGTTACTTTTTGCCCCACCTCTACTTGCGCCACATCGACTTCATTCAGTGAAATCTCTGCAACTTGTTGTTCAGTAATCAGTGTGGCAATAGTTCCTCCTGATGAAATTGATTCTCCTTTTTGTGCGTCAACAGACGCTACTACTCCATCAAATGGTGCTTTAAGCGAATAATTTGCTAATTCTTTTTGTGCTTTGGTAAGTGAGGTTTGTCTCTGACGCAAAGTAATTTGCGCCTGTCGAAGCTCAAGCTCATCAGGACCTTCACCCAACTCTTTCAATGCCATTTCTTTATCCTTCACCTCATTTTCAGCTGAAGTGATTTCAAAGGGATTTTGTAATTCCATTTCGCGCAAACTTCTCTCCTCATCAATTACCGTTTGTTTACTGGTTTTAATTTTTTGTGCAATTGTATTCAAAGAAGAAATATGACTATTTACCGTACTCGTATATTCCTCTAACTCTCCTTTGTATTCTTCAACAATTTGAAACACTTCGAGATCATTGGTATCGCGATAATCAACCCAGTAATCGATTAAATTAAGCTCACTCTTTACCGTATCTGACATTTGCTTAAGCATTTCAATTGAATCAGTCAACATTACTTCAAGTGAACTCGTAGCTGTTGACCTGTTCATACTATTAAATTCAGCAAACAAACGATCAAACTCGTCTTCAGTTGCTTTAAATTTATTCACCGCATTTTCTGCAAACAACTGTATTTCACCATACTCAGTAGCATCAGTCGATCTGACTGTTCCAACGAGCGCATCATAATTGGGAGCAATTGAACCAAGTGATTCTGACTCTCTAATTTCATAACTTAGTATAATGGTTTCAAGATCGGTCATAACATCAGGAATTTCTAAATACGTTTCTGAAAGCGTATTATAGATATCTTCATAGGCAGTCGCGAGATCATCGAGAGCTTTTTCTCTTGATTCTTCAGATTGTGCTTGTTCGGTTTCTTGGGAAAGTTTTAATTTTTCAAGTGTATTCTTTGCGGAAGCCAGTGCATTTTCTGCTTGTAATACTGAACGCTCTCCAGCTTCTGCTTGTAATTCTTCAAGTGACAGACGAGCGCTTTCAACATTGTCTTGTGCATCACGAACATCCTCATATGCATCGCCTGAGTTAATCGTAAGCAAGTTGTCACCTGTTTTAACTTTTTGTCCTTTTTTTATTACAACAGAGGTTACCTCACCTGACGCTTTTGCTTTGATCTCTACCTGCTGTGAAGCAGATACCTGCCCACTCCCCGTAATAGTTGTTGAAATCGTACTTTTTTCTACTTGGCTTAATACATATCGTGTTTCTGGAGTTTCTGAACTAAAGGCACGGACACTCAATACCCCAATACCCACTAAAACCGCCACAATAACAATTGAGAAGAGCTTATGTTTTTTGATCGTTTGATATATCTTTGTAAGCATAAAAATCAGTAATACGTGTGTTAATACTTACTAGTAATACAATTCTAAGCCCTATTTATTCCAAAATTGGCTTATACACCATAGAAACAGGCCCAGGCCCTAGATATACCCTTTAATATCTAAAAAACCCCTCCGATTCGGAGGGGTGTTTTTAGTCTACATATTCTACAGCACTTCCATGGTTATAATTTTCTGTGAAGTAAAGCTATATAATTTTGCTGGGCGTTGTTTCAATCCTCTTCGCTCTTTTGAGAGCGGTTTTACCAATTTTAATCTAAGAATTTTCTTTCTAAAATTCCGTTTATCGATATTCTTTTTCACAAATGATTGGTACACATTTTCAAGCTCAGTTAGCGTAAATTCGCGTGACATGATTTTTGAAATAAGTGTCGTATACGTAATTTTTGAAGCAAAACGCTCAAGCGCTGATTCCATTATCTTATTATGATCATACGCTAATTTTTTTATTGTTCCGACTGGCCTCCAGTACGAATCAGGCGTATCTCTTTTTTCCTCATCCGACAAACTTTCCCATGGAACTAGCGCTAGATATGCCACCGATACTACTCTGCCACGAGGATCTCTCTTGATTTCACTAAAAGTAAATAATTGTTCTATATATACTTTTTCAACTGAAATCCGCGCTTTATGTTCCAAGTTTCTCAAAGCTGCATCTTCTGCAGTTTCCTCAGGCTTCAGTAATCCTCCAGGGAGTCCGGATTTATTTTTAAAAAAAGGTTCAATATTCACCGGAATTAACCGTACTAATAACACCCCATCTTTTAGAGTAAACAAAACAACATCAGTCGCGAGAATCGCGAATATTAGTTTTTTAGGAGGCGTATTTTTATTTTTTTTCTCCATATATAGATATTATACCTCCAACTATGAACCTGCGTACAGCTGATCAATAGCTTTTACAGCTTCTTCCAATCGCTTTTGAGGACTACCCTCTACGACGATATAGGGTTTATTATCTTCACGCAATCGTTGAATAAATCGCTCATGCATCCAGTGACGGATATGCTCTCCATCACGCGTACCATCCTGTACAAATGGAATCTCATCGCCGGTTACAATATACATATCATGAGAAATGTGTGCAGCAATATATTCTACTTTGTCTGAACGTGAACCCATGTAGCGCTCATGCCATATACCGGTTGCAAATGCATCAGTGTCACAGACTACCAATCCATTTGAGCACTCTCCCAATGCATTTTCGAGATCATTCTGTCCCTGTGCAATCGCCACAAACTCTTCGCTTCTCCATTCTTTTTCCTCCGTACTATACATTCTTCCTTCAGCATAATATCTTCCATATTCCGGAACCCAGACGGTTCCATAGTATTGTGCGAGATCGCGTGCGAGTGTGGTTGTTCCAGTAGATTCTGCTCCGATCACCACAACTCTGCACGCAAAATATGCTCGGACACATGGTTCCAAAAATGTGGCATATTTCATAGGATTACTACGCACCATTGATGCCGAAATAGGTATCGTGGTTCTATCTTTATCCACTAATTCATGTACCGTACCCATAAATGACGCATATGGATCCCCATAGGCTTCTGACGTGAATACCGCGTCTGGAGTATACCCCAGAATATCCACTGTAAATATTGCCCAACCTTTTGAATCATCGTCACCGAGCTTATTATCTTCAACCACTTTTATATGCACATCGGGATGAATTTTTTGAAGCCAGCTTGCTCGAATATTTCCCGGAATTGTCTCTGATTTTTTCCAACACAACACCACCGTTAACTCTTCACATTGAGACCGTGCACGATCGATCAGATACTTATGTCCCCGATGTGGAGGATAAAATTTTCCAACCACCAACCCTCTTTTATATTTGTACGTATGGAGTATTTGCATAGTAGTTACTCTTGATTCTTGAATTTTTTAATCCATTGGATAAATCCATATGACGCGATAAAGAAAAACAGCACATATTCAATCGATAAAAACTTAACACCTTTCACCCAGTAGAGCCAGACGCCGATGATGTCTATAATAATCCACAATATCCAATTTTCTATTTTTCTTCTTACCAATAGCCACTGTGCAGCAAAACTCATGACCGTTGTGAACGAATCAAGTAGTGGAAATGAAGCAGGCTTCGGGAAAACTACAGGAAACCATACATGTAAATTCTGCATCGTGTATGCAAGTACTAACGTGCCCACAAGTATAATCGCCACACATATGACATTCTGTTGAAAAGAATTTTTTTGAATTTTAAATTCTTTATCTTGTGTTGTGTATTTCTTTGCCTGCGTCCATGCCCACCACCCCATGAAACCTGTAATCAAAAAATATATTTGTTCAAACAAGTCTGAGTACAGTTGTATCTGGTAGAACAAAAATATATATAATACACTTCCAATAATTCCAACTGGCCATGAGATTACCTTTGCACGTGCCGTAAGTACGACACATGCAATGGTAAATACCGTACCAACAAACTCTATATAACTCATGGGGTACTGAAATACGGTAAAAAACACCGAGTTAATATCCAAAAGATACATCATAGTACTATATTAATTAGTGTACTTATTGTAATAAGTACACTATATAGCAGTTGTGAAAAATTGTCAAATCAGAAGGGTTAATAAGTTTCATTTTGAATGTGCCTTGACGACTAATATATAAGATGCTAATATAATAAGTACCTTATATACTAAGTACTAAAATTATGATACACCGTAAAAAAATAATTGAAGAGCTTTTGCATAGCCTCCATGCGATGCGGCGCAAACTTATGGTTGGCTATATTGAAAAAAAAGAATTGACCATTACTCACTCCCAGGGTTTTGTACTACGTTTTGTGGCTGAACACAGCCTCACCAATGTCAAAACCATTGCTGAAGCGCTTCATATTACCAGTAGTGCAGCTACTCAGCTTATTGATGGGCTCGTGGATAAAGGGTACCTCCTCCGCAAAGATAGTGCTCGTGATCGCAGAGCAATCTCCCTCTCATTATCCCCAAAAGCAAAAAAAATGTTTAAAGGATTCAAGGAGCAAGGAATGCAAAAGATGACTGAACTATTCAACGTACTCACTGACGAAGAGCTTGAAGCGTACGCTGCACTTAATAAAAAAATCTTTGATAGCATCAAGATTAAAAAAAATGTATAGATTATCTCGTATGGACAAAAAACAACCGAAAAAAAATCAGGCAAACCTATTTGGATTATTGAAGCCCTACCGGAAGCTCATTCTTCCCTTGATTTTATTGACCCTTGTGAGCAGTGCCTTGACCCTCTGGCTCCCTCGCTTACTATCTCATGGAATTGACAGCTTCCTAACTTTTGGATCGTTAAACACGGTTTTGTGGGAATTTGGAATTGTTGCAGGAATCATTTTTGTGCTCACCTACTTGCAAAATATTGTACAGACCTATGCATCAGAACAAGTAGCGAGAGATTTACGAAATAAACTCTCAGAAAAAATATCGACACATACCTTCGCTGAAGTACAGGAGATTACTCCCTCAAAACTATTGACCAATCTTACGTCAGACATTGATTCAGTCAAAAACTTTGTTTCCCAAGCGGTCGTTAATGTGGTTTCATCCCTTTTCTTGATTATTGGAGGAAGTATTTTACTTATTTCAATCAATTGGAAATTAGGCCTCGCAGTACTCGTCATACTCCCGATTATTGGCGCCACCTTTTTCCTCATACTTGGCAAAGTACGTACACTCTTTATGCAGACTCGCGAGGTAATTGATTGGCTGAATAAAGTAATCAATGAAAGTATTATTGGTGCCGCTTTGATCCGCGTGCTCCATTCTGAAAATGTAGAACATACCAAATTTGCTGAAGCAAATAGCAAAGCACGAGATGTTGGAGTCAAAATTCTCAAACTATTTTCTGCAATGATTCCAATTATTACATTCGCCTCAAATCTTGCTGTGCTTATCATTCTCGTACTCGGTGGAAAATTCATTATTGGGGGTACGATGACGCTCGGAGATTTTGCGTCATTCAATAGTTACCTTACGATTCTGATATTCCCGATATTTATACTTGGCTTTGTGAGTAATATTATGGCACAAGCCCAGGCTTCGTATGAGAGAATTTCTGCGGTACTCTTGTCCCCTGCACCAAAAGACGATGGAGTACTCGTAGCACCTCTCAAAGGCAGTATTCAGATCGAGGATGTTACTCTGTTATTTGGAGAAAAGTCTGCATTGAAACATGTTTCTCTCGAAATTAAACCAGGAACTAAAGTCGCGATCATTGGTCCTACTGCTGCAGGTAAAACGCAATTACTCAGTCTCTTGGTTGGACTCCTTGAACCGACAACTGGAGAAATTAAATATGATACGAAAAATATCAAAGAGTATCAACGAGAAAATCTATACAAACAAGTAGGACTGGTATTCCAGGATAGTATTATATTCAATATTAGTTTACGGGAAAATATTGCATTTAATACTGATGTTACCAAGACTGCCTTGCAGAAAGCTATTGCAACTGCAGAATTAACAGATTTCATTGATACCTTACCACAAGGATTAAACACCGTTGTGTCAGAAAGAGGAAATAGTCTATCTGGCGGACAAAAACAGAGAATCATGCTTGCTCGCGCACTTGCCATAGATCCTAAAATTCTCTTGCTCGATGATTTTACTGCCCGTGTTGATACGAATACTGAAAAGAAAATATTGGAAAATATTTCGAAAAACTATCCAGGACTAACACTTGTCTCGGTCACCCAAAAAATTGCTTCAGTCGAAAGCTATGACCAGATTGTCGTATTGATGGAAGGTGAAATTATTGCGAGTGGTACTCATCCACATCTGATGAAAACCTCTCCTGAATACGTGCAAATCTATAACTCACAGCAAAGCACTAACACTGTATGAACTACGATTTAAACAAACCCGATACAACCAAACAAAGCTCTGCATGGCAGGCTGCAAAAAAAATGTTGCCACTGATTGCTGAGGAAAAAAATATTATTTTCATAGCGCTCTTTACTGTCATTATAAATTCTATTTTGAATCTCACGGCTCCGAGACTCGTCGCGCACGCTATCGATACTTTTATTGCTCAACACAATTATCAGGGAGTCTTAGTCTATTCTGGAATAATTCTTGCGATATTTTTACTCGGATTAGTGACGAGCTATGTGCAAATCCGGCTTATGGGTGGAGTGGGACAGCGAGTCCTCTACCGTCTCAGAAATCAGATATTCAATAAACTGCAGTCACTCCCGATTGCATTCTTCAACCAAAACAAAGCTGGGGATCTGATTTCTCGAATCAATAATGATACAGACAAAATCAATCAATTCTTCTCTCAATCGCTCGTTCAATTTTTTGGGAATATTTTCCTTATGATGGGTGCAGCGATATTTTTACTCAGTCTTAATATTCGATTAGGACTCGCGACACTTTCCCCTGCAGCAGTACTGCTCGTTATCACACTCGCACTCTCAGCATGGGTAAAGAAAAAAAACTTCACGAGTGCCCAATCAATCGGCGGTATGAGTTCAGAGATTCAAGAAAGTTTGAATAACTTCAAGGTGATCATTGCGTTCAATCGTCGAGATTACTTCAAAAAACGATTTCAGGAAGTGAATAATACCAATTATTCGGCTGCGGTTGAAGCTGGGGTTGCAAACAACACATTCACTCCGATTTATGGGCTAGCTTCAAATGTGGGACAGCTTATTGTTCTTGCCTATGGTATTTCGCTCATTTCATCAGGACACTTTACGATTGGTCTTTTGATTAGTTTCCTGTCATACGCAAACAATTTCTATAACCCTCTCAGACACCTTGCAGCATTATGGGCAAGTTTTCAATCAGCGCTTGCAAGCTGGGACCGGGTTCATGAAATTCTGGTAATGGAAAACAATTTACCTATACTCAGAGACACTGCGACAAGTAATACTAACTCAGTACTCGAATTCAAGGATGTTAACTTTACCTATCCTGACGGTAAGCCTGTGTTGCATAGTGTGAATATTAACTTAGAAAAAGGAAAAACATATGCATTGGTTGGGCCAACTGGTGGAGGGAAAACAACCACGGCTTCCCTCATGGCACGGCTCTATGATCCGACGACCGGACAAGTATTCTTACATGGTAAAGATATCCGCAATTATTCGCCAGAAGAGAGAACTAAAAAAATTGGATTTATCTTACAAGAACCACTCCTCTTCACAGGCACGGTACGAGAAAATATTCTCTATGGTAATGAAGAGTTCGCGTCTCTTGGTAATACTGAACTCGAAAAAATTATTCATGAGTCTGGATTAGAAGGACTTCTTAAACGTTTTGATCAAGGACTTGAAACCAAGCTAACAGCCAATGGAGACGCAGTAAGTCTGGGACAAAAACAGTTGATCGCTTTTATGCGAGCTGTTCTTCGTAATCCTGAACTTTTAATTCTAGATGAAGCGACTGCAAATATCGACACGGTGACCGAACAACTACTCGAAGATATTTTACACAATTTACCAA
Source organism: uncultured Gammaproteobacteria bacterium (assembly GCA_964447765.1). Taxonomy (GTDB): domain Bacteria; phylum Patescibacteriota; class Patescibacteriia; order Magasanikbacterales; family UBA922; genus UBA922. The sequence continues at coordinate 2,370 of CAYUTO010000002.1, read as the reverse complement.
TGAGCACTACTAAAGTTATTATTGCTCACCGATTAAATACGATTGAAAATGCTGATGAAATATTCTTTGTAAATGGGGGCGAGGTATTACGTGCTGGTTCGATGGATCGTGCTATTGAAATGTTATTACATCACAATAGAAAGAGTTAAGTGCAACAAACACATATATAAATACACCCGATCGGGTGTATTTTTTTATTCTTTAAATTTTCCATCTCTCAAAAAAAGTACTACAGCATCCAATACTTCTGGGGCATTCATGATCCACGTATGCTCTTTTGGCACAATCAAAAAAGCTGTTGCAGTGTCTAATTGTGTCCGCTCTAGCGATACTTTCTCATCATATTCACCTGCAATTACTCCTACTTCATACGCAGGTATAGGAAGTGTATTCACGAGACTTTCGCCATCAGTGGAGAGCTCTTCAAGTGCAGGGCCCATGATACGTGCTATCAGTTTACTCCCAAGCCATTTATCCGCAGTATTACTCCCCTTGTTTGGAGGAGCAAGCATGACGAGCCGGTGCATACCCTCCAATTCATTGTGCGCCAAAAAATAACGAGCCATTATTCCACCCATCGAATGCGTAACAAAATTTATTTTCTTATTTCTATCGGTATAGTTTTCTTCTAGTTCTGGTTTTACGTATTTTTCTACTAAATTTTCAATACTATCTGTTCTACCCGGATAATTAATATTAACGACTCGATAACCCTCATCTGCAAGATGCACTCCCATCCGCTGCATTGAAAGTGACGTTCTTCCTAGCCCATGTAATAGGACCACATATTCACCATCATTTGAAAGAGATTTGGTAATCACATAATTGTTATACAAAAAATATATACCAAACGATAGTATATTTATCACGAGCAGTGCCGCAATCACCATAAAAACTTTCTTCATAAGAAGTGATTTTACCACATATTACCTCATGTGTTAAGTATGCAAATTATTACATTTTTCATTACGCATTAATAGAGTAAACTACCGTGATTAAAAAAATCTGCACCATTTCTGGTACAGATTTTTTTGTTTCATACTATTCCTATAAGCCGAATTTTGTATCCCGACATAGTCGGGGTGACGATCATTTCTCTAGTCCCACTGTTGCCAGTGAGATCACTAACGAGCTAACTTTTCGAATCTCGATTACTCGAGAAACGCTGCTCTTTCTTCGGGTAGGGTTTACCATCAATCTGTCTCACGACAGAGGAAGTATAGTAGCATTGATACAGTGCATATGCTGAACCTATCAATACTTCTACACACTTTTCACCTTTGGTCCCAACAATTAAGTTGGGATTAGTATAGTCTCTGTGGCACTTTCCCGTCAGAGCATTTTGCAATGCCTGAGGTGGGTGTTACCCACTACCTTTTTTCTTATCTAAAATGTAGATAAGAGAAGTTCGGACTTTCCTCCCCAATTAGATTGAGGTGATCATCCAGAATAATACGAAACAGTAAAATAATATCACAAAAAAACGGTTTTGTCAACCGTTTATACTCGATATACTACTTCCACCAGACAACTATACAACTACGAAACTGATTAAAATTTTCTCCCCTTCCCGACGACCATATCAATCCTACTCTTTGCGAGTCTAATCGTAATTTTTACTTCCTTTGTAGTCTTCCCATCTGCTTCTACTGAGAATGGTTTTTTACTTGTTACTATCATTTCTTCAAATGGAAATATACTTGGTTCTTCAAATTTTTCTTTTTTGAGCCACCCACCCGTTACTACGGGGCGCAAAAATGCTTCCAGTTTATTATCTTGTGGATGTGCAATATATCGTTTTCCTTTTCCCGTCCAGACAAATGGTTTCAAATTACACACCACTAACTCCATTTTTCCAGTTGTAGTGGAAACATTAAAACGCTCATCGTATTGAATCGAAATATTACTCGGTGGAATATGAAGCTGTGAAATAAAATACCGATTATTAATCCAGCCGACATCGAGACGCAGTCGTCTACGGCGAGCAAGTGTATCACAAGCGTCGATTCCAATAGGAATACCTAATACCTCTGCAATACTATTGTCTGGCCCCAATGGAATAAAAGCAAAGGTAATATCGTATGAAGCAACGTACGAAAGTACATGACCAAAAGTCGTGTCGTTTCCCACGATCACGATTGTTTTTGCGCCACGGCGAATTTCTTCTTGAATCAAGAACTCTGAAGATGAGTACTGCTGCAGACGAATGATTTTTCCTGCGATTCCATAGTCAGTCAGACGAGTCTCAAGAGCCTTAAGTACCGTCTCATATCGCCGGTGCCTCAAAAAGTTGTCATAGAGATAGACATACATACCACCAAGTCAACAAGAGTAACTTCTCTATCCTACACCTCGTCCTCAGTAGTGTCT
>CAYUTO010000001.1:0-290470 GCA_964447765.1 uncultured Gammaproteobacteria bacterium | reverse complement strand
TCACCAGGGGTGATCCCTGCAGGTACTCCCTATGTAATTGAAGAATTGCGGTTTGGGTTGGTAATTTCCAATAGTACTACAGCTGCTTTAGGAGGACTTTTTTTATTGAAAGGTGCTGGGTATCATGACTTTACCACTGCAGGTAATACATTTCCTGCTATAGCAAGTTCAGTTTCCAATCAAAGAGGCGTGTATTGGCTTGCAGATGCTGCAACAGTGACGAACACTACTGCTAATGGCTTGGCAGTGGCTACTGAAACAGATAAACAAACCCATACTGCATATGTTTTAAACGGTACTGCTACTGCTAATGGTATTATATACAAGTATAATCTCCGAGCTAACGATACCGTCGTCGCGGGTAAGATGACTTTGACTGGTGCTAATATTGTAATCACTGGAACACAAGCACTCACTGGTACTATACCTAATCAGATAACTAATAATTTGGATATTGCCACTACATCACATGGACCTGGCTCTGGTTTACTATACCTTTATTTTGTGACTACTACTCGTTTGTATTGTGTAGCTGTTTCAGTAATTACCGCAGGAAATACGCCTTTTGCTGTTGCGGCTAATGCTAGACAAGAAATTCCGCCGGGAGGTATTACTACATTTCCAGCTACTGGTACGATGACTAATATAAGGTATATTAGCACTATTGATCGATTTGTTGTTACGAATTTTACTTCGGCTGTTTCAATTCGTCATTATGTTACTCAATACCCTTCCACAGACACTACTCCATTTGATCATATATTTGGTATTGATGACAAACAACAGGATCAGTCAACCTCTTTTTCAAGTACTATCCACTTTAATACTGGTGCGTACTTATTATCGACTGATTCAAGTAACGGAGTCCTTCATATAGTCCGAATGGGTGCTTCAACTCTCATTAATCAGATGTATGCATTACCATTTGGTGCTCACTGGACATATGCTGCGTCTACTAATCAGCGAGTGATTACTCCCTCTATTGCAACTGAGGGTTGTGTGAAGTTTGATCAAGTATTGGTATATAACGACCATTATATTGGAGTTGGTGAGCTGGGTTTGCCTCCTGAAACTTTTAGAATTTACTATCGAACTACCAATATTTCTGATGATGCAACTAGTTCGTGGGTCTTAGTTGGTGATGATGGAGATTTGTCAGCTGTCACTGCTGCAAATGCGATTCAATTTATGTTTGAATTTTTTACTATTGGTTCAATTTGTATACCTGCACAGATTATGAAAGTCGCAGTTACTTACGAGGATGGGGGAACCGACTCGCATTATCAATTGTCAGCAGGATTATCTGATATTACTAACGAAGAGTTTGCGTGGAGATTTTTACAGCCATTTGGTGGATCGGTACCCATACTTAAAATTGAATTGTTTAATGCAACTACCGGAGCTTCTATTTTTACGGATACTACGGATACTCCTACTAATGGCACATGGTCAAAATCAATTGATGGAGGGAATAATTGGATTGTATATGATTCTAATGATAAGACGAATGATAATACGTATATTCGGTACACACCCAATTCATCGCTAGGAAGTATACGTGTACGAGCTCTACTAACGCAGGATTATTAATATATGTCATATCGAGCAGTAAAACATAAGTTCACGGGGGACACTACGCCGATTGCATCATACGATCCTACCAAAACCAATCTAGGTACATTAATGGTGCAAAGAACTGGCACCGCGGCTACGGATAAATTTGTCGGTCCATTACCAGTGTCTATTGCGACACCTATGCAAGAAGTGGTCGATATCACCGGAACTGTTGCAGTAACTACGACTGCTGTAACAGGAAATGGAACAAATTTTACAGCTTCTATGGTGGGTATGTCGATTGGTTTTGGTTCCACTGATCCTGCAAAGGTGACTGCATGGTATTCAATTACAGTCAGAAGCTCGGGGACCAGTCTTACTATCTCTCCTTCAATTGGAGCTACTGCAATAGTGGCGGGTACTGCATATGTAATTGTGTACAATACCCCCATGATGTATCCGTATGCAATTACCTATAGTCCAACGATAGATTGGGTATTTATGATTGAAAATTTGGCTACGGGTGTCGCACCACGAGAGATTTGTATGTATGAATATAATAAAACAACAGGTGTCTATACATGGAAAGGTTTTATTATTGCAACATTAACTTCTGCAAGTGCACATACACTGCGTGGATTTAGAGCCTTGCGTTATCTACACACGACGGGTACGGTCGAAGTTGCGGGCACTACTGTCACTGGTGTGGGTACCAAATTTCTTGATGAGGGGGTTGCTGTCGGAGCACGAATCGGTTTTGGTTCCACTGATCCCACTGCGATTTCGACGTGGTACGTGATTTCTGGAATTGGAAGTGAAACTGGTATTACACTTAGTACATCCGCGGGCACGGTAAATCCAGGCTCTGTATATGTGATCGAAGAATTACGATTTGGAATTACTGCCTCAAATTCGACTGTTGCAAATGGGGGGTTGCATTTGGTAAAAGGTATTAATTATTCTGATTTTGTCACTACAGGTACTACTATTTCAGCCGCTACCACGACGGATAATATCAAAGCTGTCTATTGGCTTTCAGACGCCGGCACTGCGGGTAATGTAGTCACCAATCAAAATCCTTGCGGACTTACTATTGCTCCGGAAATGAGTAAGGGTCTCCATTATGCATATGTACTTGATGGGGGTACCACCACTGCACGTGTATATCGCTATAATCTTCGAGCAACTGGTACGGTTACTTCAGGAAAAATGACTTTGTCTATTGCATACTACACCACAGGTACAGTAGAAGTTACTGGTACTGCGGTTACTGGTACTGGTACTACCTTTACCTCGAGTATGGTGGGTATGCAAATTGGTTTTAATACTACTAGTCCGGCGACTGTTACTACCTGGTACACGATAGCTGCTTTTACAGACTCCACGCATATTACTCTCTCATCCTCTGGCGGGACTATTGGTCCCGGTGCGGTGTATATTATTGATTCTGCTGACGTGGTCTGCACGGCACCGCAGCTGGTGACCGGTAATCTCTCTCTTGTAAACAATGGTCGTGTAGGCACCTTGAATCATGGTCCTGGCGCTGGCGAATCTTCGCTCTATTTTGTTACCATCACTCGTATCTATCGCGCAGCACTATCAAAAATATTTGCTGGAAATCTGGGTTGGATTTCGGATAATCGTCCAGAGATTCCCCCGGGTAGCACTTCTACTTTTACCGCTACCTCGGGACTTAGTGTTATTGAAATTTCAGACGCTATTGATCGACTTATAATAGTAACAGTTGGCGCAACAGGTATGCGATATTATGTTACGCGTTATCCACAAGAGGCGGGGAATACATTTGATCATATTTGGGGGGTGGACGACAAGCAACAAGATCAAGCTTCGTCCCTTGGTAATGCCTATATATCTTCGGGAACAGTGGCAGTAAGTACGGTAACCGTTACGGGTACCAACACATTTTTTACTGCCGCAATGGTTGGTTATCGAATCGGTTTTGGCTCTACTGATCCTACTGCAATTTTGACGTGGTACACTATTTCTGCGTATACCTCGCAGACCTCTATTACGCTCAGTAGTACGGCAGGAATTATCAGTGCTGGATCTGCATACGTTATTGATTGGAATAGTTATACGATTCCTCATTTTAATACTAACTCTCAAGCCGCCTCCGTATGGAGTGAAAATGGCATTGCTCATATTGTAAAGCATGGCACTACTACGGCTTTGTCTCAAATGTACTCATTGCCGCTAGGAGCACACTGGACATATGCCGCGTCTACTAATCAACGAGTTATTACTCCGGCATTGTATACACCAGATTGTGCTCAGTTTCGAAGTGTTGTGGTTTTTAGTGATGATAGTCTAGGGACTAGAGAATTTTCTCTGAATACCGAAGCATATCGAGTGTATGTTAGAACAAAAGGTATTAATACTAATACAGGTGAATGGACACTCGTTGGTCCTGATGGTGATTTGAGTGGTTTGTCGGGAGCTCCACGAATTCAATGTATGTTCGAGTTTGCCACCATTGGTTGGTTTTGTATACCAGCCCGAATAATGGGTTTGACTGTGCTATATGATGATACGGCAACCGTGACTGATTCTCATTATCAACCATCAGCTGGTTTGTCTGTTGTTGCGAGTAAGCAATTTGTCTGGCGTTTTTCAGTCGCGTTTGGCGGTACGGTACCCACACTGCGAGTGAGATTATATAATGCAGTAACCAATGAACTCTTGGTGGATGACTATACGACAAGCACTAATAATGGAACATGGCAAAAATCAACCGATGGTTCAAGTTGGGGAGTATATGATACGACTGACAAAGGTAATGAAACAACGTACATACGCTACACACCACGGTCATTAGGTGATAGTATAAAAGTAAGAGCGGTATTAACCCAATAATGTATGATTTTTTTAACTAAAGGTCAGATTTTGAAAGATAACCCGGGTATGGTTGTGTATGATCCTACGGGATATTACAACGATGGTGATTCAGTAATTTGTGCTTCAGTTGCTTTTCCTGATGAGCCGGTATGCCGGTATGAGGCAAAATTTGTTGCTTATGGCGGGATGGTATATTCTATTTCAAATCCGGATGATTTGATGGCTGAAATTCTAAAACTTGATCCAGCTAGTTTGTTTGGTAAAAACACCGAACAAATCGCTGTTGATAAGATGGTGAGTGATATTGTACCTCAAGAATCAGGTGAGGTAGTAACAGATGCTACGACCGAAGTAGTAGAGCCTGTTAAGAGTGATATAATAGAAGAAATTGTTAGCGAAGTAGAAGGAGTTACTCCGTCAATTGAGACAGGGGATAGTAGTACTACTGGAATTATTGACTCCACTTCTTCGAGTACTCCTGTGTCAGTCATTCCAGAGGTGACGCCTTCGGATATTGTATCGACAACCTCGTCGACGGAGGTGATAAGTCCAGAGACAGTGAGTACGACACCTGCGATAGAGCAATCAACCGAAGTGCTGACCACTACTGATAACGGTTTGTAATTTTTTGTATACTGTATGGCTATTATCGATATTGTTGGCCAATCAGGCGATCCTCAGGATTTTATTTTAGAAATCCCTGCAGGAAATGCGGGGTATGTCCCAGATGACATTTTGACAGAAGAAGGTGGGGCTTTGTTATGTGTGGAAGTGCCTGAAGTTGTGGGGGGTGGAGGTGGTAATATTTTTATCATGTCAGAGTAGGGAAGTGAATGAGTGGTATATGTTTGAACACAATAAAAAGTTTGCCCCATATGTGGCTTATCTGGACGAGTTGCGACGCCGAGTTCATCGTGTCGCGCTCTTTTTTTTGTTATTTTTCGTTATAGGATTTTTTTTAACAGTACCTTTGTTCAAGTTTGCACAGCCGTATCTGCCAATCAAAGATGTGGCCATCGTAACAACATCTCCCTTTCAATTTCTCGACCTCTCGATGGATACAGGTATTTTTATTGCAATCATTGCGACACTACCAATCATTATGTATCATGTTTTTTCTTTTCTGAAAGACGGATTAGTTCGTAGAGAGAAAGTAATTTTTATACTACTAATTCCGCTGGGGCTCCTGTTGTTTCTCGGTGGGTGTGTGTATGGATTTAGTACGATTTATTATTCTTTTGGTGTTATTGCTCAAATTAACCTTGGTCTCGGAATAGAGAATTATTGGGATATTAGTAAATTTTTATCCCAAATCATTCTTACATCGGTACTTCTCGGAGTAGTCTTTTTGTTTCCAATCGTGCTCTCACTGCTTATGAGATTAAATATGATCGACGCTGCATTTTTGAGACAACACCGTCGTCATGCGGTATTGATTTTATTCATTATAACTTCTTTACTTCCCCCTACTGATGGTGTATCATTATTGGTAATGGTAGTTCCCTTGATGTTGTTGTATGAACTCACCATTTTCTGTAATCGACGACGTAATTCAGTAATTATTAATTAGTAACCTATGTTTGGTTTAGGAACAAGGGAGATTGTAATTTTGGCAGTGGTGCTGCTTGTATTATTCGGTTCAAAAAAGATTCCAGAATTGGCAAAAAGTATTGTTGAAGCAGTGCGCCATCTCAAGGGAGCGTTCAAAGATGAAGATTCCTCTACGACTCAAGTAAAAAAAGAAGTGAAGAAATAATAGGTTTTATTATATTGGGGTTTTGTGATTAACTTTTGTTTTCGTGTATATCGCAAGCTTGTCTACCCCGCCCACAAATCCTTTTTATCAGTGGTATTTTTTGTAGTTATAGCGGCTGCGGGTTTTACGGTATCTTTCTCAAGTGCCCGTGCAGAAGGGTATCCAAAATATGGACCAAATGAAACCGTTATTGTTGGTGAGTTTATTTATAATGACGATTTTGAGCCGGCGACCTCTTCCTGCTCGATTATTATTCAAAATACTGCAGGGGTTGTAGTAGTTCCAACAACAACCCTTACAACCAGTACCAATGGTTGGCAGTCATACACATTTGGTGCAACCTCAACCCAGGGAACTTGGCCGACCACGATCGTCTGTGGGAGTGTGGCAGGGGGAGATCTTGCGAAACTAGATAAAACTTTTATTATTGGTAACACTGCTATTTCGACGTCTTCAATTGCGTCGTCAGTCTGGAGTAGTGCGGTTCGAACCCTCACGTCAGGTGTATCAATTGCAGATGATATTTGGGCAGCATCAAGTAGAACACTTACGAGCTTTGGTTCTATAGTTTCTGATATCTGGAATAACCCTACTCGAACACTTACTAGTTTTGGAACACTCCTTGCGGATATCTGGAGTGACGTAGCTTCTCCAAACCGTAGACTCACGAGCGGAAGTCTCACAGACGGGGGAGTTTTGGCAAGCGAGGCATTTGTAACTTCTACGATACAATCTGCAACTAGTTCTATAATTTCTGAAGTCATTGCAAACCGTTCGCTTATCAATGCCTTGAATAATATTAGTGCGGCAGATGTGTGGTCACATAGTGGGCGTACACTCACTGATTACGCAACATCAAGTATTTCTGCTTCGATATGGACAGTTCCCACTTCCACCTTTAGTCAATTTGGATCAATTGGTAATCTGATTGCTTCTAATCTGGACGCACAGATTTCATCTCGTGGTACGAGTACACTTTCTGCAGCAGATGTGTGGAATGCGGCTACGAGAAGCTTGACTGATTACTCCACCTCTTCAATAGCGTTAGGAGTATGGGCAAATTCCGCTCGGACCCTTACAAGCTATGGTAATGATATTACGGCAGCAGATGTATGGAATGCACTTACGTCTACTCTGAATACTGCAGGATCAATTGGGAAACAACTTGTGGATAATATAAATGTATCAAGTTCTCTTTTATTCAATAAGATTATCGAAAACCAAGCACTGATTAGCGGGTTGAATAATATTAGTGCTGCGGATGTGTGGACCTATGCCACTCGAACGGTAAGCAGTTCAGTAGAATTTTCAACCTCGTCTCTTGCTTCGATCTGGTCTATAGGCACAAGTACTCTTAGTAGTTTTGGTTCGATCGGTAAACTCGTCGTAGATAACCTTGATGCACAAGTTTCAAGCAGAGGAATGAGCAGCTTAACAGCAACTGATGTGTGGCAGGCAGCAACAAGATCACTTACTGACTATGCAACCTCATCAATTGTGACAGCTATCTGGTCAACACCTACAAGTAGTCTTACTACCGCAGGATCTATTGGAAGACAGTTAGCAGAGAACACGACTGTTTCAAGTTCACGAGTATATGATGAAGTAATCGCAAATCGTGTGCTTATTAATGCGCTAAACGACATTAGTGCCGCAGATGTGTGGTCATATGGTAGTCGAAGTATTACGGGTGAGGTAACACTAGCCACCTCTTCTCGTGAAGCTGTTTGGTCTGTTGCTACCAGTGCATTGAGTACTATGGGCAGTATTGGAAAACTGGTCGTAGATAATCTCGATACACAAGTCTCAACGAGAGGGGTAAGTAATTTGACTGCGGCAGACGTATGGGTCTCAGCAAACAGAACGCTCAGTGACTATGCAACGTCATCGATTACCACCGCGATCTGGAGTAATGCAGCACGCACTCTTACTAATTACGGAAATGATATTACAGCGGCTGATGTGTGGAACTCATTATCATCTGGCTTAAATACGGTAGGCTCTATTGGTAAACAACTAGCAGAAAACACCGCTGTCTCAACTACTCGATTGCTTGATGAACTTTTGGTAAACAGGGCACTTGTTAATGCATTGAACGATATTAGTGCTGCGGATGTGTGGGGATATACTGATCGCAGTCTTACTGGTTTTGTAGATATAACAACTTCGTCTCGCATCGCTATCTGGTCAACACCTACAAGTAGTCTTACTACCGCAGGATCTATTGGAAGACAGTTAGCAGAGAACACGACTGTTTCAAGTTCACGAGTATATGATGAAGTAATCGCAAATCGTGTGCTTATTAATGCGCTAAACGACATTAGTGCCGCAGATGTGTGGTCATATGGTAGTCGAAGTATTACGGGTGAGGTAACACTAGCCACCTCTTCTCGTGAAGCTGTTTGGTCTGTTGCTACCAGTGCATTGAGTACTATGGGCAGTATTGGAAAACTGGTCGTAGATAATCTCGATACACAAGTCTCAACGAGAGGGGTAAGTAATTTGACTGCGGCAGACGTATGGGTCTCAGCAAACAGAACGCTCAGTGACTATGCAACGTCATCGATTACCACCGCGATCTGGAGTAATGCAGCACGCACTCTTACTAATTACGGAAATGATATTACAGCGGCTGATGTGTGGAATGTGCTTTCGTCCGGCCTCACGACCGTTGATTCTATTGGTAAACAGTTGGCGGAAAATGTGGATACAGGAATATCTACACGTGGAACGAGTAATTTGACTGCAACTGATGTATGGCAATCAGGGACTCGAAGTCTTACGGATTATTCCACTTCGACTATTGCCTCTGCTGTTTGGAGCAATGCTGCTCGTACGCTTACAAGCTATGGCAATGATATTACCGCAGCTGATGTGTGGAATGTGATGTCGTCCGGTCTTACGACCGTCGGATCAATTGGAAATCAATTGGCTGAAAATACTACGGTCTCTAGTTCACGATTACTCGATGAACTATTGGTAAATAGAACGCTCATCAATAGTCTCAATAATATTAGTGCTGCAGATGTCTGGACTTATGCAAATAGAACCGTGACTAGTTCTGTAGAGTTTGCGACATCCTCCCTTGAAGCTCTCTGGTCAGTTGCTACAAGCACGCTTACGAGCTTTGGTACGATTGGTAAATTGATTGTCGATAATCTTGATGCAGAAGTATCGAGTAGAGGAGTGAGTGATCTCACAGCGTCTGATGTGTGGCAATCTGCAACACGAAGCCTTACTGACTACTCAACCTCAACAATAGTTTCTGCTGTCTGGAGTAACGCGTCTCGAACTCTTACTAACTATGGAAATGACGTTACTGCAGCAGATGTATGGAATGTGATGACCTCGACCCTTAGTACGATCGGTTCAATTGGTGCACAGCTTACAACAAATATTGATACCGCGATTTCAACACGCGCCGCTTCAGTGAGCGAGGATGCAAGCTGGACTGTTCGTATGTCTGATGTCGATAGTGTATCTGCAGGAAAAACGTATCGAACAAAAGTGTATCTTTTTGACAGTCAATCAGTTCCAACAAATCCAGCAAGTGTCCCTGAAATATCACTCTATGATGCTTCAAGAAATGTGGTAGTATCGGGTGTGGCTATGAGTGCGGTTTCGACAGGTATCTATGAGTATACCTATTCAGTTGCAAATAATGCGGAGGGTGGTTTGTGGGAAGCTGTTATTGAAACAGAAGTTGAGTCAGGGAAAATAATAGAAACAAATGACTACTGGCTGGTAGCTGCAAGCCCTGCGCAAGTATTGATTAATTCAATGACCGACACACTCGGACCCTCAGTTGCTGCAAATGTGACGATTACGAATGAAGGCTTGAGTGGATATGAATACCAATATGAGTGGTGTATTGTGACCAGTGTAGATAATCCTTGTGGAGGTGGTAATGACACTTATCATGCAACAGCTGCAAAATTCATTAATCCAGGAGAAGATTTCAATACAACACTTACCGGAACTATTACCGGAGCGGGTAGTTATTACTTTAAATTAGTAGTCTACTTTGGCACTGAAAGTTCTGGTGCTTCCCGTTCATTTACTGCGACCTATACGACGCCTCCAGCGCCAGGAGGTGGTGGTGGAGGAGGCGGTGGTGGGGGAGTATTTATTCCTCCGACTACTCCAGTAGTGACACCGACAACTACTCCTGTAGGCGTTTGTACCGGCGCAGACTTCAATCATGATAATAAAGTTAATTCAATCGATTTTTCAATTTTACTTGCGTTCTGGAAAACATCACCCCCTTTCCGAAACCCTTGTGTTGATGTAAATGTAGATACCAAAGTTGACTCAGTAGATTTTTCAATCTTAATGTATAACTGGGGTAAAAATAATTAATGTCTATGTACGTCTCTGTGCACCATTACATGCTGAAGAAAAAAAATGTTCTCATTGCGGTAGCACTAGTTTCGGTGCTTAGTTGCTTTTCCCTGGTCACACAGGTGTTTGCGGCAACGGTCTATCTCACTACTTCGGCAGAAAACATTTCAGCAGGAGATGTGGTACCGGTAGATGTTCGATTAGATACTGAGGGTTCTTCGATCAACGTGGTTGAAGGCTCGATTGTACTTGAGAGTGAAAAGCGCGATGTGGAAATGCGAGAATTAAGTGTTGCTGGTGCAGATCTTGCCCTGTGGACACGAAAACCATCATGGGATAAAGCAATACAATCAGTTTCGTTTGTGGGTGGGGAGCCTGGTGGAATAAATGGTGATAATAATCTTCTGTTTCGAATGTTTGTGATTCCTCAGAGTAAGGGGCAGTTGAAATTAGTGCCTGAGGTTATGGTGTATGCTAATGATGGCAAAGGTACGGTGATTCCTGTTGCAAAAACACCGTTATCGCTCGTAGTTGAAGAGGGTAATACATCGTCGACAGACCAATGGAGGGATACGGTTGCAGGTGACAATACGCCACCAACCATAGTCAGCGCTGAGATTGGTAATGATGATACAGTATATGAGGGTAAATTATTTTTGGTTATTCGCGCAGAAGATGATGAATCAGGAATTGATCGTTTTGAGATAAAAGAAGGGGATCGTGATCCGGTGAGATCGGGTAGTGAATATGTATTACAAGATCAAGATCAATCAACAAAAATAATAGTAGCAGTATTTGATAAAGCAGGTAATGTACAGTTGCTAGAAATTTCTCCGTTATCAAAATCAACTCGTACGTATGTAGTTGTAGGAATTATTATTGGTGCTGTAGCTATAATTTCTGTTATACTAATCCGAAGAAAGAAGAAAAATTAATAACATGAGTAATCGCCTGTCATTATTCGTAAAAGTGTTTGTCTGTACTCTTATCTTGGGTATTGGTTTGTTGTACACAACAGGTGCTCATGCTGCGACCATGTCACTTAATTCTTCGGTAGTAAAAGTAACTGAAGGAAGTACATTCACGGTGAGTGCATCAGTGAATACTCAGGGAAAAACAATCAATAATGCTGAGGCGTCCATCATTTATCCAAGCGATATCGTTGAAGTAGTCTCTCTGGGGTATGGGTCGTCTATATTTACACTCTGGGCCGAGGTTCCAAGTTTTTCGAATAGTAATGGAGTTATAAGTTTTAATGGAGGTATTCCAAATCCTGGTTATACCGGATCAGGTGGAGTGTTGTCGATAACATTCAGGGCAAAGAAAGTGGGGAATGCGTCAATCGCTCTCTCGGGAGTGGCAATTCGTGAGAACGATGGTTTGGGTACTAATATATTTTCTGGACAAAGAAATATCAGTATTGAGGTTGCAACAAAGCCTGTCGAACCTCCAAAAGAAAAAGAAGATGAAGCAGAAGTAACGCCTCCACGAACAACGCCAACGACAACTCCTGAAAAAGTAGTAACGTCGACACCGGTAATTCCGGTCGAAGTAAATAATGCCCCAGAAATTACCTATTTCAGTGCGTCGATTCTTGAAGGAGAGCAAATCGAAATACAGGGTATTAGTAAAGATGTAAATAGTCCGGTCTCCATTGTCCTTAAATCTCAATATGGAAAGATTTTTAATTATGATGTAGGTGCAAGTGCTGAAGGTAACTTCACTTTCATGAGTGAGCCGATGTCGACTGGAGGATCGTTTGAACTCTACGCTTATAGCACTAACGCAGAGGGTATTAAGAGTCCAGTATCAAAGACGATTACTATCGAAGTGAAATCAGTAGTTCAAAAAACAGATCTTTCTGCTCTGAATATTCCTGTTCTTCCAGCACTTGCGATCAGTCTGATCATCCTACTTGCCTTATTGAATATAGTTAGTCTCTACAAAATATTTTCACTCAAGCGTCAGTACGGACACATGGAAGAAAAATCACGCAAGGTGTTCAAGCTCTTGATTGCTCGAGCGAGTAGACAAATCGAGGCACTCGAAAAAACAAAAAAGAATGGTAGTTTGACTACGCATGGTCAAGCAGCAGTAAAAGAATTGAGAGAAGTGATTGAACAGTTGGAAGATTTTGATAACTCAAATTCGTGACACAGGTAACATAGGAAATTAAAAAACACATCCCCAGTTTAGAGGATGTGTTTTAGTTAAAAGGTTGATTACTGTTGTAGTTTATCGACTCTTTCGTATGTGTATCAATTCATTTCGTAGGCGATTGATATTTGTTTTATGTTTCATTGTTTTCAATTCCGCATCATCTTCTGAGGGCAGTCCCAGATGATCATGAATTTCATCGAGCATCGTGAGTACGCGTGTAATTTCATGTTCAGCTTTAATATTGATATGCAGATCAAGCTCTTCTCGAAGTTGATCTATTTCACTCGAACGGTTTTGACTGATAAGAACAATAACACTCAAGAATATTGCCTCCAATGAAACCGCGGTAGTCAGTAGTCCGTAAGGGTATGGATCAAAAACAGGAATGTGTGGAATTAAACCAGAATTAATCAGTATCCATGCAAGAAAAAAAACCGCATTCATGGTAAGAAACCATACTGTACCAAAAGATTTGGTTAAAAAATCAGCATAACGATCAATACGACTGATTTTTGGTGATTTTTGCTTGGACATGAACTAGTGTTAGGTTATGTACTTATATTCACAGTATATCAAATACGGTATAACACGGCAAAAATATTCCATACACAAGGTCTTGAAATTTTTCTTGATTTAGTGTATTATCTATCGTATTAAATGTCAGGGTAGCTCAGTTGGTAAGAGCGGAGCATTCATAACGCTCAGGTCGGGGGTTCGAATCCCCCCCTTGACACCACGAAGAAGTCATAAAGACGAAAGTCGGGAAGTCTGTAAAGTAAATGTAAAATCTAACTTTAGGACTTTATAGACTTTTAACTTTCTGACTAAAAAACCATCCTTTATCGGGATGGCTTTTGTTATTTGGAGGTGGGTTTATTTTTTGAGAGCGTCTTTAAGACTCTTTCCAGCTTTGAATTTTGGTACCGTTACTGGAGGGATCTGAATCTTTTCAGTAGGTCTCTGAGGATTTACTCCGACGCGTCCTGCGCGAGTCTTTGCGCTAAATGCACCGAATCCTGCAATTGAGACTTCGCCAGCTTGCTTCAATGTATCAATGACAATGTCCACAAAAGCAGAAATCATAGCTTCTGACTCTTTTTTTGATACACCAACCTTGTCGGCAATAGTTTGCGCCAATTGTGCTTTATTCATACGATGTATAAGTTAAAAGATATCCTTCTAATCGTCTGGTTTACGACAAGAAGTCTTATGTTTAAGTGTATATAGCTTAGTGTAGCCTAAACTTAAATTTGCGTCAATAGAGCGGAGATTAGTCGAAAGTCGTAAAGTCTATAAAGTAAAAAGCCGTAAAACCAAATACAGAAGATTGTAAGATTGTCTTTTAATCTTTAATAAAAAAAGTCCTCGGATAACCGAGGACTTTATAGACTTTTAACTTTCTGACTTTACAGACTTATTTCGCGTATTCGACTACTCGAGATTCACGAATTACATGTACTTTGATTTCACCTGGATACTGCAATTCACTTTCGATCTTTCGTGCAATATCTTTGGCAAGGTTGTATGCACCGAAATCATCGATCGCTTCAGGCTTCACAAATACGCGCACTTCTCGTCCTGCTTGAATTGCATATACTTTATCAATACCTGCAAAGTCTCCCGCAACTCGTTCAAGCTCTTCCAATCGCATTACATACTGTTCGTAGGTGTCTCGTCTAGCGCCTACTCGTGATGCAGAGATTGCGTCTCCTGCTTTTACAATATCTGTAATGATATGGTTTGTCTTGTCATCATGGTGATGGCGGGCAGCGTATGCCACATCTTCAGGCATGCCGAATTTTTTGAGAATAGTCTCTCCGATTTCCATGTGCGTTCCTTGAGTGTCATGGTCAACTGATTTTCCAATATCATGGAAGAAACCAGCTTTCTTTGCCATGATCGGATCAACACCTACTTCTTCAGCAATCATTGCACAGAGATTGGCAACTTCTGATGAATGTCCAAGGATGTTTTGTCCGTAGCTGGTGCGATATTTCAATCGTCCAACAATTGAGACGAGTTTTGGATCAAGTCCTGTAATACCGAGCTTATAGAGTGCTTCTTCACCGGCCTGCTTGATATCGAGTGCAAGCTCTTTTTTTGCTTCAAGAATGAATTCTTCGATACGAGCTGGTTGAATTCGTCCGTCCTTCATGAGTTTCTCAAGTGCTAAGAAACAGACACGTCTTCGGATCGGTGAAAAGCCTGAGATCATGAGTACTCCAGGAGTATCATCAATAATCAATTCACATCCCGTCATTTTTTCAATAGTTTTGATATTACGTCCGTCTTTTCCGATAATACGTCCTTTCATCTCATCACTTGGTAAATTGATTGCAGTCGACGTAGTCTCATTTGCATGGTCTGCGGCACATCGCTGGATTGCATCAATCACAAGAACTCGAGCCTTTGCGTCGTATACATCTGAGTTTTGTCTTTCGAGTTTTGCAATTCGTCCGAACAAATCTTCTCCACTTTCTTTGGCAACGGTCGCTAGAAGTTTTTCTTCAGCTTCCTTTTTTGAAAGGCCGGCAAGTTGCTCCAATTTCTGTGCAGCGTCCAGTCGAAGTTGATCCACTTTTTCCTTTGCTTTTACCACCTCTTCAATCTTCTGCTGAAGCCGGGTTTTACTGTCTTCGAATTCGAGGATTTTAGCATCAAACATTGACTCACGCTTTTCAATGCGTGATTGCATTGCTTGTAATTCTCGTCTGCGTTCAGTTTCTTCTTTCTTTGCTTCTTCAATCGTCTTCAATGCCTGGTCTTTTGCCTGCAAGAGGATTTCCTTCTCTTTATTCTTTGCTTCAACCAAAAGTTGTTCTGCCCGGGTTTCCGCAGAATTCATCTTTGCCTTTGCCATCTGCATGCGGATAAAATATCCGAGGCCTACTCCAATACCTATACCCACGAGGGTGATAATGATAGTTGCTATCTCTGACATATAAAAAATTACAATGTACTGACGTAATTGTAGTCTAGCGAAATATGAGTTTTCGAGAGTGAAGCGATGAATCTATGTAGATACGACAAGATACCCTACTTGAGCGTGCTCAGGTGGGGTAAATAGTGAGTATTACAGATTCGGAAGTACATAAGTATAAGGGTACAAAATCGCGTGTGCTTCGGGAAAAATCAAATTTTGAGCTACAAAACGTTCAGTATGTTTTGATTTAAAATACACCAATAGAATAGCAAAAAAAGGCTTAATTGTCAATTTTTGCTGAGTTAAGCCTCGAGCTACATACTCGTATTTCACATAGTATAGATACCTGTGGGAGATATATATAATATGGGACGCTACGATACACGGATGTGTGTATCGTAGCGAACCCTGTTCTACGGGGGTCTTTCTACTGAGTGCTCTTACTTGTTTTGTTTGTGGAAGATCGGGCGAAGTGTGATGACGGCGATGATTCCGACAAATCCAGTGAAGAGCGCACCCATCTTTGCTTGTCCTGCAAGGGTAGGATCGACTGCTCCGAAAGCAGCTCCAGCGACAAAGAGTGCGACCGTGAGTCCGAGTGAGGCAATGAATGATGCTCCGATGAGCTCTCGGACACCCATCGTGCCAGGTAGCGGGAAGCCGAGTCTGCGGGCCAGGAGCCCAAACAGAGTGATACCGAGCGTCTTTCCGATGACGAGGGACGTTAGGATGATCCAGGTCATGGGGCCGATCTCTGTGAATTCCACTCCTGCATTCGTGAAGGCAAAGAAGAAGAGACCGAAGTCGACCCAGATCTTCGTAGCATGCTCGAACGCTTGGAGCAGTGAATGATCATTCGTATCCTCGATGTA
The DNA here is from genome assembly GCA_964447765.1 of uncultured Gammaproteobacteria bacterium. Taxonomy (GTDB): domain Bacteria; phylum Patescibacteriota; class Patescibacteriia; order Magasanikbacterales; family UBA922; genus UBA922. Next base: position 274,008 of record CAYUTO010000001.1, on the reverse strand, counting down.
GAGTCCAGAATCCTTTTTGGGTCCAGGGATGAAGGGTACAATGAACACGAGCGCGAGCGCCGGGTGCAGGTGAGCCTTCATGAGCCCGATCCATGAGAGTAGTCCAGCGATCATGATGAATGGCCACCAGTGGGCGTGCCACGTGAACCATTTGCTCTCGAATATTCGACGCATGAAATAGGCTACTATCATGGCGCCGACCACTAGCAGTAGCCACTCCGGACGTGCCGGATGTGCAGGGTCACCATAGAAGATGGCGATGATCACGAGACCGATTCCATCATCTGCAACAGCGAGGAGGAGTAGGAAGCTAATAGCGGGACTTCCTTTCGGAAATACCGCACTAGCAACGAGCCATGCAAGCGCGATGTCGGTTGCCGTTGGAATACCCCAACCTTTTTCTGCATGAGGGGAATCCACCACTCCGAGGCTCTGTAGGAGTGCAAGTACGGCAAAGAATACAGCGATCGGGCCGATCACTCCACCAAGAGTTGAGATGAGTGGATTTGCGGCATTCTTGATCGGGTTGAGGGATCCTCCAGGGAGAAACGACTCGGTGATCTCCTTGGCAGCTATGCCAAAGAAGAAGACCATGAAGATGTCGTTTACGACGAACAGGAGTGTGACGGGGTGTCCGAAAATTTCGAAATCACTCCCGAACAGACGCCACCCTATGGTAGAGTGGTAGAACTCGGGATCGACATTTGCCGCGACGAGCGCCGCGACGATGCCGAGGATGAGTGGTATCGAGAATTGCCGGAGCAATTCAACGGTTCGTGTTACCATGGATCGTAAGACCTCTGTGACATTGTAGAGAACAGGGTGACGCTGTCCCGAAGGGGTACAGTGTGGTGACGAAACTCATCACCTCCATATGGGCACTCAAGGTGTGTCAATACGGAGCTAGGAGCTTCCAAGGATAAGTGAATATTTCAGCACGGATATGAAAAAAAGTAAAGAGTCAAAAGCTTTGTGTCTACTGGTTGACTTTGTGTGTCTTTTTCGCTATACTGTCAATACTTTTAGAGAAATACTATTATGAATGTATCAGAACTTGCACGACAATTACGAATAAATACCGCTGAACTATTGGAACTCTTACCTCAGTATGGTTTTGATATTGGTAAAAAAGCGATTAAAATCGATGATAAGACTGCTCAACAGGTCCAGAAGCGATGGCGCTTTATCAAGCGTGATTTGGAAGAAAAGAAACGCAAAGAACTCGAAGAAAAAAAATTGAAGGAGCGCGAACTCCGAAAACAGTTGGGACAGACTGTTGTCTTGCCACAGCGTATTACGGTTAGAGATTTTTCTGAGCGTCTCAGTATGCCAACTTCTCAGGTCATCATGGAAATGATGAAGAACGGAATTTTGGCGAACCAGAATCAGGACATTGATTATGATACTGCTGCGATTCTTGCAGAAGAACTTGGTTTTTCAGTAAAAAGAGAAGAGGGTCAAGAAGAAGAGACAACGAAAGAAGCTTCACGAGTAGAAGATCTCACTAGTGCACTTTCACAAGCAAAGAATTTGGAACCACGCGCACCAGTAATTGTAGTTATGGGTCATGTTGACCACGGAAAAACCAAATTATTGGATACTATTAGAAAAACACACGTGATTGATACTGAATCGGGAGGAATCACTCAGCATATTGGTGCATACCAGACCGTATGGAAAGATCCAAAGAGTAAAGAAGAGCGTGCAATTACCTTCATCGACACTCCAGGACACGAAGCATTTAGTATGATGCGGAGTCGTGGTGCACGTATTGCAGATATTGCAATTCTTGTGGTCGCAGCTGATGACAGTGTAAAGCCTCAGACTATCGAAGCAATTAGTATTATCAAGGCGGCAAAACTTCCGCTCGTTGTTGCAATTAATAAAATTGATAAAGAAGCGGCTGATGTGCAACGAACCAAAACTGACTTGTCTACTCATGGAATTATTCCCGAAGAATGGGGAGGGGATACACCAATGGTAGAAATCTCAGCAAAAGAAAAGAAAAATATTGATAAATTGCTCGATGTACTTTTGCTCGTAGCAGATGTGCAGGGTGATACAATCAAAGCTGATCCAACTATTAGAGCAATCGGAACAGTAATCGAATCAAATGTAGACAAATCTGCTGGTCCCGTCGCGACGGTATTGATTCAGGCTGGAACTCTCCGACGTGGAGAAAAGATTGTGGTGAATAATGAAATTTACGGCAAGGTGCGCGCAATGAAAAATTATCTGGGTGAATTTATTGATTCTGCTGGTCCGTCAGCACCGGTACAAATTATTGGTTTCAAAGTGTCGCCTGAAGTGGGGGATGTGCTTGATTTATCAAAAGAGTCCACCGCAACTGAGATTGATGTAAAGAAAAAACGTGTGGAGCAGACAGGAGCTGATAAGGCGAGTATTGCTGATTCTCTCGATACTCCAGATGAAGAAGGAAAGAAAACACTAAACGTGATCGTAAAAGCGGATGTACTCGGATCACTCGAAGCGATTATTGCATCCCTCTCAAAAATCAAACATCCTGAGGTGGGAGTAAAAATTGTTGGAAAAGGATTGGGAAATATCAACGAAGACGACGCAAAAAAAGCTAGAGATGCGAGTGCTCATATTATTGGATTCAATGTGGTGCCTACCGGAGTAGCAAAAGATATTATTCGAGAAGAAGAAATCCAGTTTACTGAATATGGTGTTATCTATGATGTAATCAACTGGGTCAAAGAAGAATTAGGAAAATTATTGAGCGATGAAAAGATTATAACCGAAGTTGGTACCTTGAAAGTACTTGCAATTTTTAGAAAAGAAAAAGATTCCATGATTGTCGGCGGACGAGTGGAAGCTGGAAAAGCAGTGAAAATTTCTCTAGCCCGAATTAAGCGTGAAGGTTTGATTATCGGAAAAGGAAAAATTAGTGATTGTAAATTGGGACAAGCATCAGTAAAAGAAGTAGTTCAAGGAATGGAATGTGGAGTAAAATTTGAGGGAAACACTCGAATTGAAATCGGTGATGTACTTGAGTTCTATACCGAAGAGACCAAGGCGCGAGAGATCGTGTTTGATAAATAGTTCAAGATAAAAAGATAGTAAGACTGCAAGAGTATGCTCTTGCAGTCTTTTTTATTACTGAAAATTTGTTGGAAAAGTAATGAAAATCCTCGCTACTTATCCCCATCTTGTCGTGTGACAGGCTTTGCCGTAAAATACACTGGCTATTCTTAAAATGCATGTTGTATGTCCTCGTATCACACTATTACTGAAGCGAATTTTCAAGACGAAGTACTTTCCTCGGAAACCCCTGTTTTGGTTGATTTTTGGGCACCATGGTGCGGTCCATGTCAGCAAATGGCTCCCATTATTGAAGAACTTGCTCATGAGTATCAGGATAAAGGAATTAAGGTAGGAAAATTAAATGTCGACGAGAATGGTATGATTGCAAATCAGTACAAAGTAATGAGTATTCCGACCTTTATCGTGTTCAAGGGTGGGCAAGTGGTGGACCAGGTAGTTGGTGGTGTGCAAAAAGGTAGATTGGAAGAAGTCCTTGAAAAGCATAAAGTATAAAAGAATTTTCTGCTATATACTAAGCTCCCCTTGATGAGGGGAGCTTTTTTGTGTGCTATACTAGGATTACTTATTTTATAAACCTTTATTCTATGAATCGTCGTACGTTGATTATCGGTGGGATCGTTATGTTTATTGCCCTGGTTGCTGTCTATAAGACTAGTAATAGGCCTCCAATGATGCGACTAGGGGACATTGCAACAGTGAATATGAATGCACAAATGCCTATGGCAGGAGAAGAAATGGCACGAGATGCGTCTTTTAGTATGGGTAAGGCTACGATGCCAGAGGCAGTATCCATTGGAAGTGACATGATTATTTCTCCATACCCACCTATTGCAGACGGAGCAGGAATTAGTGATGTTGATAGTCGACTTATTATCAAAACAGGAAGTTTTTCAATAGTTGCAACCAATGTTTCAGAGGCAGCAAGCCAAATTACCCAATTGGTGGAAGAAAAAAAGGGTATCATAGTCTCAAACCAGGTGTATGATATGGATACGAGACCAAGTGCGAGTGTGGTTGTTCGAGTTCCTGTGCAAGTATTTAATGAAGTGATTTCACAGATCAAAGGTGTGGGAGAAGTTAGAAGCGAATCGATTAACGGACAAGATGTAACTGAAGAGTTTGTTGATTTGGAAGCACAGTTGAATAATCTGCGAGCCACTGAGACACAATTTCTTGAAATTATGAAGCGAGCTACACAGATTCAAGATATTTTGGCGGTACAACGAGAATTGATGAATGTGCGCTCGTCAATCGAGAGTATTGAAGGTCGGATAAAATATCTCAGTGAAAGCGCTGATTATTCAACCATTACTGTTTATTTGTCTTCTGATAGTTCATCACTTCCTATTCTAGATGATTCTAATGAATGGAAATTGGTAGGTGAAATCAAGGAGGCCTTGCGCTCATTGGTAGAATTTGGTAAAGAATTTGTAAGTATTGTTATTCGAGTTGTTGTATTTGCACCTGTATGGGGAGTGATTGCTCTTGTTGTATGGTTCGTAGTTAGAAGACTCAAGAGACAGTCATAATGCGTGACTATTTTACACAAACAAAAAATCTATATTATGAAAAGTGCATTTGAAAATGCGATGGAACAACTAAAAAAAGCAGCAGAAGTAATAAATCTGTCATCTGAAAAAGTTGAACTATTATCTCATCCTGACCGAGTAATTGAAGTTTCAATTCCAGTTACCATGGATTCGGGAGAAATAAAAATATTTACAGGCTATCGATCACAATACAATAATGTCTTGGGGCCATATAAAGGGGGCATACGATATCATCACGGGGTTACGTATGACGAGGTAAAAGCTCTCTCATTTTGGCTGACTTTAAAATGTGCTGCTTTTTGTCTTCCTTTGGGGGGAGGAAAAGGGGGTGTAATAGTGGATCCTAAAAAATTATCCAAAACTGAACTTGAACAATTGTCTCGAGGGTATGTGAAACAGCTCTGGAGATATCTAGGGTCTGATATTGATATTCCAGCGCCCGATGTATATACCAATGGAGAAATCATGCAGTGGATGCGGGAAGAATTTGAAGATCTCTCAGGGAAAAAAGACCCGGGTATGATTACGGGGAAACCATTACAGCATGGTGGCTCAGAAGTGCGCGAATACGCGACAGCTCAGGGCGGTGTATATTGTGTTCACGAATTGAGTAAAAAAATGAACTTCAATCCAAGTGAAACTACTATTGCAATTCAGGGATTTGGGAATGCAGGTAGTCATATGGCGGATATTCTTTCTACTAAAGGTTTTAGAATTGTAGGAGCAAGTGACTCTAAAGGTGGAATATATAATGAAGAAGGATTGGACATCAAAAAATTACATGAACACAAAGAACAGACAGGAAGTGTAAAAGGTTTTGTAGGGGGAAAAGATATATCAAACGAGGAATTACTGGAACTTTCCGTCCATATTCTTGTTCCTGCAGCACTTGAAGGAGCGATTACTGAGCTGAATGCACCGCGTGTACAGGCAAAGACTATTGTGGAACTTGCAAATGGTCCGACAACTCCTGAGGCGGATGAAATTTTGAATAGCAAAGGAGTGGTAGTCGTTCCAGATGTACTCGCAAATGCAGGGGGAGTTACGGTGAGCTGTTTTGAGTGGCAGCAGAATAAAGCAAGTGAGCATTGGGGCGAAGTTGATGTCCTCCAGAAGCTTGAATTAGAGATGCTCCGTGCTTTTGGAGAGATATGGGAAACGTCTGAGAAGTATAGTGTACCATTACGAAAAGCAGCATTCATACGAGCAATTGAACGGATTGTAGATAAAATGAAATAAAAAGTGTTTCATATAAAAAATACCAGAGAATTCTGGTATTTTTTATATGAATTAAAATGCGGGGAATGATGGAAAAATAGAATGTATGTATCGGATTAAAGTTCTCCACAATCCCGACCACATTTTCATAGTAGTGAAGCCATAAATATGGTACACTACCACTAGTAAAAATAAGGCAGAGAATAGTCGCCTTGTGGTTATTTCGTAATTGTTTAATTATGAGAAAAAAATACATGAAGAGCGAATACTTTCGAAATGTAAGAAACAGTATTTTTCTGCAGTTGAGCGGCTTCATTATTCTCATGGCGATCGTAATCGCTCCTTTTGGCGTACATGCAATTACCTATAGTCCAGGTGAAACACTGAATCCTCTGTGTGGTCCGACTGATCCTGAGTGTGGAGTTACTCCTCTTGGCCCTGGCTTTACTACTCCAATTTCCATTACCAATGGATCAGTATCTTCGAGTCTACGAGCGGATGGTCTCTATATCGCCACCTCTACCTCAAATCTCTCAGGTCTCTTTTTTGTCGATAGTAGTGGTAATGTAAGTGCTTCGGGGACATTGAAGATTTTTGGTTCAACAACCTTTGTTGCAAGTGAATTTACCAATGTAACGAGTACAAATGTTTTTGCTACTACTGTCCAGATTTCTGGTACCACTACACTTACAACTTCAACGGTTACTGGTGGATTCTTCCAGACTGGACTCGGAGACTGTAGTATGGAAGTGCAAACACTTCTCTATGACGCAACTACGGGAAAATTCATGTGTGGGGTAGACACGAGTAGTGGGTCTGCGACAAGTACTAATTTTACTAGTCCGGTTTCAGTAACTAATGGTACTAATACTTCGGTACTCACGGCTACGGGTCTCATGATTGCTACATCCACCTCGGATCTTTCTGGATTATTCTTGGTCAATGGTGGTGGCAGTGTGAGTGCCTCTGGAACACTACGAATATTTGGTAATACCAATCTCGCAGGTCTTGCCTTTACAAATGGTACTTCAACTAATTTCTTTTCAGAGAGTCTCTCATTCACAGATCTAAATGGAATAAACGCTACTACTACAAATTTTTCTGTTTCAGGTTTAACAGTGCTTGGAAATACTGCGATTTCAAGTGTTACCTCAACCAACGCTTTCTTCACTACACTTGCATTCGGTACAGCAGTAGGTACCAGTATTACCTCAACCAACGCTAACATTGGTACCTTAACTGGTACCACACTTACGTTCACTAATATTCTTGGTACTAATGTTACTTCAACTAATTTGAATGTGTCTGGGGTAACTAACCTTGGTGCAACCACTCTTGGTAATGCAACTTCTACCAACTTCAATACTGCAGCTCTCTCATTCACGACTGCTAATGGTACGAGTCTTACCACGACGAATGCATTTGCAGAAACATTCAACTCAACTAACCTCTCATTTGGTACGGCGAACGGTACGTCACTTACTTCAACGAATGGATTCTTTTCAAACCTGGTAGTCACCACCTTCAATCCAACAAATATTGTTGCAACAAACATTACCACTACTAATTTCAATGCAACGGGTCAGATCACTCTCCCAACCAACTCCATCACTGATACAATGGTCGTGAATGGTCTCACGATCGATGGGGGAAGTATTAACAACACTCCTATTGGATTAGTCACTCCTGCAGCAGGAATCTTCACGAATGCAACCAGTACCAACTTGTTTGCAACTTCATTCATTGCAACTAATGGAGTCATTGCAAATTTAAACTCAACTAATTTCACGACAACGAACGTAACTACTACAAATTTACTTGCAACAGGTGTTGTTACTCTTCCAAACAATTCCATCACTGATGCTATGGTTGTTGACACGATCACTGCTTCAAATTATCTCCTCTTAACTGGTGGCACACTTAGTGGTCCATTAGTCGGAACTTCTATCACGACAACCAATCTCTTCGCCACCACTTCAAATTTCCTCTCAACCACCTTTGGTACTGCAAATGGAACTTCAATTACTAGTACCAACGGATTCTTCACGACATTGAGTGCAAGTTCATTCAATCCAGAAAATGTCACTGCTTCAAACATTACCAGTACCAATATTAACACTACTGGTCTTACGTTCACCAATGCTACCGGTACTGGGTATCTCAGCATTGCAACGACGACCGTAACCGGTGGATTTTTCCAGAATAATCTTAGTAGTTGTAGTAATGCATCATCTAGTAAATTACTCTATGACAGTAGTACTGGTAAATTTTCTTGTGGAACTGATCAGCTCGGAGAATTTGGTGGGGGACTCACCTCACTTAATGGGTTAGGCGCTTCATCACAAGTATTTGCAACCAGTACCGGAACGGGTATTGGATTACTCATTACGTCTAATACTGACACTCATACCTTCACTCCCTATGTATTACCTGGCTACTCCATTCCGCTGGCTGCTTCAACGACTGATTGGCAAACTGCCTATGAATGGGGAGACCATGCACTCGAAGGTTACCTGACCAGTTACACCGAAACTGATCCTATCTGGATGGCAGCAAGTTCATCGTATCTCAGACTTGAGGGAGGAAGTATGACCGGAGGATTGGTCATGACGAACGCAACCACTACCAACTTCGCGGTTACGGGATCGATCACGCTTCCCGCTAATTCAATTACTGACACAATGGTCGTGAATGGTCTCACGATCGATGGGGGAAGTATTAACAACACACCGATTGGATCAACGGGAGCTTCAACTGCAGTATTTACCAATGCAAGTTCAACTGCAAACTTCTTTGCACAAAGTCTCTCATTTGGTACTGCAAACGGCACAAGTCTCACTTCAACAAATATTTCATTTACCAGATTGAATGGTACTAGTATTACTTCGACCAATTTAGCTGTTACGGGAGCACTCTCACTTCCCACGAACTCCGTGACTGACCCAATGGTTGCTAATTCTCTCACGATTGATGGGGGAACGGTTAACAACTCTCCTATTGGTAATTCAAATCCTTCGACAGGTGTATTTACCAATGTTTCGTCTACTAATCTGTATTTAGTAGATAATTTTACGCAAGCAGTAGATACATCATTAACAGAAGCAGGTACTCTTAATTTATCAGATTCAATTCGGGCACTACACGTATCGGGGAAATATGCATATGTAGTTACTCAGAGTACCGGTGTTGATTTTCATGTGATTGATGTTTCGGATCCTACTAATCCTGTCGAGCTTGGTGGGGGTATAACCTGGGCATCTTCAGCAGCTATCTCAGTGTACGTCTCTGGAAAATATGCATATGTAGGTACTACTGCAGCCGCAGGCAGTGATCTACATGTTATTGATATCTCTAATCCGACCAATCCTATTGAAGTAGGTGGTATTGATTTGTCGACGGGTGTTCAAACAATTTATGTCTCTGGTAAGTACGCATATGTGGGTGTGAATTCAGTGTCCGGTAATGATTTCCATATTATCGATATCTCAAATCCGGTAAGTCCAATCAGTGTGGGAGGTGTTGATGTATCAACTGATGTCAACGCTGTCTTCGTATCTGGTAAATATGCGTTTATTGGTATTACCTCTTCCACGGGTAATGATCTTCAGGTTATTAATATCTCTAATCCGGTCAGTCCTACGACTGCTGGGGGTATTGATTTGTTGAATACCGTTAAATCGATCTATGTCTCTGGAAAATATGCGTATGTAGGTACTAATGGTACCGCAGACCCTGTCAGTGATTTCCATATTATTGATATTTCAAGTTCTACGGCTCTTTCTGTTGTCGGGAGTGAAGATTTTTCGAATGATACGGTGCAGTCGATTTATGTCGCAGGTAAATATGCGTATTTGGCCAATTCTAGTGCCATTGGAGCCGAGATCTATGTGATTGATATTTCAAGTTCTACTGCTCCAAATACCATCGGTGGAGGATTTAATCTTCCTGACGCTGGTCGAGCTATTTTTGTCTCTGGTAAATACGCGTATGTGGGTAATCAAAGTGGTGGTAATGAGTTTCATATTCTCGATATTGGGGGAATCGATGCTCCTTCAGCTAATATCGGCGCATTACAGGTAAGTAATCTTAATATCACTGATAATTTTAATGTTACTAATGATGCTTATGTTGGTAACGGTCTTGTGGTTGGAATTGGGGGAATCAAAGTAGATGGCGCACTTTCGGTATCAGGAACTTCCACCTCATATATTGCAGGAGGATTAAGTGTCACTTCCTTGACAACCACTAATCTCTTTGCTACCTCGTCTACGTTTGGAAGTATTACTTCTACGAATGCATTCTTTAGTAATCTTGCATTTGGCAGTGCCAGTATTGCATCACTCACCTCGACCAACATTTCTTTCACTGACTTGAGTGGGGTAAATGTTACCTCTACTAATTTAAATGTGTCTGGTCTCACCAATCTTGGTATGACTACGTTTACCAATGGCACTTCAACAAATTTCTTTTCAGCCGGATTACAGTTTACAAACCTCATTGGTGAAAACATTACTTCAACAGCTAGCTTCGCATTTGTGAATGCAGTAGGAACAAATCTTACGGGTACTAATATTTCTTTTGTACGGTTGAATGGTGCTTCGATTACAACTACCGGACAATCTCGTCTAGCAACAACAACTTTTTCTGGAAATATTAGTGTCGGTACTACATCGATTAGCAGTGCGTTGACTGTTGTAGCTAATGCTCCAGGTTCTGGATTAGTGAGATATCAGAATGCGGCGTCCAATGGATACACATCGTTTGATTTATTTGATAGTACTAATACTCTCCAATTTTCATTTGGTCATGCGAATTTGGGTGTAGGAGGTGTATTGGCAGGTGTTAATTATATTAATTCAAATGCGAGTAATCCGATTAGCTTCATGATGAATAATGTCGAAGCAATGCGTATTACGGGGGGTCGTTTTGTTGGTATTGGCACCTCTTCTCCTCAAACGATTCTTAATCTTGCTGCATCGACCACTAGATTTGGAGGTTTGAGCTTTGGAAGTGATACTTATTTGTATCGACTTGTCGCAGGTACATTGAGAACCGATGGAAATTTAAATGTTGCAGGAAATGTTTCTTCTTCGTTTTTATTTGTTACCTCATCTGTACTTACTAATGTTACTTCAACCAATATCTCATTTACTAGATTGAACGGAACTTCACTTACCTCAACTAACTTGAATGTCTCTGGTCTCACGAATCTTGGAGTCACTACCTTAACGAATGCAACGAGCACGAACTTCTTCTCAGCCGGATTGCGATTTACTAATCTAAATGGTACCAATGCAACTACTACAAATTTCTCATTTGGAATTGCAGTTGGGGCATCTATCACGAGTACTAATTTATTTACTAGCAATCTCGCATTCACCAACGCATCAGGTACGAATGTTAGTTCATCAAATATTTTTGTTGCAGGTAGTTTCAATCAGACTGCTCTTGCTGAACCATCTATTCTAGGAGGTGTGAGTTTGGGCGGTATTCCTGGAGAAGTTAAAGTTTTTGGTAAATATGCATACACGATTGGTATAGGGAGTGATGAGTTGAATGTAATCGATGTTTCAAATCCTACTACTCCGGTTAACATTGGTAGTTTAAACGACTCAGAGATCTTTTTACCAGGGGACTTATTTGTTACCGGTAATAATGTGTATGTGACGGCATTTGAATCGCTCCATGTGATCGATGTTTCAAATCCTACTACTCCAAGTGTTGTTGGTAGGGTAACTTCAACAGCGATTACTGCTAGTGCTGTGTATGTTTCAGGTAAATATGCGTATGTATCAGGAGATAGTTCTCTCCAAGTCATCGACATCTCAAATTCAACCAACCTTAGTATTGTTGGAAGTGTGGTTTCCACCACTGCACTTGGTGGACTATCTTCTATATATGTTTCAGGAAAATATGCGTATACAACAGATAGAAACACTCACTCACTGCGTATCATCGACATCTCAAATCCTGCCACTCCATCTATTGTAGGGAGTGTAGTTTCAACAACTGCCCTCAATGATCCATGGTCCGTCTACGTATCAGGAAAATATGCGTATGTGGCGAATGAAAGTGATGATTCACTTCGTATTATTGATATCTCTAGCTCAACTGCTCCGAGTATTGTTGGTGGAATAAAAGACGCTGCAAATCTTAATGGTGCACGGTCCGTCTACGTATCAGGAAAATATGCGTATGTGGCAGCTCGGGACGATGACTCTATTCGTATTATTAATATTTCAAGCTCTACTAATCCTGTAATTGTCGGAGGGGTCAAGCACGTTACATTACTCGATGATGCACGGTCCGTCTACGTATCAGGAAAATATGCGTATGTGGCGAATGGTGCTGGTGGGACGTTCCGCATTATTGACCTTGGCGGTATTGATGCGCCTTCTGCAAATATTGGTGCACTTCAAGTAAATACGGCTAATGTTACAGATAATCTTACGGTTGCAAATAATGCATATGTTTCAAATGGATTGAATGTGGGAGCTGGCGGCATATCGACTGGCGGACTGGTATCTGCTGGGTCGGTGGATGTGAGTATCAAGAGTAATCCTACAATTGTAGGATTTGTTGCATCATCAACTGCGCTTAATTCAGCGATCTCAACGTACGTTTCAGGTAAGTATGCATATGTGGCAAACCTTGCTGACAACTCCCTTCGTATCGTTGATATCTCTAATCCTACATCACCAACTATTGTCGGAGGCGTTGTGTCATCGACTGTGCTGCAAGGCGCTCGCGCAGTGTATGCGGCAGGAAAATACGCCTATGTAGCAAGCTATGACGCTAATTCTCTATCTGTCGTTGATATCTCTAATCCTACCACGCCAAGTATTGTTGGTAGTGTTGTGTCATCTACTGCATTGAATATTCCTGTTGCCCTCTACGTTTCAGGGAAATATGCGTATGTGACCTCTTTTCTTGGTGATTCTTTTGCTATCGTTGACGTTTCTAATCCTACCACCCCAACGATTGTTAGTAGTATTGTTTCTTCCACTGCTCTTAATGGTGCTAACGCCGTGTATGTATCAGGTAAGTACGCGTATGTGACAGGGAGTGATGAAGGTAGGTTAACAGTGCTCGATATCTCCAATCCCACAACACCTATAATTCTTAGTAGCATGACTTATGTTGCAGGTACTGCAGGCTCTGTGTATGTTTCAGGAAAATATGCGTATGTGGCGGGTTATGGTGGCACCGTTAGTGTTGTTGACATCTCTAATCCTGTGTCTTCCACCGTTGTTGGTACTATTTCTTCGTCTCAACTTAATGGTGCGCGTTCAATCCAGGTTGCAGGTAAATATGCGTATGTCGCGAATACTGAAGATACATCACTTCGTGTAATCGACATTTCGAACCCTACTCAACCGAGCATTGTTGGTGGAGTTGTTTCTTCCACTGCACTCAACGGTATTTCTTCAATCCATATTTCTGGTAAATATGCCTATGTAGCAAGCTATGGTTCGCATTCTCTCTCCGTCATCGACCTCGGCGGTATCGACGCCCCTTCAGCACACATCGGTTCTCTCCAATCAAGTAATATCTCAGTAACGGAGAATCTCACGGTAGGAAACAACGCTTACATCACCAGTGGTCTTAATGTGGGTGTAGGGGGCATGTTCACCGATGGAGGTTTGGGCGTGGTTGGTACGACTACTCTCCGTGGTCTCGTTGTCTCAAGTTCTCTGGTCTACATGCCAGGCCTCACTGCTCCTGGTGCCACCAGTGACTATCTGTGTTTTGACACCGGAGGAAAGATCACGCATCAAGCAGGTAACTGTACCGTTTCCTCTCAAAGATTTAAACATGACATTGAGACTTGGAATGATGGACTCTCAACCATACTGGAACTCCGACCAGTAACCTATAAACGTAATCATGATGAGGTAGAAGAATTAGGGTTAATTGCAGAAGAAGTGGATCTCGTTAACAAACATCTCGTCATCTACGAACCAAGTAGTACCACTCCTCGATCAGTCGATTATGCTCGTCTCGTGATCCCTCTCATCTCAGCTGTACAATCCCAGCAACAACAAATCGATGGACTTCTCCTTGCAACTGCAGGAGTAAATTCATCTACTCCTCGTACGCTCTCAGAAGAAGAACTCCTCTATGCTGCAAACAGACCGCTGGCTTCGGCTATGACCTATCTCGTAAACAGACTCTCAGACGGAGCTGGTGTGATTAAAGATTTTCTAGCGGAGAGAGTCACTGCAGTAGTAGGTGTGTTTGATAAGATTCGTACTGAAGAAATGGAAATGACGGATAGTGTGACGGGAGAAATCTACTGTATTCGAATTGCCAATGGTGAATGGGAAAAATTACCGGGTGATTGTGATCTTCAGGGTGAATTAATGGTACCGGGTCCAGTACCTGAAGAATCAGGCTCCTCCTCTGCTTCTGAAGAAGCTGTTGAAGAACCAGAACCAGAGAGTGTTCCACAAGTTGATGTACCTGTTGAGCCTCAATCAGATCCGACCCCTCCAGAAGAAGAAACGGTGGATTCAGCTCCAAGTTTTATTGATCAACTGATACAAGAAGTCCAAGACGAAATAAATAATAGTGAAGAAACTTCTGAAGAATCATCTTCAACTCCTTCGGATAGTCCAAGTGGTGAGATTGCTCCTTAAGGTTGCAGAAAATAGGTGACTGGGCTAGTATATAGGAATCACATTAGTATTGTTTCTATGGAAATGTATAATCCGAAAAAGATAGAAGAAAAGTGGAGAAAGTATTGGGAAGAGAAGGGTGTTTACCTAGTAGAAGATACGACAGACAGGCCTAAGTGCTATGTTCTCGACATGTTTCCATACCCAAGTGGCGCAGGACTGCATGTAGGACACCCTAAAGGCTATATTGCAACAGACATCTATTCTCGATTCAAGCGTATGAACGGATTCAATGTGCTCCATCCGATGGGATGGGACGCTTTTGGATTACCTGCAGAAAATTATGCAATTAAGAATAAGGTGCATCCAAGTGTTGCTGTAGAAAAAAATATTGAAGTATTCAAATCGCAATTAGAAAAAATCGGTTTTAATTTTGATTGGACGCGAGAAATCAATACGACTGATCCAGAATATTACCGGTGGACACAGTGGTGTATTGCGCGAATGTTTGAAGCGGGACTCATGGAAGAAGTGTATGAACCAATCATCTGGTGTCCTACCTGCAAAACAGGTCTTGCTCTTGAAGATCTAGAAGATGGAAAATGCGAACGCTGTGGCTCAGTAGTCGAAAAGAAAAAACTTCGTCAGTGGCTTATTAAAATTACCAAATACGCAGATAGATTGCTCGAAGGATTAGAAAAACTTGATTGGGAAGACTCGATCAAAGATATGCAGAGACACTGGATCGGGAGAAGTGAAGGAGCCCTCATAAATTTCAAATTTCAAAGTTCAAATTCAACAATTGAAGTCTTCACCACACGTCCAGACACCTTGTTTGGTGCTACGTATGTAGTGGTTGCGCCAGAGCACGAATTAGTAGAAGAAATGAAATCTGAAATTCAGAATTGGAATGAGGTTGAATCCTATATTGAAAAAACAAAGTCAAAAACAGATGTAGATCGTCAGGCTACCAAAGAAAAAACTGGTGTAGAGTTAAAAGGACTTTCGGTGATTCATCCGGTAACTGGAGAATCACTTCCGATCTGGATCGCAGATTATGTGATGATGGGATATGGAACAGGAGCAATCATGGCAGTACCTGCACATGATGAGCGTGATCATGAATTTGCGAAGAAGTTTGGTTTGCCAATCCAGCAAGTAGTTGCTCCTTATCTTCGATGTAGCGGTATATGCGAACCAAGAGAGAATAAGGATGTTAGAAAAAAGAATGTTGTCTCAGCTATTATCCATAACCCAAAAGATGATACATATCTACTTCTTAATTGGAAACAAGATATTAGTGGTTTTGTTGGTGGAGCAATAGAGGACGGGGAATCTGTAGATGAAGCAATAGAGCGTGAAATTAAAGAAGAAACTGGATATACAGATTTTTCTCTTGGTCTTACGCTACCAAACTTTTTTGGACACGGATTTAAGCCAAGAAAAGATGTTAATTGTTATGATTTTGAACATGTGTATGTTGTTGAGCTCCATAGTAATAAAAGAGAAAAGCTGAGTGAAGAAGATGAAGGAATGCATGAAGTGGTGTGGGCGAAAAAAAATGAAGTGGAAAAAATGTTAACTTTAGACCATCATAAAACTTTTTGGCAGTGGTATGTGGAAAGCAAACACTGTATATCAGAAGATGGAATTGCGATTAATTCCGATTTCTTGAATGACCTCTCAACCCAAGATGCTAAAGAAAAAATGATTCAATGGCTGGAAGAAAATAATAAAGGAAAGCGAAAGGTGCAGTATAAACTTCGTGATTGGGTATTTGCGAGACAGCGTTATTGGGGTGAGCCTTTCCCTTTTATTCACAAAGAAGACGGATCTATTGAAGTTGTCGGAGATAAAGAACTTCCAGTAGAACTCCCTCAAGTAGAACATTATGAACCTACGGGCACTGGCGAATCACCCTTAGCGTCAATTGAAAGTTGGGTGAATGTACCAGGTGGAAAACGGGAGACAAATACGATGCCACAGTGGGCAGGAAGTAGTTGGTATTATTTGCGCTACATTGATCCAAAGAATACCAAAAAATTAGTTGATCCAGCAAAAGAAAAATATTGGATGGGGGAGAATGGGGTAGATTTGTATGTAGGTGGAACTGAACATGCAACTCGTCA
Source organism: uncultured Gammaproteobacteria bacterium (assembly GCA_964447765.1). GTDB lineage: Bacteria > Patescibacteriota > Patescibacteriia > Magasanikbacterales > UBA922 > UBA922. Next base: position 257,424 of record CAYUTO010000001.1, on the reverse strand, counting down.
CCTGATATATGCTCGATTCTGGCACAAATTTTTGTTTGATCAAGGTGTTGTCTCAACTGATGAGCCATTTCACAAACTGATTAACGTAGGGCTTATCATGGCAGAAGATGGTCGTAAGATGAGTAAGCGATGGAATAATGTGATCAATCCAGATGATGTGATTGAAAAATATGGTGCAGATAGTTTCCGAATGTATGAAATGTTTATTGGCCCATTTACCCAATCTGCTGCGTGGAATACGAATGGGGTTGAGGGTGTATACAAATTCCTTCAGCGCTATATCAGATTATATGAAAAAGAATTAGTGGATGTGGTGATTGAGTCTCAGGAAAAATTGATCAATAAGACGATTAAGAAAGTGACGAATGATATTTCTGCATTTCAATTCAATACGTCAGTCTCAGAGATGATGATTACGGTGAATGAATTGACCAAGGCTGATAAAATTCAAAAATCTGTCCTTGAAAGATTTAATCGAATACTAGCACCTTTTGCAGTACATCTCACTGAGGAGCTGTACCATAGTATATTCCAAGGAGAGGGAAGTATTCATCAGGCAGATTGGCCCGAATACGATGAGTCGAAACTCAAGGAAGAGGTGATTACACTCGCAGTACAGGTAAATGGAAAAATGAGAGGCATGATCGAGATTGCTCCGGATGCAGGAGAAGAAGTCGCGATGAAAGCGGTTCATGAACAAGAACAAATATCAAAATGGATCGAAGATAAAAAACCGAAAAAAATAATCTACGTGCCGGGGAAGATATTGAATATTGTTGTTTGATTTAATAGAACACGGATTTCACAGAATTGGACGGAATCAAGACGAATTAATACATTGTATGTTGGAGGGGGAATTGGGGCATACAATCATCAAAGCCTACTATAATGTATATAATAGGCTTGGATACGGGTTTTTAGAAAAAGTGTATGAAAATGCATTGGTGTTTGAGTTACAACGATTAAGAATCAGAGGTATTAGACAAGTCCCGATAAAAGTCTATGATTTAAAAATACTTGTAGGTGAATATTTTGCAGATATTATAGTGGAGAATAAAATAATTATTGAACTTAAGGCAACGGAAGGTCTTCGAGAGGAACATGAGGCACAACTTATTAATTATCTAAGAGCAACCGAAATTGAGGTTGGTTTTTTATTTAATTTTGGTATAAAACCGCAATTTAAAAGAAAAGTATTTGAAAATAAATTTAAAAATTCCGTTCAAATTAGTTAAATTCCGTCCAATCCGTGTTCTATTAAGTTTATGTTCAAGGCAGGCTTCATACATATAACAAATTCAAAAAGCAAAACATTTTTGGTGCTCTGTTTTTGTTTTCTTTTGGGTGTGACACTTATCTCTTTGACTGAGAAATTTATTTCTTTGTGGTATGTAGTAAGTATCTTAGGAGTCTTGGTAACGGCATTCTTTCTATGGAAGGATAACCCTTTAGCTCGCTTTGTAATATTATCTGTACTATTCTTTATATTGGGCTTCATTCGCTATCAATCTGTATTTCCTCCCAATACTTCTGAATATATCCATAATTATGCAGAAAATAAAGTTTCATTTGTAGGCTTTGTATCATCTGAGCCAGATATTCGGCAGGATGGTGTGCGGTATCGAGTACACGTGGAACGTTTTGTTGATAGAGATAAGGAAATAGTTGGTGAAGTGTATATGAAAGGTGATTTGTATCCGCGTTATGTGTATGGTGAGCAATTGAGTATTGAATGCCAGATAGAAAAACCTGAGCCAATTGAAGATAAAGAAAATGGAACGACCTTCCGTTATGATCGATATCTATCGCGCATGAATATCTATGCACTCTGTCAAAACCCAGAGATTAATCCTACGGGAGAGATGAAAGGAAATGTATTTTACAGCGCTATATTTTCTTTCAAAAAAAAGCTTGCGAATAATATTGAGTATCTCTGGCACGAGCCGTATGCGAGCTTTATGGCAGGGCTCTTATATGGATATCGCGGAGGGCTCGGTTCGCTCAATGATTTATTTGCAACCACGGGTGTCACTCATATTGTAGCGATTTCTGGGTACAATATTACGATTATTGCGACTATTTTTATTGCATTATGTAAGGCAGTGTACATCCCACGAAAAAAAGCTTTTTGGGTCGTCATCACGGGGATTATTCTATTTGTGATATTTACAGGTGCGAGCGCATCAGTCGTGCGAGCAGGAATTATGGGGGTATTAGTTTTAGTTGCAAAACAGGGTGGTCGAAAAAGCTCGATTGGGAATGTGCTCGTACTTACCGCAGTACTTATGACTGTCCATAATCCGTTTGTCCTCATCTGGGATGCAGGATTTCAGCTCTCGTTTCTCGCGACGATTGGGTTGGTCTACTTGTCGCCAATACTTGAAAAATATATAACCAAACTTCCCAATTTTTTGGGACTCAAAGAGTCTCTTATTTCAACTCTTGCTGCGATTATTATGACATTGCCTTTGATACTGTTTCAATTTGGTCGGCTTTCAATTGTGGCACCCCTCGTAAACATTCTTATTCTATGGATTATTCCATGGATTATGATTGCGGGTGCAGTAGTGGTCGCACTTAGTTTTGTGTCAGTAACCTTGGCAAATATGCTTGGGTTTGTGGGTTATATAGGTATGGAATATATCATACGAGTAGTGCAATTTTTTGCGCACGTACCTTTTGCATCAGTCGAACTAAGGATACATTATGTGAGTATGGTGCTATTATATGTACTGCTGTTCGGACTAATGGTTAAATTAAAAAAAGTAACTAATGTATGAAACATCTTTTGTATATAATAGTATTGAGTCTTGTGGTTGCTGTAAGTTATTTGTTTGAGGTACCAGAAAATAATGATCCGCAAGTTGGGGGTATTAAAGAAGTGGGTGAAAGCAATCTGGAGATTACATTTCTTGATATTGGACAAGGAGATGCGACGTATATGAAATTTGCGAATGGTGAAGATATGTTGATTGATTGTGCAATCGATGGGCGAATTCTTGAGGCGCTTGGTCGAGTAATGGATTGGAATGATAGGGAAATTGATTATCTGGTAGTAACGCATCCTGACCTTGATCATTATGGGGGATGTGAAGAAGTTCTCAATAGGTTTGAAGTAAAGCATGTGGTATATAATGGTTTGAAAAAAGAAGATAGTAAATTGTGGAAATCTTTTAATACGGCCTCGCGTGCAGAAGGTGAGTATGTAGAAATTAGTAGTCCAGTCGAATGGGACATTGCTTCTACAACACTTCAGTTCTTGTATCCCGACCATGAGATTCCGAAAGATTCAAAAATTCCCGGGCTTACAAAAGATTCGGGTTCAAACAATACTTCAATAGTGATAAAAGTATTGCATGGCAGTACGTCCGTATTATTGATGGCTGATGCTGAGGATCCTCTGGAAAAATATTTGGGAGAAGTATATGGAGAAGAATTGGATGTGGATATTTTAAAACTTGGACACCATGGTAGCGACAGTTCAACAAGCGAGGAATTTTTAGAACTCACGACCCCACGAGACGCAGTAGCCTCAGCTGGAAAGGATAATAATTATGGGCACCCGAGCAGACGAGTGATCAAACGACTGGAGCGTGTATCAAGTACGGTGTGGAGGACGGATCAGGGAGGGGATATTAAGGTAATTATTGGTGGCGCGGACTATGAAATGACATATATCAAATAGAAAAAATGAAGATTAAAGATTGAATAGATATAGCATTGATAATCTTCAGTCTTCAATCTTTTAATCTTGTACCGAATCTTTGTATTTTATGTTATACTATTCTGCATATGGGATTACTCTCAAAACAAGAATCATTTATCGGTGTTGATATTGGGGCTCACGGCATCAAGCTGGTGGAGCTCAAAAAAAATAAGACTCGTCCACAGCTCTGGACGTATGGGATTTTGGATAAAGAACTTGATGTCCATATTCCAAAGGTAACATTCAACTCTACACAGCAAAAAAGTCAGATCCCTAGTCCAATGGATCAGAAATCTTCAGCATTGGCACCTTCGTCGGTGAGGGATTTTATTTTAAATGAGTCCCGTATCGGAGTGTATGCTGATTTACTCAAAGCACTCGTAAAAGAAGCTCGAGTTGAAGGAAAACGAGTGACTTCGAGTCTTCCGGTGTCCTATGTATTCCATGCGGTACTCAATCTGCCAAATATCGAGGAAAAAGAATTACCGCGTATCGTAGAGGCTGAAATTACTAAAATGATTTCACGTCCGGCAGATGAAATGCAGATTGTATACCAGAAAGTGCCTGCAAAAGAAGGGTCAAAAAAGAATTATACGACACTACTTGTGACTGCAGCACCAAAGGCACTCGTCGCTTTTTATACCGCAATTTTTGATAAAGCTGGCCTCGAATTACAAGAACTTGAAACCGAGGCGTTTGCGCTCGCACGCTCACTTGTTGGAAAAGACGCCGCTGTATCGATGGTTGTGGATATCGGGGCAGAGCGGACCAATTTTTTTATTATTGAAGATGGACTTCCGATGACACATCGAAGTCTGCATCTCGGTGGAAACACGATTGACGAAATATTAGGTGAGCACCTCGGTGTTGATCGAGCTCTGGTTGGGCAAATCAAGAAAGATATATCGAGTGTGGGGAGTAGAATTCCCTATGACCGATTTATGCCATTCCTTGATCCGCTGGCAAAAGAAATTCAATACAGTTTTGATCTCTATCTTCAACAATCAGGAAATGAAGGAAAAACCCCTGAAAAAATAATTCTTTCCGGTGGAGGTGCCTTGTTTGCGCCAATTGCATCATACCTCACTGAAACTTTTCCAATGAAAGTATTTGTAGGTGATCCGTGGGCGAGAGTAATTTATCAAGCAGGATTGAAGCCTGTGCTTCGAGACATAGGTTCGCGCATGGCAGTTTCAATCGGACTCGCATTACGGCATTTTTAATAGATGATTTGTATTATAACCTATCCACAGTCACTCTTGGGGAAAGAAAGCGTGTCTGGTATACTGTATGTGTTGAGTTTATAAATTCTAGCTTATGACAGATAGAGTAGTGAATGTACTATTAGTGGAGGATGATAGTTTTCTAGCAAATATCTACAAGACGAAATTTGAGATGGAGAAATTCAAGGTTATACTTGCTGAAAATGGCGAAGTGGGTCTTGAAATGGCTCAAAAGAAGAATCCAGACATCATTTTACTTGATATCCTCATGCCAAAACTCGATGGATTTGCAGTATTAGAAGAACTTAAAAAAAGTGAAACAACCAAAAAAATCCCAGTGATTTTACTGACTAATTTGGGGCAAAAAGATGATGTAGAGAAGGGGCTTGAGATGGGTGCAGTGGACTACCTGATCAAGGCACATACGAAACCCTCTGAAGCGGTGAGTAAAGTGAGGTCAGTTTTAAAAATAAAATAACTAGCACTATAGTTATGGTTCACATCTGGGAAGGGGGTGAGACATTATGAACAAAAATAGAAAAGGTTTTACCTTGATTGAATTACTCGTTGTAATCGCAATTATTGGTTTACTTTCAACACTCGCAGTAGTTGCGCTTGGTTCAGCTCGACAGAAGGCAAATGATGCAAAACGTTTGTCAGATATCAAGCAGATCCAGACAGCTCTCGAACTTTACTACACGGATCAAAATTCTTACCCTATTGCTGCATCAGCAGTTAATTTGGGAGACACAAACTACTCATGTTTGAATGCGACCGGATTTAGTACTACTGGTTGCGCAACTCCATACATGGGTCTCGTACCAGAAGGTCCGACTGCAGGAGAATTCTATAGTTATACTGGAAGCACGACTACCTATACAATCACTGCATCACTTCAGGCAGGAGCAGGTGGATTCGCAGCAGGAGCACTTACTGCTTCACCATCAGGAATGATCGGTCAGTAATAGGATACTCAATGTAATCGATCAAAAGCTAGCTCTCCAATTGGAGGGCTAGTTTTTGTATACACATATGGTATACTTTTTATCACTATGGAACATATTATTTGGTATATATGGACAGCACTTTTGGGTGCAAGTATGGGGAGCTTTGTCACCATGCTGGTACATCGTCTACATGAAGGAACTTCAATAGTGTTTGGGGGTTCGAAGTGTTTTCATTGTCATAAAAAACTAGGATTACTTGAGCTTATTCCAGTGTTGAGTTTTTTGTTGTTGAAGGGAAAATGTAAGAGCTGTGGTACAAAAATCCCGCTACGGTATTTTTTGATTGAATTAATAACCGCTGTATTATTCATACTTGCGCTGTATAAGCAGAGCGAATTTCCGATGATACCTAATCTATTTATTATACGAGATTGGATTATTATTACCTCGGCAGTATTCATATTTGCTTATGATGCACTCTATATGGAAGTTCATCCAGGAGTGACGATCGGAGCTGGGGTTATTGTAGGTCTGATGTATATCTTACAAATTCCGTTTGAGTGGAAAAGTATACTATGGGGGATAGTGCTCGGTGTGGGTTGGTTTTTGTTTCAATATGTTGTGTCAAAAGGACGATGGATTGGTGCGGGTGATATTATGATTGGATTTTTCATGGGCGCTTCACTCGGATTGAGTCATGCGATTCTTGCGTTAGGAATTGCATATATAGTGGGAGCCTCATATGCACTTGCACTCATTGCCCTCAAGAAAAAAAATAGAAAAGATCAAATTCCCTTTGGAACATTTTTGATGATTGGTACCATCTTGGCGCTTTTGTGGGGAAACTCTATCGTGCTGTGGTATCTAGATATGGTAAGACTTATATGAGTACTGTAGAAAAACGAGTAATACAACTCCGTGATCAAATCAATGAACTTCGACATAAGTATCATGTATTGAACGATCCCGAGGTTACTGATGCGATGTATGATCCACTCATGCATGAACTTAAGAATCTTGAGACTGAACATCCGGAATTACTTACGAGTGATTCACCAACCGAGCGAGTTGCAGGAACCGTGCTTGATAAATTTGAAAAAATTACACACAAGGTACCTCAATGGTCATTTAATGATGCGTTTAATGAGGAAGATATTGTGCAGTGGCAAACTCGTATTGAAAAAATGCTTGCCAAAGAATTAGGACATACTCCAGCAGACCTTTCATACGTGTGTGAGCTTAAAATTGATGGGCTACACATGGTTTTAACGTATGAAAAAGGATTGCTGATAAACGCCGCAACGAGGGGGAATGGGGTAGTTGGTGAAAATGTGACGCAGAATATCAAGACGATTCATACGGTACCACTACAGCTAACACAGTTAGTTGACTTAGTTGTTGAAGGAGAGGTGTGGATGAGTACTATGCAATTTGAAAAGTTAAATAATGAGAGAGAGGCGACCGAAGAACCATTATTTGCTAATCCGAGAAACGCAACTGCAGGGACTATTCGACAGCTCGATTCACGTATTGTTGAAAAACGGAAACTTTCTTTTACAGCCTATGATATTTCACTGGGTGTTGCTCCTGAAACTCAAGAGGGCGAACTAATAGAATTATCAAAACTCGGGTTTACCACGGACGAACATTGGAAAAAAGTAAACACACTTCAAGAAATTATTACATTCTGGAAACACTGGGGAGGAAAAAAGAAAAGTGTTCCATTTTGGATTGATGGGGTAGTGATAAAAGTAAATGAGAAGAAATATCAAAATGCGTTAGGGTATACGGGGAAAGCCCCACGCTGGGCAATTGCACTCAAATTTGCCGCAGAACAGGGTACGACGACCGTGAAAGATGTGTATGTACAAGTAGGTCGCACGGGAGCGCTCACTCCAGTAGCCTTACTTGCGCCTGTTCAGCTTGCGGGAACGACAGTAACACATGCGACGTTGCATAATTTTGATGAGATTGAACGCCTAGGGGTGAAAATTGGGGATTCGGTAGTCGTAGAAAAAGCAGGGGATATTATCCCAAAAGTAATTCGAGTACTCGATAAGCTCCGTACGGGTGATGAAAAAAAGGTGGTTATACCAAAAAAATGTCCGATTTGTTCTTCTGTAGTTGAACGAAGGGTTGTCGTGGATAAAAAGCAAAGTACCTCTGCTGGATTATTTTGTTCAAATAAACGATGTTTTGCTCAGGAACGCGAGCGTATTATTCATTTTGCAGGGAAACACGCATTTGACATTGAAGGATTGGGAGACAAAATCGTTGAAAAATTAATGGATGAGAAATTGATTGCTGAAGCTGCTGATATTTTTACCCTCGAAAAAGATGAGCTTGCAACTCTAGAAAAATTTGGAGAAAAATCTGCAGAGAATCTGATTGCAGCGATTGAAAAAGCGAAACAGGTGCCTTTTGATCGATTTATCATTGGACTAGGTATTCGTCATGTAGGAGAAGAAACCGCACTTAGATTATCAGAGAAGTTTACAACGCTTGAAAAACTAATGACAGCGACTAGAGAAGAGTTGGAGGCGATCGAAGATATTGGCCCTCGGGTCGCAGAATCAATTGCTGAATTTTTTGGTGATGCACGAGAAGTAAAACATGTATATGAACTTTTGAAACGTGGTGTAAAAATCGTGTATCCCGATCGTACCAAAAAAACAAACGGTGCACTTAGTGGTAAGACATTTGTCCTTACAGGTAGTCTTGAAACATTATCTCGTGATGAAGCGACTGATATGATTCGAAAAGCTGGTGGGCATGTGTCTGGGTCGGTGAGTAAAAAAACTGATTTTGTAGTAGCGGGTACCGAAGCGGGGAGTAAACTGAGTAAAGCTGAAAGTCTTGGTGTTAAAGTTCTTACTGAAAAAGAATTTCTTATATTAGTTTCTTCAAAATAAAAAATCTCGCGAGTGCGAGAATGAAGGTTGGACCGGTCCTGGTTTACCTTCTTTTTTGGGGGATACAATTGAGAAGATAAATAGTCTTTGCCTAGACGTGTCTGGGACCGGTCCTAGGCAAGAGAATAGCGTGGGTAAGAGTGAAAGTCAAGGATAAAAAAATCCCTAAATAGGGAAGAGGGAGAAATCGACCTGACGCCCTCTACGCCGCCTAAGGAGAATGTCCCCGTCAGTCACCGTGGCTCGATCAGTAAGGAGTCCTGCGAGGGTCGTCAGGTCGATTTTGCATAGACTATAGCATTATATATAAAAAAGTCAATAAATAAGTAAAAACGCCGGAGGGCGTTTTGAGTGTGGAAATTGAGATAGATGCGACCGTGGTAGCCTGTTGAATCCCTGGGTGGGTGCGGGCCCAACTAGGAAAACAGCAAAAGCTACCACGGCGCGAAGGATATGGTACCTGATATGTATGATTTTGTCAAGACTAATGGGTGTATTAGTTATTGCACTGCACTCGTATTATCTGATACACTAAGCTCCATATGTCACTAACTCGCGAAGATATCAAGGGAATAGCAAATCTTGCTCGATTATCCCTAACCCCAGAAGAAGAAATCCGCTATGCCGAAGAACTCTCGGTCGTGTTGTCATATATTGATACATTGAATGAAGTTGAAACTGAGGGTGTCATGCCGACTACACAAGTCACCGGTCTTGAAGATATTATGAGAGATGATGTGGTAAAAAATAGTGATGATGAGACAAGAAAAAAGATTGTAACATTGTTTCCACACTCGGAAAATAATATGTTGTCAGTACCGCGAGTATTTGAAGATCAATAAAGAATTATGTCGATTGAATTGGGAAAACTTACCATAAAACAGGCACATACTGGACTCTTGAATAAAGAGTTTTCTTCGCGTGAATTAACCGATGCGTGTTTATCAAAAATTGAAGATAGAAATCAAGAAATTAATGCGTTTATTACGATTACGCATGAATATGCGAGGGCTGCTGCAGCACGTGCAGACAAAATGATTGCTGAAGGAACTGCAGGAATTCTTACAGGTGTTCCGTTTGGGGTAAAAGATGCAATTTGTACCGCTGATATTCGCTCGACTGCTTCTGCGACCATCTTAGATAATTATGTAGCTCCCTATGATGCGACCGTGATCGCGAGAATCAAAGACGCAGGTGCGGTAATGGTCGGAAAACAAAACTGTGATGCATTTGGTCATGGTGCGAGTAATGAAAATTCGATGTATGGTCCGGTAAAAAATCCACATGACACAAGTAAGGTTGCGGGCGGATCATCAGGAGGATCAGCCGCTGCAGTTGCTGATGGACAGTGTATTTTTTCAATCGGAGAAGATACGGGTGGATCGATTCGTCAGCCAGCAAGTCTCTGCGGAGTTGCAGGACTTCGTCCGAGTTATGGGCGTAATTCTCGCTATGGCATTATGCCGATGGCAAGTTCACTTGATACCGTCGGGCCAATTGCGCGTACAGTGGAAGATATTGCGTACTTGATGGAAGTAATGGCAGGTCGTGATGCAAAAGACGCGACGACGGTATCTGATGCTGTGCCTAAGTATAGTGAATTATTAGATCGTCCTATCAAAGGTATGCGTATAGGAGTTCCCAAAGAATATATGGAGCTCGTGGGAATGGATGGAGAAGTGAGATCGATTGTAGAATCACAAATCAAAGCGCTGGAGCGAGCAGGATGTGAAATCGTGGAAGTCAGTTTGCCGCATACTAAATACGCAATTCCAGTGTATTACATTATCGTTCCTTCTGAAGATAGTTCGAACTTAGGTCGTATCGATGGGGTTCGTTATGGAGTACAGACTGGAGCAAATTCATTGTATGAAACATATGCGCAGTCTCGTGCAAATGGTTTTCCTGAAGAAGTAAAACGTCGCATCATGATCGGTACGTATGCATTATCCAGTGGATATTATGATGCATATTATATCAAAGCGCAGAAAGTACGAAGCAAAATTATTGAAGATTTTGAAATGGTGTTTGCGAGTGTTGATGCATTGATAACGCCAACTTCTCCTTTTCCTGCGTTTGGAATCGGGGAGAAAAAAGGTGATGTACTTGCGATGTACTTGGCGGATATATTTGTAAGCCCTGCGTCAGTTGCGGGAGTTCCGGCACTGAGTGTAAATGGTGGAATGACAAGTAAGGGGCTACCGGTAGGAGTACAAATTATCGGACCAAGACTCGAAGAGGCACGTGTGTTGCAATTAGGTCATGCACTTGAAACATTGGGATAGAAAGACGATGCAACATACATGGAACACGACACAGAATTAAATTGTATTATCGGGTATATTGTTCCATGAGTCGTGTATGTTTTAAAACAATTAGAAATTCCGACGTATTGTTAATAGTAAAAAGTTAACTTCGACTCTCCTATGCCTTCTGTCAAAGGTAATCGTCCAAAAGCAAGTATCATCGATTACAGTCATGCAATCAATGAATCAGGTGATTTTCGTGAATCATGGCGAATTTTTCGTATCATGTCTGAGTTTGTCGAAGGATATCAGTTTTTATCTCGAATGGAGAAGGAAGTAACTATTCTTGGCTCAGCGAGACTTAGTGATGGACAAAAAGATTATGAAATTGCCGAAAAATTAGGCGAGCTTCTTGCTCATGGAGAATTTACCACGATTACTGGTGGAGGCCCGGGTATCATGGAAGCTGCCAATAAGGGAGCTCATGAAGCTGGTGGAAAATCAGTAGGTTTGAATATTCAACTTCCTTTTGAGCAACGCATCAATCCATACGTTACCGAAGCAACGGCGTTTTATTATTTCTTCACACGCAAAGTGATGCTTACGAGTCCGGCGAATGCATTTGCTTTGTTCCCGGGTGGGTTTGGGACCATGGATGAATTTTTTGAAATTGTAGATCTCATGGAAATGGGAAAGATGCTCAAGTCGCCCATTATTCTCGTTAATAGTGAATTTTGGAATCCGCTGCTTAGTTTTTTGAAAGCCAGGTCAGTAGAGATTGGTGCTGCATCGATCAAAGATATTGAATCATGGAATGTAGTTGATACTGCAGAAGATGCATACCGTTTTATTGAACCTACAGGTGAGAAGCCTCCGATTTGCGAGCTTGATCCAGATAGTTTCCAATGTGGCAAAGCAGTAGACTGGAAAATTTTTCGTATCATGGCAGAGCTCGTCGAAGGATTTGATTTCCTTACCGGAGTCATTGAAAATGTGACCATCTTTGGTACAAACATGATTGATCCGAATTCCAAGTATTATACAATGTCCTACGATCTTGGTGGACGTCTCGCTGACACAGGATTTTCAGTCATGACTGGTGGGGGAGCAGGAGTTATGGAAGCTGCAAACAAAGGATGTTTTGAGCGTGGTGGGCAGTCAATCGGCGTGAATATGCGTTTTGGTTCAAAAGAGCGTATCAATCCCTATGTGAAGCGCTCAATCGGATTTCAATTTCCATTTACACGCAAATTGATTATTACCGCTCCTGCAAAAGCATTTGTATTTTTCCCTGGAGGATTTGGAACCTTGCATCAATTATTTGAAATTTTGACGCTTATTCAAACAGGAAAAATGGAAAAAGTTCCGGTTATTCTTATCGATCATGCATTTTGGGAACCCTTACATTTATTTATCAAAAAGAGTTTGGTGCATCAATATGAGACGGTTCATGATGAAGATGATGAGCTCTATCAAATCGTTGATACGGTGGATGCAGTGATGGAGATTGTTACTGATTTTAGAAAAGTGAATGTAAAATTGAAGAAGTAGTGTAACAAAAAAGACCTGTACAAAACAGGTCTTTTTTGTTAGTATGGGACGGTTTTATAGTTATGGTATAGTTAAGGAAGGTTCGCATAGTGGCCGAGTGCGCCGCCTTGGAAAGGCGGTATATCCGAAAGGGTATCGAGAGTTCGAATCTCTCACCTTCCGCACGTCAGAAATTAATCTTACTTCAAACATATGAGAAAAATCATCGTTCTATCTTTTATTACACTCGATGGCGTTATGCAGGCACCTGGCGGACCTACCGAAGATACTAGTGGGGATTTTAAGTACGGTGGATGGACGGTTCCATATTTTGATGAATTTTTGGGTGCGGTGATGGGTGATCAAATGAGTAAACCATCTGATCTTCTACTTGGTAGAAAGACATTTGAAATATTTGCCTCATATTGGCCGGAACATGAGTCTGATTGGCCAGGGGTGAATACGATGAAGAAATATGTTGCATCGAATACACTTACCTCACACACCTGGAATAATTCAATATTCATGAATGGGGACGTGGTAGAAGAAATAAAAAAAATCAAAGCAGAGGATGGACCAGATTTGCAAGTGCATGGTAGTGGTAACTTTATCCAGACATTATTGAAGAATGATCTCGTCGATGAATTGTGGCTCAAAATTTTTCCTGTTACCTTAGGAAAAGGTAAGCGTTTGTTTGGTGAGGGTGTGAGTCCTGCTGCGCTTACCCTGGTTGATTCCAAGGTTTCGCCACAGGGAGTGATTATTGCGAATTACAAACGCGCAGGAGAAGTAAAAACAGGTAGTTTTTAGACTGTATGAAAAATTTACAGGTAAAAACAATTGATCAGTATATCAAATCATTTCCAAAAGATGTTCAGTTGAGTTTGAAAAAGATTCGGGAGATTATACGAAAAACAGCACCGGATGCGGTAGAATCAATTAGCTATGGGATGCCAGCTTTTAAAATTAATAGCAAGCCTCTTGTGTATTTTGCTGCCTATGAAAAACATATCGGCTTTTACCCTACGCCCTCAGGTACTGCAAAATTCAAAAAAGAATTGTCGCCATACAAAAGCGGCAAAGGTTCGGCCCAATTTCCTATTGATGAGCCACCACCTTTGGGATTGATACAAAAAATTGTAGAGTTTCGTGTAAAAGAAAATAGTAAGCTAAAAAAATAAACGATAATGCTTACATTAATCATATGAATCGAGTCGTACACTTTGAAATTCAAGCAGACGATACCGAACGCGCAGCGCAATTTTACCGAGATGTATTTGGGTGGAATATTGAAAAATATCCAGGACTCGAATGGGAATACTGGTTTATTATTACTGCACCAAAAGAGAGTGCTGATGCAGGGATCAATGGTGGGCTGTTGAAACGTCCTAATGCACTGCCAGAGGTCGCATGCGGTGTGAATTCATTTGTCTGTACGGTTGATGTAGATAATTACGATGCGGTTGCACAAAAAATCGAAGCAGCTGGGGGAAAAGTTGCAATGCCCAAATTTGCACTCGTTGGGATGGCATGGCAGGGATATTTCCTCGATACTGAGGGGAACACGTTTGGAATCCATCAGGCAGATACGAATGCAAAATAGATAGTGCTATTTTTCAAAAAAGCCTCGTTATGCGGGGCTTTTTAGTATTGACAATACTCTGTAAATGATTTATAGTCTACTGCTCTTCTTCGGAGCCGTGAGAATATAAGTCTGTTTTTACGGGTCAGAAGAACGAAGGGAGGGGATATGACTAGTCTAGGAAAAGAAGCGTTCGAAGAAGTATATGGAGGGGGTCAATTAACCAGAGGGATGTACGGAGACGAGTTTCACTCGCTGAGCGAACTTTTCGGACTTATCTGCGGACAGATGGTTTATCCAAAGATCATCCACAATGCAGGTTGGTATAACCGGAAAGCTCATAAACTCGGGTGGGGTGATCTCGGTCACGCTCACTTTCGTCGGATCTCTGAGGAGATTGATCAAGGAGAATTCTTTGTCGTTCTCTCAGAGTTCGATTCGTTCTGGGAGTTCGTCGAAGAAGTCGGGGTGATCGGAAGCCAATGCAAACAGGAGCCTTGGTTTGAAACCCCGGGCTTCGAGTATGTGGTCGAGCGTGCACGCTACATCATTGGACGGAACCAACTCTATATGATCGATGTACGAAGAGAAACAACGTACACGATCGATGGAATTGAGTTCACGGTGATTAATCGAGTTCAAGCCGCTCAGATCATGCGTCACAAGTTCTACGTCGTACAACCTTCAGCCGAGTAGCCGCCCACTCGTAAAACAGGGCGGCTTCATGTTTTATATAGTTGTAATTAGTATAAGCCCCTGGTATGATGAAACCAGGTTTTATTTTTTTATATGAAATACAATAAACTCGTTCGAGACAATATCCCTGCGCTGATTGAATCAAAGGGTGAAAAAGTCGTCACTCATATTGCCACAGAAAAGGAATATGAAGAAAAATTGATTGAAAAATTAGATGAAGAGGTAGTCGAGTTTAATTCCGACCGCACCATAGAAGAACTCGCAGATATTCTTGAGGTAGTATATGCAATTGGAGAATATAAAGGTGTCGCTAAAGAAAAATTGGAAGAGATGCGATTGGCAAAACGAGAAGCGCGCGGAGGATTTGTCCAGAGAATCATTCTTGATGAGACACTCGATGCGTAATATGAAAAAAGTGATAGTCGCCTCAAAAAATCCAGTAAAAATAAATTCAGCAAAACTCGCGTTTGAGCGCATGTTTCCTAGTGAACAGTTCGAAGTGGTGGGAATTCCTGCTCCGTCGGAGGTTCCAGATCAGCCTTTTGGAGATGAGGAGACACTTGCAGGAGCTACCAATCGTGCAAAGAATGCATATGCGGCAAATCCTGATGCAGATTTTTGGGTAGGGATGGAAGGTGGAATTGAAAAACGTGGTGATGATATGGAGGTGTTTGCCTGGATGGTCGTAAAATCAAAGAATAATGTGTGGGGCAAAGGAAAAACAGGTTCTTTTTTCTTACCCAAGCCAATTATCGAATTGATTAATCAGGGAATCGAACTTGCTGTTGCCGATGATCGGGTATTTGGAAGAAATAACTCAGGGCAAAAGAATGGAGCTACAGGTCTTCTGACCGGGGATGTGATTGATCGAACAGAATATTATGTTCATGCGACGGTGCTCGCACTGATTCCATTTAAAAATCCAGAATTATATTAATATGAAAACTACCACCAAAACAGTGACCGAATATTTGAATAGTTTGCCGCCAGATCGGAAGCAGGCTTTGACTGAAGTGAGAACAGTTATCAAAAAAAATCTCCCGAAAGGATATGTAGAAACCATAAACTGGGGAATGATTGCGTATGAAATTCCTCTCAAACGATATCCAAATACGTACAACAAACAGCCTCTGATGTATATGGCACTTGCAAGTCAGAAAAACTATATGTCATTATATCTCGTGTGTAACTACGGAAACAAAGAGTTGGAGAAATGGTTCAAGGATGCGTGGAAAAAGGCGGGAAAGAAATTGCGTATGGGAAAATCCTGTCTTCAATTCAAAAAGCTTGAAGATGTCTCGCTCGAGGTGATCGCCGAGGTTACCACAAAAGTTTCAGTAGATGCCTTTATAGATAATTACGAAAATGGGTGGGGCAAAAAGAAGTAGTTGACAGTATTCGTGAAAAGTTAGACAATTGCCGTGTGCATGATTAATTACGTTATTTATTTTTTATCTACATCTATGGCAGACGCTACAGCAGCGGTTCCAAAAAATGGACCAGCAGGGAAGATTATATTAGTGGTAGTTGTGTTGTTTTTTGGTTATTTTATTGTGAAATCAGTAGGAAGTGGTTCAGCACCTACGACGCCTGAAGGTGTCGTCGATCGAATGGCACGTTCAATGTCTGAGGTAGAATCTGCGGAATTCGCAGGTACGTTGACTGCAAATATCGAAGGCGGTGAGAATCCACTCGCATCATTTCCTGGCGCAAGTGCAGCTGATGCGGATAAACCAGTAGCGTTTTCACTCGCATTTAGTGGTGCATCAGAATTTGGGGATTGGAAAAAAATGCAATCAGATACAAAATTTGTATTGACTTCGCCTGAATTTACCAATAATGGATCAGCTGAAATTGAATTCAAAAATATGGGTGCAGATAAGTATTTCAAATTCAATACGATCCCCATGCTTGGGCAGCTCAATCTAACGTCACTCACCAATATGTGGGTAAAGCTTGATGCCAAAAAAACAACCACGACTGCTGTAACGGCGACCTCAAGTACGATGAGCGAAGAGACTGCTGAGAACGTAAGAGATATTATCAGTGGCGGTTCATATTTCCAGGTGACTGAAGATCTGGGCGAGGTAAGTCTCGGCGGAATTTCAGCTCGTCATTATAAAGTGACTTTGAACGAAGCAGAAGTGATGCGAGTCGTGCGCGCAGTAAACACTGAAGTGAATGGAAAAGCTCCATCGATTGAAGATGAGAAGAAGATGACTGAGTTTTTTGGTCGAGCTGAAATGACTAATGGAGAAATCTGGGTAGGTACCAAAGATTATTATCTATACAAAACTTCATTTGGTGTAACGCTTGCAAAGACTGGAGCGAAACCAACAAGTGGAACTATCGCCCTAGAACTCGAACTTCGAAATTTCAATGAAAAAGTAGTAGTAGAAGCGCCAGTGGCACCTAAAACAATGAATGAATTTATGGCAAGTTTTGTTGGAGCAATGCTCGGAGGTGGATCATTGCCAAGTAATCTCATGATGAGATAATCGTATTCGATACAAAAAAGTCCTCCTATCTGGAGGACTTTTTTTTGTTTTTGTGGTACACTATATGCCAATTCATATCACATGATTTCTGAAATGCTTGCCAATTATAGTTCAGTATTTACCGCATTCCACATGATTGGATTTATTTTTGGGTTGGGCGGAGCGACGATTGCTGATATCATGTTTTTTAGGTTTTTGGCTGATTTCAAAATTAGCAAGAAAGAACATGTGGTGCTCGGTGCGTTGTCACAAATTGTTTGGGCAGGGTTAGCAATACTCTGGATCAGTGGAATTTTATTATTCCTGTCAGATATTGAAAAATATTCGCAGTCATCAAAATTCTTATTGAAAGCAATAGTCGTGACCGTAGTTTCACTGAATGGGTTTGCGCTGAATTCACTGGTGGCTCCGAAACTTATGCGAATTGATTGGAAATTAGGACGAGACGCAAAAAGACGGAATCTTCGAAGATTAGCCTTTGTCTTGGGCAGTATTTCTATGGTCTCGTGGTACAGTGCATTTATTCTCGGATCGCTTCGGTCACTTCCGTATTCTTTTTCTGAATTACTGGTGGGATACGGTGTATTACTTATTCTCGCAATCATTGGAAGTCAGATGCTCGAAGCTTTGTTTGCCTGGAAACGATCAAAATAAAAAATGCTCGCATAAGGCGAGCATTTTTTTATTATTGTTCTTCAACGCCTTTTCTAATCGAACTGCCGCCTGATTCTTCGACAGTGAGCGCCGGATCCCCATAATAGATAATCTGAGATCCAGAGTATGCGCGCGCCTCAAGGGTTCGTGGATGATGTACCCTAATTCGTGAACCAGATCGTGCTTCTGCGAATACCGTATTGAAGCTGTTGGCGTATGCTTCGATACTGCTTCCGTTATTAGCTCTGACGCTCAGATTTTCGCTTTCACCGTAGAGAGAAAGATATGATCCCTGTTCCACCAATGCGTTTACTTCTGGTGCAGTAATATCAATTTCTGCATATGAACCGCTGCCGACAGTGACAGTGAAAGGTTCGAGTGTAATAATTTCAGTGCTGATAATCTGTGAACCTTCGTCTACGTGTATCGAAGAAACTGCAGGGAGTGAGAGTACAATGTGGGGTGTCTTTCGAAAGCAGAGGACGCAAGGAACACTTGTTTTTCCGATTCTTAATTCTCCATTGGCAACCGTAGCATATATGCCTTCTACTGATTCAGTGGTGCCTCCAACTTGAAGAAAAATTCGGTCTCCTTGCACAATTTCTACGGTTAATCCATCAGAGATGAGTACTTCTTCAACAGAAGGAGAAGAAGAAAGGTCGAGTGGTATTTCTTTGTTTATAATCTGGCTTGTAGAAGGGTTGTGCATGAGATAGTCGTCGTACGAGGTGACAGCTTTGAAGGCAAAAATACCCGTCATAATGAGTGCGGCGCACCATAATCCAAAGAGTGTAAATCCTCGTGCAAGCGTGATACTATTTTTCTTTCGCAGGATATTAATTGAAATGAGCAGAATAAAGAGAAGCGGAATAACGAGACAGAAATAAGCGCCAATAACCAAGAAATAAATCGTTGAAGTGGTGAGTATCGTGGTTACTGGAATATCAATAAAACGCTCAGGTGAATTGACGAGGATAAATGGCGCAAAAAAAGTAAGTGCCATGATTCCTACGAATGAAAATAGAGTTCCAATAATGCCAATAATGACCCCGATAATTCTGGCGATAATCTGAACGATCGTACGAATGGTATGTGAGAGAGTGTTTGCGACTACGGTGGCACCGTGCTTTACTGATTCCTTTGCTTTTTCTGTATCAATTTCAGAAATTTTTTTTTTGCCAGTTTCAAACATGCCTTTGAACTTTTTTTCTATGTCTTTGATAGTTGGTGATTCTCCTCTGAGTTCTGATTGCTTCAATGGGGTATCTGCTTCAGGGAGTACGAGCCAGAGAATAATATAGATAAGAATTCCGGTACCCCCAAAGATGGTAAGAAGAACAAAAAATAAACGAGGAATTGAAGGGTCAATATTAAAATATGCAGCAAGTCCAGACGAAACTCCCGCAAGCATCGCAGTTTCTGGATCGCGATACAATTTTTTTGCACCTTTCACACGTTCATTATCGGTGCGTGCAAAATAGGGGTCTTCGATTTTTACTCCGTCTGTCTCAGTAGTTTTTTCTCCTGTAAGATCTTCGATACGTCCCATGCGAGAAATAATTTCTTGAACCATCGAAATAGAAATCACCTGGATTCCGCTTTCGCGTTTGCGTGCAAATTCCTCGGCAATGCGAGCTTCAATGTCTGTAAGTATCTCGTCTCCACCTTCTTCTTTGTTGAAATGGTTCGAGAGTGCATCCAAATATTTTTTAAGTTCACGATACGCGTCATCATCGATCGTGAATGCAATGCCGCCGAGATTGATTGAGATAGTAGTCTTCATATTTCAAAGTAAAAAGTAAAAAGTTAAAAGGCAAAAGTAAAGCTTGTCCTGAGCGAAGTCGAAGGAAGAAAATCCGCCATCGTTTATTCAATAAGTTTGGTAATTGATCCGGTCATATCCTTCCATTCTTTCGCCAGTCTTTCCAAGACTGATCGTCCTTCAGTGGTAAGCCCATAATATTTCCGTGGGGGACCACTGGGAGATTCTACCCATGAATACTCGAGGAGTCCTCCACGCTTCATACGAGAGAGCAGGGGATAGAGTGTTCCTTCGACGACGATCAGATTATTAGCCTGTAGTTTTTCAATAATATCTCCTGCATACACCGAGCCTTTACCAATAATAGAAAGGATCGCAAGCTCAAGACTACCTTTTCTCATCTGGGCAGAATTATTCTCAATAAATTTGGTGATATCAAAGTGTTCCATATAGGACTACTATAGTATAAGGTACTATGTATTGCAAGGTATGTATGGGGATAAGTCTAGTTTTTTACTAGGTGTAGGGCTATAAAATGAAAGAGACCGAGATATGCATAAGAGCGATATCTCGGTCATTGTGGGGCCTGTGTGGGGCCCAACGTCACTTGTCGGCCTCGTCGCCTGGAGGTGGACGAAACTCGAGGAGCTTCGGCCTCTCGAGCTGGATCTGGACCAGCGGTCGGCTGGTGAAGATCTGGACGAGCTTCGGGGTCCGCACGAAGTGGATCACGATGCCGTCCTCCCACTTGCAGCGGATGCACTGCGGACTCTTGGTGGTGAGCTTGATCTTCGGGTGCCTCCAACAGGGCATCTCGTAAGCAAGCTCGTTCACTCGATTGCTGTCATAACTCGCAGGCATAGTGCCCTCCGTTGTCTCTGAAGTGATTCAGTGTTCCTTACCATGCGGCCAAGCGAATGCTTGTCCAAACTTCAGGTAAGTACACGACTCTAGCGAAAAAGACCCCTGATGTCAATACTAGCACATTGTTTCTATTTATTACATTGTTAGCTAGATATATTGACATTTTGTTTTTTTACTTAGTCATCGGACTAAAGATGTAAAATTCTGGAGGGTGCTTTACCGTTGCGTTAAACGGTACCACCAAAAACAACTCAAATAATTGGGTTGTTTTTGTTTGGTGATTGGTAGTGAATAAGAAAATCTATAATCCAGACCGTTGTGTTGATTGCCTTGTGTGCTATACTGGAAATGATACTTTTTAGTGTCAGCTCTAACCCTACGTCCTATGAATGGATACATCGGCAATATTGAGAAACTCTCACTCGAGAACACTAATTTTCGCACGGTCCTCTATACAGCACACCGCTGCCAGCTTGTAGTTATGAGCTTGAAGCCAGGTGAAGACATCGGTGAAGAAGTACACCAGCTCGACCAATTTATCCGCTGCGAAGCGGGAGTTGGCGAAGCGATTCTTGATGGTGAGAAGCGGAATATGAGCGCGGGAATAGCCGTCATTGTTCCTGCAGGTGCCAGACACAATATCGTGAATACCGGCGACACGGCGCTCAAACTCTATACCGTCTATGCACCACCGAATCATCGAGATGGAGTAGTACATGTGACCAAAGAAGAAGCAGAAGTAGACGAAGAACATTTTGATGGTACGACCAGTGAATAAACCTATAAAAACTAATGTCGCATTGAAACTCGATATAGAGTAGACTTTTCTGTTTGTGAATAATAGTTATGATCCACACCCTCCTCAAAAAACATTTTGGCTACGACGAATTCCGTCCGCTCCAGCAGGAAATCATTGAAACGGTACTCGGGGGCAAAGATTGTTTGGTGCTTATGCCGACAGGTGGAGGAAAGTCACTCTGCTATCAATTGCCGGCAGTGGCACAAGTTGGTATAACCCTCGTGATTTCTCCCCTGATCGCGCTCATGAAAGATCAGATCGACGGGCTTGCGGAAAATGGGATCACGGCAGTGTCTCTCAATAGTTCGCTCACTTCAGCAGAGCGAGAAGTCGCATTTCAGAAAATAAAAAACAACGAAGCAAAACTCATCTATATCGCACCCGAGCGTTTTGCGGTGCCTGAATTTCGGAAATTCCTCCAAACGATTCCCGTAAAATTAATTGCAATTGACGAAGCACATTGTATTTCCGAATGGGGACATGATTTCCGTCCCGACTACCGCAACCTGCGCCAGCTCCGAAATGTATTTCCAAATGTGCCAGTCATTGCGCTCACCGCAACCGCGACCGAGAAAGTGCGGGGAGACATTGTACATCAACTGAATCTGGGGGAAGCAAAACAATTTGTCGCAAGTTTCAATCGTCCCAATCTCAATTATTCAATCATACCGAAACAACACAAATTCGAACGTATCTGCAAACTGCTCCGGACTCATCAAGATAAACCAACGATCATCTATTGTTTTTCGAGAAAAGGGACAGAGGAGATTGCAGCAGATCTCGTGTCTGCGGGATTCAATGCAGCGCCCTATCATGCAGGTCTTGACCCAGTCGTACGGAGGGACACACAGGAGAAATTTATCCGCGACCATATCACCATAATTGTCGCAACCATCGCATTTGGTATGGGAATCGATAAGCCAGATATCCGCCTGGTAATTCACGCTGATATGCCAAAAACAGTGGAAGGATATTATCAGGAGACCGGACGCGCCGGTCGAGACGGCCTGCCAAGCGAGTGTGTCCTTCTCTATTCCTCAGGAGACCGCCGCAAACATGGATTTTTTATCGAACAAATAGTTGATGCAACGGAACAAGCACGCGCATGGGACAAGCTCAAAATCATGATCGATCTCTGCGAAGGGGGCGAATGTCGGCGGGCATATGTACTTAGATATTTTGGAGAAACAGTGACAGGGGAGCCCTGTGCCAATTGCGATATCTGTACCACGACGAGGAATACGTTTGACGCGACGGTCATTGCGCAGAAAATTATCTCGGCCGTAGTCAGGACAGGTCAGCGTTTTGGCATCGGCTATGTCGCAGACGTTCTCAAAGGATCGCGCACTGCCGTGATCCGAGAACGTGGACATGAAACATTGTCAGTATTTGGAATTGTGGGCAAGAATTTTATGAAACAAGACCTGCGGAATATCGCGCGCCAGCTCGTGAACAAGGGGCTCCTCCTACAATCAGGAGATATGTATCAGACAATCACGGTGACTGAAACAGGACGCACCTGGCTCGAGAATCGTGACACCCTCGAACTTCCTGATGTGCGGGCAGAGACTAAAACCACCGAATCAGACGAGACCGATTCGTTCGCGTACGACGAAGCACTATTTGAGATACTCCGAAATCTTCGATCACAGATTGCAGACGAGCGCGGCATTCCGCCCTTCATGGTATTTGGTGACCGGAGTCTACAGGAAATGGCTGCATACATTCCGCAGTCGAGTGAGTCACTTGCGGAGATTTTTGGTGTGGGTGCGCAGAAGCTCGCGACATTCGGCCCTGCATTCCTCTCGGCAATAGTCGCCTATGCTACGGAACATGGACGCAGTGAAACTCCGATCCCAGGGCGTGTGCGGACCGATGGGGAACGTACCATACGAAGAGCAGGCTCAACCTATCAAGAAACCAAACTATTACTCGATACCAAACTTCCGTTGGAAGACATTGCGCGGAGTCGAGGAGTAAAGGTGGGGACGATCGTCAGTCATATCGAACAGTTGCTTGCCGCAGGTGAGGCGCCGGACATCACATATCTCAAGCCCATTCCAGACGAACGATTTCTCCGAATCACTGAAGCATTTCATGCAGCAGGTACGAGCGCATTGTCTCCGGTAAAGGAAAAATTGGGTGATACATTTTCGTATGATGAGATTAGGCTCGTTCGGTTGTTTTTATCTACAAATTAACATAGATTCTGATAGGGGGCGAACCCCCTATAACCCCCTTAAAATACGCATGTTTTAGCGGATTTGCGGTATATAGATGAAAGTTATATACTGAAACAGCTTATTTAGACTAGCTGTGAGCTTGTTTTTTTGAGGATTGTGGAGATAAGTTGTTCGAATGATATATGGCAAAAATTACTGACTACCATGCTAAATATTTTGCTTATGAATTAACAAAGCGTTGTTCTTCTAATAGTTTAGAAAAGCTTTCTTCAACACTTTCAAATGCACAAGTTGATCTCAATCCTCATCAAATCGAAGCTGCACTTTTTGCTTTTCGCTCACCCCTATCTAAAGGAGCCATTCTTGCTGACGAGGTTGGTCTTGGTAAAACGATTGAGGCAGGGCTCGTTCTCTCTCAAAAGTGGGCTGAGAGAAAGAGAAATATTCTTCTGATTGTTCCTTCAAGTTTGCGAAAGCAATGGAATGATGAACTTTCCGAAAAATTCTTTTTACCATCAGTAATTCTTGAAGCAAAATCTTTCAATCAATACATAAAAGATGGAAATCTTAATCCATTTAATCAAGAAGATAAAATCGTTATTTGTTCCTACCATTTTGCACGTTCAAAGTCTCCATATATAAAACAAACGAAATGGGACTTGGCAGTAATTGATGAAGCACATCGTCTTCGTAATGTGTATAAAACGAGCAACAAAATTGCTCGTGAAATTAAAGATGCGCTTACTGAAGTTCCTAAAATTTTACTTACAGCGACTCCACTACAAAATTCCCTTCTCGAACTCTACGGTCTTGTGAGTATCATTGACGATCATGTCTTTGGTGATCTCAAGAGTTTCAAAGCAAATTATGCACGAGTTTCTCGTGAACAAGATATTTACGAAAATGAAGTTGGTCTTGTAGAGCCAAAGCAAGAAATGTTTGTTGATTTACGAACTCGACTGAAGCCTGTCTGTATGCGAACGCTTCGTCGACAAGTATTGGAATACATTAACTATACAGAACGAAAACCAATTACTCAGGACTACATCCCCACTGAACAAGAAGTGGAACTCTATGATGGAATGTCTGAGTACTTACAACGAACAAAACTTTACGCACTACCTTTTAGTCAGCGTCAGTTGATGACACTTATTTTGCGAAAGCTTCTAGCTTCTTCTTCCTTTGCTATTGCAAGCACGTTAGATAAGTTGGTGTATAAGCTTGAACAGTTGATTGTGGATACAAAAGCAAAGTTTCCTCTACAAGACTCTGACACTATTTCTCTGCTTGGAGATTTTGAAGCTCTTCCAGAAATGTCTGATGAGTGGATTGATGACGAAGAAAGTGATGACGACGAAGATGAGAAAGAGAAGAAAGTTCTTACGAAAGAAGATATTGTTTTAATGGAACAAGAGAAAATTGACCTAGAAAGGTTCCGCGATATAGCAAAGAAAATATACACAAACTCTAAGGGAGATGCTTTGCTCACCGCATTGAAAAAAGGATTCGAGATGACCGCAGAGCTTGGTGCAAAAAAGAAAGCAATTATCTTTACTGAATCCACAATCACACAGGGATATTTGGCTCAGACGCTTCTTGCTAACAATGGATACAAAGACAAAATAGTTTTGTTCAATGGTTCAAACAATGATGAAAAATCTAAAGAGATATATAAAAATTGGCTCGAAAAAAATAAGGATACTGATAAGATAACTGGTTCAAAAACAGCAGATACTCGAGCCGCACTTATTGAGTACTTTAAAGATGAAGCAGAAATAATGATCGCTACTGAAGCAGGAGCAGAAGGTGTAAATCTTCAATTCTGTTCTTTGGTTATTAATTACGATCTACCATGGAATCCTCAGAGAATTGAACAGCGTATCGGTCGTTGCCATCGTTACGGACAGAAGCATGATGTCGTTGTAATCAACTTTGTAAACAGAAAGAATGCAGCCGACCAGCGTGTATATGAATTACTCGACCAAAAATTCAAGTTGTTTAAGGGTGTATTCGGTGTGAGTGACGAAGTGCTTGGTTCGATTGAGTCTGGTGTTGATTTTGAAAAGAGAATTGCAGGAATCTATCAGACATGTCGCACGTCTGATGATATCAACACCGCCTTCGATAAACTTCAGGAGGAAATGGATGAGAGTATTCAGAGTAATTTATCTGATACACGTCAAAAACTTCTGGAAAACTTTGATGCTGAAGTTCACGAAAAGCTTAAACTCAACCAAAGAGAGAGTCAGTCATATCTCGATACCTATGAACGCTGGCTATGGGACGTTACTCGTTACTACTTGGGGGATAACGCCGACTTTGCCGAGCACGAGTATTCTTTTTCTCTCAAAGTAAATCCTTTTCAAAATGAGGACATAGATCCAGGTCCATACAAGATTGGTAAAAATGTGGAAGACGCGCACGTCTACCGTCCTGGGCACTCCTTGGCACAAAGAATATTGAATGAGGTTAAAAACAAACAGATTGAGTCTGCTGAGATTATTTTTGATTATTCAAATCACTCGTCTATTATTTCCGTACTAGAACCATTTGTTGGCAAACATGGAACCTTAAAAGTTTCTAACTACACCGTTGAGGCTTTTGAAAAAGAAGATGCTGTTGTCGTGTCTGCGCTCGATAATAATGGAGAGCCTATTGAAAGAGACATAATTAAGAAACTGTTCTCGCTTTCTACTCAATCAGTTACACTTAAAACGCTGTCACCTGAAGAGTTCACGAAGCTAGATGAGCTTGAGCAACAAAGTATTTTTGTAATTTCCGGTCAGATCGCAGAAAGAAACAGTGAGTTTTTTGATGATGAAGTAGATAAACTCGATAACTGGTCAGATGATGTAAAGAAAGGTCTCGAGCTTGATCTAAGGAAGCTTGATATTGATATCAAGACAGCCAAAACAAATGCCAAGAAAATTGTTAATCTTGAAGAGAAGCTCAAGGCTCAACGGGAAATAAAAGATTCAGAGAAAAAAAGGAATGAGATGCGGAGAAAGTTATATGAGGCACAGGACGAGGTAGAGATTAAAAAAGAAAAGTTACTGGAAGGAATAGAAGCTCAGCTAAAACAGAAATCACAAATAGAAACATTATTTACAATCAGCTGGAAAATCATTTAAAAAATTATGAGCAATAACAAACAAAAACTAGAGCTTACGTGGATCGGGAAAAACAATCCCGAGTATGATATCGCCAACATTGAACCGCGCATCTTGGAAGAGCGGACTGATCTGTCGTATGGCGACAAGGACACCGAGAATATGATTATTCATGGTGACAATCTGCTCGCGCTCAAGGCACTACTTCCGGAATTCGAAGGAAAAATAAAATGTATCTACATTGACCCTCCTTACAACACCGGCGAAGCTTTTGAACATTATGACGATAGCGTCGAACACTCAACATGGCTCTCTCTAATAAGACCCAGACTTGAAATTTTGAAAGTTTTATTGAGCAAAGACAACGGAACGATATGGATTTCTATTGATGCAGGCGAAAGTCACTACCTGAAAGTTCTATGTGACGAAGTATTTGGCAGGAATAATTTTATCGATGAAGTAATTTGGCAAAGGTCATACGCTCCAATTAATCTCAAGAAAACTCTTTCAAGGAACCATGACGCTATCCTTGTGTACGGTAAAAGTGACAATCCTCTTATTTTAAATAAACTACCAAGGACCGACGAACTTAATGCTAGTTTTTCTAATCCAGACAATGATTCAAGGGGTCCTTGGGCATCCGGACCGATCCAAGTAGGACCCAGGGTTGAATCAAGGGTTTATGAAATAGTTACCCCTAATGGAAAGAAAGTATTGCCTCCGCCCCAAGCTTGTTGGCGGTTTAGTAAAGAAAAATATCAAGAAATGGTTGAAGACAATCGTATTTATTTCGGGTCTACCGGGGATAACGTTCCCAGGATTAAACGATTTTTGTCGGAAGTTAAAGACGGCGTCGTGTCAATGACATTGTGGATGCGTGAAGACGTCGGTGACAATCAAGAGGGGAAAAAAGAAATCAAACAACTGTTTGATCAAGACATTTTTGATACTCCCAAACCTGAAAGACTTCTCCAGAGGATTTTGACCCTTGGCTCTGAGAAGGGAGACATTGTTCTTGATTCATTCCTGGGCTCTGGCACGGCAACGGCAGTAGCTTTAAAGATGGGTAGAAAATTCATTGGCATTGAAATGGGTGAACACGCATATACTCACGTGCAGACGCGTATGAAAAAGGTGGTAGATGGTAATGACGGACTCAAACTTACAGAGACTCTTGATTGGAAAGGCGGAGGCGGTTTCAAGTTTTATGAACTCGCCCCTAGCTTCGTGGTAATTGATGAATTCGGCAATCCAGTGATCGACAGCTACTACAATGACGTCAAACTCATCCGTGCAATGTGTAAGCTCACCAATTACACCTTTGCTCCAAGCCCTACTGACTACTGGAGGCATGGCAAGGGGCAAGGCAAGAATAGTATCTATGTAACTACGCAAATGCTCTCAGTGGCGATGGTCCAACAGATCGTGAGCCATTTAGGCACAAATGAGACCCTTCTTATTTGCCCGAAGAAGTTTGAGCCCGGATGTGAAAAGGTAGATGCTCGTATAACGATTAAGAAAATACCGCAGTCAATTCTGAAGGCGTGCCAGTTTGGAATGAAAGAATATCTCCTCCCTATTAAAGAGCGGGTAATGGAAGAAATCGACGAAGAAGAAAGTGAATCTGACGAATAATCTTATGAAAAAAGAACAAGCTCTACAATACATAACAAACGCACTGAGTCTGCGAGCTCCTCAGGAAAAAAGCTTAGTATTTTTTGCTGACTACTTAGAAAGTAAGGCCGGTAAAAAAGTAATAGAGAGGATGAAGAGAGACGTTCGAGTAAATATCGGAGAGATTGAGATTGCGACTAGAGAATACTCAAATGCAATTCCTGATTTAAGACAATTTCAGTCTTTTGAGCGTACTTTCCCTGCATATACTTTTGCTCTTGCTACCGGTGTGGGGAAAACCCGTCTGATGGGTGCATTTGTGACCTACCTCTATCTTGTATATGGCGTACAGCATTTTATGATCGTGGCACCGGGCAACACCATCTACCGTAAATTGGTGGAAGATTTTAGCAAGGCTAGTAATCCGAAGTACGTCTTTCGAGGCATCGAAGAACTCACTACGTCGAATGTAAAAGTAATCACAAAAGAAAATTACGGACAAAGCCAACTGGCACAGCTTTTCAAAAATAAGATAGAAATAAATATTTTTAACATTCAGCAGTTTGCGCAGAAGGATATCGAAAAAGAAAAAGGTATCACAAAAGGTTCAGAAATTTTCGGCGTTGAAGACGGTAAGCTTTTGTCCTACTTTGACTACCTGAAGGAGCAAAGTGACTTGGTGATACTGATGGATGAATCCCATCATTATCATGCTGATGCGGCGTTGGAGTCGCTTGATCGAATTAACCCATTGTTTGGGCTTGAATTTACGGCTACGCCATATACTGGAAATATGATTGGTCGAGGTAAAGAAAAACACCCAGAAACAAAAAAGAATATTTTTTACACCTATAATTTAGGTGACGCCATTCGTGATGGGTATGTAAAAGATCCGTGGGTTGGTACGGAAGCAGATGTGGATTTTAGTCAGCTTCAGAAGGATTCTATAGATACTGATGCTCGTAAATTACAACTTGCAGCTTTTTTTCATGAACGCGCAAAAGTGGCTTTGAAAGAGTATGCTCTCGAAAATAACAGACAGGAAGTAAAGCCTGTTATGCTTGTTGTTGCTAAAGATACAATTCACGCAGGCTTACTGCGAAGACGTATTGATAGTGATGAATTTAGAGGTGGTGCGTACAAAGGTAAGGTGATTGAAGTTCATACAAAAACAAGAGGGGATGAAGCAGACGAAACAATTGAAAAATTGATATCACTCGAGCACCCGGATAATATCGTAGAAATTGTTATCCACGTAAACATGCTTAAAGAAGGTTGGGATGTTACGAATATTTACACTATTGCGCCGATCCGATCATCTGCATCGGAAATATTAACAGAGCAGACTATTGGCAGAGGCCTCCGTTTGCCTTATGGAGAGAAAACGGGAAATAAACTTGTTGATCGAGTAATGATTGTTGCTCATGACAATTACGCTAAAGTGATTGAGGAGGCACAACACTCTAAACTTATACAGCCATCCAATATTGAAAGTATTTCTACCGACGATACAAAAATAGTAAGAGAAGTTATTGAGGTACAGTCAGTGTTTGTTACAAACATTGAGGAGCAGATTAAAGCCAGTCCTGCGATAATGCAAGAGATTGAAGCTCAAGCAACAAAAACCGTGAGCGCTGTAATTGGAACTGACACACCAGCGGATGTTGTGGCTCTCACCATACAAAACAAGGTGGATGAGATCGTGGAGATTGCCGCAAAAAATGAAGCGAGGAAGATATCATCCGAAATGGTATTCGACGAAGGATCGTTATTTAATATACTGAGCGAACCCGCAAAGCAAGAGCTTGAGAATATCGGGCGTATCTCTAGGCAAACCATAGAGGTCCGAAATATCCCGATTCCGAGGTTAATGCTCACTCCCCATTATGGAGAGCTTGTTATTACCGATTTTGATTTAGATACTAAGAAATTAAGTAGGTACGCAACGGATGCTTCAATACTCGAACAGTCCCTACAAGGGAAAGAACAAAAGGACTTGTTTGGTGTAGCTCATTCTAGTCAGAGAGAGACCGTACTCACTCGTGTGTCAAGTCTTGGTGAGGGTCGTGCACAAAGTCCAGAAAGCACTATCCTTTCGGCTCTTGTTGAAGAACCGCTCATAGACTATGATGATAAAAACCAAAAAAATCTGCTGCTTAAATTAACGAAGCAAGCTGTAGATCACTACAGATCATTCGTCAGTGATAACAATGCACTCAAGATGATGGTGGAAAACAACTTCCGACTAATTGCCAAGGAGATATACGATCAGATACTTACACACAAAGAATTCAAGTCCGAGAGCTACTTGGAGTCAGGTATCCGCGATGCGAGACCTTACTTGGAGCAGTACAACATTTCCCGAACCCTTGATGAAAAGCCTGTTACTTTGGAATCACAGATTGACCGCTTCTCAAGAGATAAGATCTACACAGGATTCAAGAAGGCCTGCCATTCAATGTATAAATTTGATTCTTCTGATGAAGCACGGATGGCATATTTACTGGACACGGATTCATCTGTTGAAGACTGGCTCAAGCCTGCTCCGAATCAGTTCGAAGGGTTGTATTGGCGTGATCAGCTTGGTAACTCCCAGCACAGGTATGAGCCAGATTTTGTTGTTGAGTTTGAGAATGAGATTGTGATGATCGAAGTAAAACCAAGTACTGAAGTTCAAAGCATCGACGTGCAGGAGAAGAAGAAAACAGCTGAAAAATATTGTGAGCTCGTGTCAAAAAACCTCGGAAAATATGGTATCACAAAACCGTGGCGGTATGTGATTGTTGAGACAGAAAGAATTATGATTACTTCTACAATTAATAATCTGATTACATAAATTTATGAATGAAATTATTTATATTTTAACGAACGAGTCAATGCCGGGCTATGTGAAAATTGGAAAAACATCAACAAGTCTTGAGCAAAGAATTAGAGAGTTGAGCAGCTCTACCAGTGTTCCTTTACCTTTTACATGTTTCTATGCCTGCACAGTAACAGGCGCTACGTTTATAGAAACTCAATTACATGATGCTTTTGCTGATAATCGGATAAATCCTAAAAGAGAATTTTTTAGAATTTCTCCCGAAAGAGTCCGGTCTGCCCTAAAGCTCAGAGAAATAGAGGATATTACTCCAAAGAAAGAATTTATTGATAACAAAGATGACCAGAACGCTATTGATCAAGTTAGGTCAGAGATAAGAGAAAAGTTTAATTTTAGTATGGTGAATATTGCTATAGGATCAGAATTAGTTTTTAGTCGTAATGAAAATATAAAGGCGACAGTAGTGGATAATAAACACATTAGTTACAATAATGAAATAACAAGTTTATCTACTTCTGCGCAAAAAATATTAGGGTATGATTACGGAGTTCAGGGCACTGCTTATTGGAAATACGGCGAAGAAACTTTAGATGAATTAAGAAAAAGACTTGAAAATTTAGAATAACCCTATGTCCGACTACTACAACCCCACTCGCGGAGCAGAATGGAACTACGGAGGAAAAAACTGGAAACTGAGTCGATCAAAGATCGACCTGTTTCTCGAGTGCCCTCGCTGCTTCTACCTCGACAATAAGCTCGGGCTGAAGCGCGTCCCCGGATTCCCATTCTCTATCAATAGCGCAGTCGACTATCTCCTGAAGCAGGAATTCGACGCACATCGGGTGCGGGGCGAACAGCATCCACTGCAGAAGGAGTATGGCATCGATGCCAGGCCCGTGGCGCATGCCGAGCTGGATGCATGGCGACATAATTTCATGGGAGTACAGCATCTGCACCAGCCGACTGGAATGCTCGTGTCTGGAGCGATCGATGATCTCTGGATCAGTGGGGCAGGTGAGTATATTGTCGTGGATTACAAGGCGACCGCAAAAGACGAGGCAGTGACCGAGCTCGATAAGGAATGGCAGGATGGGTACAAGCGGCAGATGGAAGTGTATCAGTGGCTTATCCGCCAGAATGGATTACCGGTGTCTCACACCGGGTACTTTGTCTATTGCACCGGGAAGATGGACCGGACTGCGTTCGATAAACGTATCGAATTCGACGTGAACCTGATTCCCTACACCGGCGACGATTCCTGGGTCGAGGGCACACTTGGTGAAATCAAAGAGTGTCTCGAGAATGATATGATTCTAGAAACTGGAGATAGTTGTGATTGGTGCGGGTATTGGAATGCACGACAAAAATTTGAAGAATAATTTTAAATAATCATATGTCCAAAAATACGATTGAGAAAAAAATTGATCAGATTCTCGAAGAGATTACCTCGCTCAAGCACAGTTTTATGGAGCGTGGCTATATTACTGATACGAAAACACCTCCATATCATCAGGAAGTGTACCAGCAAGCAAAAGATATTGTGATAAAAACCAAGAAAGCAAGTGCATCTCTACTTCAGAGAAAATTAAAAATTGGGTACGCTCACGCGGCAATGATTATGGACGAACTCGAACACGACGGAATTATTGGTCCAGGGAGGGGAGTAAAACCAAGAGAAGTGCTATACTAATCATATAGCTTATTTTTTAGTTATTGTATGATACATAAAGACATTACCGCGTATAACAAAGCACTCGACAAAGAAGACAAGAAAATCGCCAATGCATTGGCAAATGAGATAGAGAAAGGCATTCCTAAATCTGAGAATAAGGTGTGGCACCGGCATCCGGTGTGGTTTCTCGATGGTAATCCGATTGTCGGGTATAGCAAACAAAAAGCAGGAATCAGATTGATGTTCTGGAGTGGCGCAGATTTTGACGAAGCAAATCTAGAGCATGGAACCGGGAAATTCAAAGACGCATCGATTTTTTACAATTCACTCGAAGAAATTAAGGTGAGCGAACTGAAGCGCTGGCTCAAGAAGTCAAAAACCATTCAGTGGGATTACAAAAATATTGTGAAACGAAAAGGAAAGTTAGAAAAAATTATCTAACCACATAATTTCAATTATATGAGCAAAACATTTACATGTCGCGAATTAGGAGGTGCGTGTGATGAAGAATTTTCCGGAAATACATTTATGGAGGTGATGCAAAAAGGTATGTCGCACATGGGATCAGATGAAGAACATCAGAAACAGGTCATGAGTATGGCGGAGCGTACCGGTGAAAACAAAGAGCAATGGATGGAGAGAATGCAGCGGGAGTTTGATGCCAAACCTGATGGTATAGCATAGATAATATCCCAAAAAATTAACTAAGCTCTTATTTTTAACTATAATCATATGAAAACATTGCATCACGAAATCTTTATTGCAGTACCTGTAGAAAAAGTATGGAATACCATGCTGGAGAAAGAAACCTACATGAAATGGACCAAGCCTTTTAGTCCTGGTACCAAAACCGAATCATGGTATGAGGGAAGTTGGGAAAAAGGATCTGATCTCAAATTTATCGGCGTCGATGATGATGGTAACAAAGGCGGTATGGCATCTCGTGTTGCTGAGAATAGAAAACATGAATTTATTTCAATCGAGCATATCGGTGTGGTGAATGATAAGGGTGAAGTAGATACTGAGAGCGAACAGGCAAAGCAATGGACCCCTGCATTCGAGAATTATACCTTTGTGCAAAAAGATGGAGGCACGCAGGTAATGGTGGACGTGGATACTATTGAAGAATACGAAGAGTTTTTTAATGACACGTGGCCAAAAGCACTCGTACTCTTGAAAGAAATGTCGGAGAAATAATCTATGCTTCGAATCCCCGAATCAGAATTCACGATCGATACTGCGCGCTCCGGCGGTCCGGGTGGGCAGAATGTCAACAAGGTTGAGACCAAAGTTCAGCTCCGATGGAATATCGGAGCTTCGAGCGTGCTTACCTACGAAGAAAAAGAAGCAGTACGAACCCAGCTTGAGAATCGTATCAATCAGGATGATGAACTTATGGTCGATGCTTCGGAAGAGCGATCACAGTCGCAGAATAGGCAGGTGGCAATCGAAAAATTGCATGCGCTCGTGGGCGTCGCACTTCGTCCGATGAAAATCCGCCGTCCGACCAAGCGGACATATGCTTCAAAAGAGCGACGGCTTACAGCAAAGAAAATCACCGGAGAAAAGAAGCGGGGACGGAGAATGATGGATGATGAATAGGGTATTGTGTCATCCTGAGCGAGGAGTGCATCCGACGAGTCGAAGGATCCCTTGTTTAGCGCGTGTTTGCGTAATGAAAGGGATTCCTCGATTCCCTCGAAGACTCAGTCGCTCGGAATGACACAAAGAGAGGGTAAAATGACAATAAAGGTGTGGTGTGCTACAGTGAACACATAAAAAACTGTCATCACTGCAAAAGCAGAGATTCAGCCATTTCAATCACTAACCCACTTGCAGTATGAAAGCCTTACTCATCGTCATTATTCTCGCTCTCGTCGGAGCACTCGGCTATATCGTCTACGACAAAGTCCTCTATGGACCATCAACACCTCCGACCGTCATCGTCGTAAGTCCGACGTCAACCGAACCTGTCGCATGTACTATGGACGCAAAAGTATGTCCCGATGGATCATATGTGGGCCGCACTGGGCCTAGCTGTGAATTCGAAGCATGCCCAATGTCATCAGGAGGGGAAAATAAAATACAGTGGAGTCTCTATATCGGTGACAAACAAGCTCAAACATTTTTGAATATCGATAAACTGACGACAAAGTACATGCATGTGCTTGGTACTAATGCAAAAATTACCATCGCTTCTACGACTCCATACTCGTGTAATCTTGCGGGAAGCGACGAGAGTATGGTTGTTTCTGCAAAAACAGAAAAGCATGTAGTAGGTAGATACGAATATTGTGTAACTACACAAACCGAGGGTGCTGCAGGAAGTAGTTACAACACCTACAACTATACGGTAGCACATAATAGCGGTACGGTTATATTTGATTTTGCCGTTCAATACACACAATGCGCGAATTATGATGAAACAGAGAAAAAAGCATGTGAAGCTGAACGTGCAATATTTAGTATTGATAGTTTCGTCAGCCAGATGTTCGCTGCCTATAATTGGAGTGAGTTCACGCTTGATATGCAGGGGAACTAAATGATTATGGTATGAATAGAACATCTCTACCTCTTATTATTGTTATTGCAGTCATACTTTGTTTTACCGGGTTTCTCTGGTACAAAAGCCTAACTGAAAAAAACACCGGAGGCAGAATTAGTGATGGCAAATCAGTGATGTGTACAGCAGATGCAAAATTATGTCCTGATGGATCATATGTCGGACGCAGTGGTCCTCAATGCGAATTTGCAGCATGTTCCGATGAAGGTGAACCACATTGGGCGGAAGCATGTGCTAATGGGGAATGTCCTGATATGGCTCTCTATATAGGTGAAGTGTCTACGTGGAAACG
The DNA here is from genome assembly GCA_964447765.1 of uncultured Gammaproteobacteria bacterium. Lineage (GTDB taxonomy): Bacteria > Patescibacteriota > Patescibacteriia > Magasanikbacterales > UBA922 > UBA922. Next base: position 221,750 of record CAYUTO010000001.1, on the reverse strand, counting down.
AGGAGTTGATTCTACCAAAGAAATTATATTTAGCTATCCAGAAAAACTTTTTACCACGTATATTCATACCGCAAAATGGCCACCGGTCGTAACATTGGTGCATACTCCGTATAGCTGTGTTGTGAAAGGCACTGAAGCAAGTCCTACAGGGAAAACAGAAAAAAAAGTAATTGCTGGGCAAGAATATTGTATAACGACGCAGAGTAAAGATACTGCAGGAAGTACCACTCTCAACTACACTTTTACCAGCGTATTTGGTGAAAAAAGCCTTCAGTTTATCTTTGGCCTTCAACACTCATCATGTACAAGTCTCAGTAGTTCTGAGAATGTTGCGTGCGAAGAAGAACATAAGGCGTTCAATATCGGTATGTTTTTTAGATCCATGATGGCTACCGTCGAGTATAACCAATAAGATAGAGGGTTTTCTTCTACTACATTTATTATTTATGAATAAGGCACTTCGGTGTATTGGCGCAATTCTGCTCTGTGAAGCGGCAGGAATTCTGGGAACTTTTTTTACTGCCTCACAAATTCAAACCTGGTACTTGACTGAACTTATCCGTCCGTCATTTTCGCCACCCAATTGGCTCTTTGGTCCCGTCTGGACAATACTCTATGCGCTCATGGGAATCTCGTTGTTTCTGGTGTGGGAACAGAAAAAAAGAAATAAAGAATGGCAGGGAGCGATTACCATATTTTTTGTTCAGTTATTTCTCAATGCAATTTGGACACCAATATTTTTTGGTATGCATGCACTCGGTTTCGCATTCGGAGTGATTATCGCGATGTGGCTCGCAATTGTACTAACTATTATAGTATTTTATCGTCAGAAAAAAGTTGCAGGATATCTACTCATTCCATATCTACTCTGGGCATCATTTGCTAGTGTATTGAATGGTGCAATCTGGTATCTCAATCGATAATGTATGTCGCGTCGTACGGTGAAAAAAATTGTTTACTCTGATAATTTTCAGAAAAAATATCAGTACACTTTAACGGAACTAGAGGGTAAAAATTTTGACCCACTGTTTCGTCCAGACCTAACACCGAAAGAAATGCTTACGGTTGGAATTTTTGGTGGCGCATATTTTATTGGAGTGGATAAAGGAATTCCAAAAGACCTTCCAAAATCGTGGTTTGCTGGGGTGAAGTTGTCGCCTGATAATACCAAACACAAACAATATAATTATTTCAAAGTGGACGCGAGCCAGTCATTGAAAATCTGGCAGGAAAAAGGCTGGATATATAGCGACGATCCGCATGGATGGTTCCAATGGTATTGTAGATATTATCTGGGCCGACGAATTCCAAAAGAAGATAAGCGCCAGATTGCACGGTGGTGGGCAATGCGACGTCATATCACGCAAATCAAAAAAAGTTGTGAAGCAGGGGATACGACCTGTCGACCACGTCAGAGACAAGCGGTATTGCATTGGGCTTATGATAGTAGGAAGTTTTGACCACACATTTCTGAAAGTGTATCAGCTGGCTCGTGTTTGTGTTAAAATACAAACCAAGTACACAAAAATTTGACGAAGTCTAAACAAGATACAATATACATGACTCGTGTAAATGGGTATTTTTGTATCTTTATCCATGTGTATTGTATATTTATTACTTGTAAAAATATCTATGTCTCTCCAAACTCTTTTGGCTCAACTCCATCCCGTCATCGTTCATTTCCCGATCGGGCTTTTGACACTCTATGCAGTATTGGAATTAATCCCATTCAGAATTACCTGGACTGATCCGAAGTGGATTTTTGCCAAGCGCATATTGTTATTCTTCGGAACACTGGCAATTATTGTCGCCGAGACTACGGGTGAAGCACGTGGGGGAGAGAATATTACACCAGGTACAGCACTCGCCATGCATGAACTCATGGCAATGATTACCAAAATAATCTTTATGATCCTTGCGGGAGCTGAAGTAGTTGTTGCTTCAACTGTTGCCGTGACTCGGTTTGTGAGCAAACGTGAATGGATGTATGTGATCTGGAAAATATTAGAGCGAATTTCAAAAGTGGTCAAACTTCGCCCAGTCGTTATCATTGGTGCTCTCGCAGGATTGATTTGTATCACGATCACTGGTGCTCTTGGTGGTGGAATGGTCTATGGACCAGAGGCTGATCCGATGGTGTCGTTTGTGTATAATTTATTAAAATTGAAATAATTTCAAATGACCTACGACTCATGGAACACGACACAAAATTTTTCTTGAGTCGTGTTACGTATATCGTTCGTCGTTCTATCCGAAGGTGGATAATTTCTCTCTATCATTGTTAAAAGAGATGAATTAAGTGTATACTAATCACGTGTCGTTAACTCAGTCACTTTTCTAAAGTATGACAGGAGGTGAACACACATGAAAGCATTACATTGTATCGCGTTTGTACTCGTCGTAGTCGGCGGGTTGAATTGGTTGCTCGTTGGACTTTTTGGTTGGGATATCGGTCAATGGTTTGGCGGTATGGACGCAACATTCTCACGCATCGTTTACGTTTTGGTTGGTCTTTCAGCTCTCGTTCTTCTCTTTACTCATAAGAAAGATTGCCGAGCTTGCTCCACTCCAAAGATGTAATTTTGTTTATTCGATAGTATAAAGCTGGCGTTGCACAACGTCAGCTTTTGTTTTATACTCAAATCGACCTAATTCATTAAATGAACTGTATGAAAGATATAACCATGTTTGTGGTAACCATTGTATTAAGCTTTTTGGTAGGAGGAATTGGTGGGGCTATGCTTGTAGCTGAAAAATATGCTCCAGAACAAACCGCAATAAGCACGGTGACCCCTGTAGTAGAAGAAGATGATATGCACCACGCTATGGATGCAATGACTTCAGGTCTTGAAGGAAAAACAGGCGATGAACTCGATAAAGCTTTCTTAGAAGAAATGATTGTACATCATGAAGGTGCAATCGAAATGGCAGAGTTAGTGAAGAATTCAGAGCATCGGGAGCTTCGAACTTTGTCGGGAGCGATCATCAAGGCTCAGACCAAAGAAATTGAACAAATGAAAAAATGGCTGGGTGAGTGGTATAAGTAATTTATGACGCAACAAGCAACATTTGGCGCAGGATGCTTTTGGGGAGTAGAGGAAACATTTCGAAAACTACCCGGAGTGATTGAAACTGCAGTCGGATATATGGGAGGTCAGTCTGAACGTCCTATGTATGAGGAAGTGTGCTCATCTCGAACCGGACATGCAGAAGTACTACAGCTCACCTATGATCCTGATAAAATTTCGTACGAAGAATTATTGAATATTTTTTGGCAATCGCATAATCCTACCACTTTGAACCGCCAAGGCCCGGATGTTGGTACTCAATATCGTTCAGCAATTTTTTATCATACGCCCGAACAAAAAGAAGTTGCAGAAAAATCAAAAGAAGAGTTAGAAAGTTCTGGTAAATGGAAAAGTCCAATTGTGACTGAGGTTACTCCTGCTGAAAATTTCTGGAAAGCAGAAGACTATCATCAGAAGTATTTGATGAAACGAGGGGAAGAATCATGTCATATTTAATTCCGTCTAAATTTGTTCAATTCTGTCCAATCCGTGTTCTATTAAGCGAATATTGAATGGAACACGGATTTAACGAATCTGACGGAATAGAAACGGAATTTAATTTCAGTGTAACCAATGTTATGAAAATTTTCTGCGATGGACAGTACAAACACAATCCTGAATACATCCTCCGTCGATGTGGGTATGGGAAGATGGTTGGGAGAAATACGGGTCAAACCAGCTACATGCGAATGATCAATGGAAGAACACTCTACCCAAGGTTTCACGCGTATATTGAGGAGTATGAAGGAGGATTTCAGGTGAATTTGCATCTGGATCAGAAACAGCCGAGCTACCAAGGCACTTCTGCGCATGGTGGAGAATACGAAGGAGAAGTGGTGGAGGGAGAAGGGGCTCGTATTATCTCAATGATTCAGACATTTAAAATTGTTTAATTTTATTCTATGGGAAGTCTATCTTGGGCAGTTGTAATTCTGTTTTTTGTATTTATGGTGGTAGTCGCGATTAAGTTTAGAAATACAAAAACACTGAATCAGTTGCCACTCGATGAAGGAGAAGAATTGTTGTTTGAAGAAAATCCTAAGCGCATCCAATTTGATCGAACCCGCAACCGAACAACGGTTATCATACGTGCTACTATTAAAATTACAAACAAGAGAATTATTGTGGGTCAGAGGTTTTGGAGAAAACCTGATGCGCGGATTTATACGGTTTTTTTGCTCGGAGCGCTTCCTAATGGGGAGGGTGTGGTGCAACAGGCACTCCAGGATGGATTTGCAAGCGTTCAGATTACGCTCTCAGGTGTTGTTGCTAAGGTGAATTCCAAAGGAGAGTATGTAATCGATGTTCAGGGTAGTTTTGAGGCTCCGGTGGTTGGTGTGGTGACTCCTGAATATGTGATGCGCATCTATACGTCCAATTTGTCAGGATATGAAAAAGCTCTCAATAGAAAAATAACCGTGAATCAATAGTATTCTATCTTCGGAAGACGATTCTACTTAAGAGTGAAAGAGTAAAGGATAAGATAAGAAAGAGTAATGAGATAAAAATTGCATACACCAATACCCATGCAAAAGTGTATAATAGGGAAACGTGAGAAAGTAGAAATTCAGTATAGGGAACTCGTGCGATCGTTAAAATAATATTTACAACGAGCATGAGTAATGAAATGTGGAAGAAACCCTTCCACATTGTTTTTTGATCATAGGAACTTGGTGACATGTGGAGAGCAATTGAAAGTGAGAGAAAAAAGAATACCCAAAATTTCCAACTAGTAACATCAATCTGCGCCCATGCATTCCTAAATGAAGTACTCCACGCGTGCAAGAATTCCTGGATCGAATGAGGGAGAGTAATGAGAGGGTTAATAATTGATGATGGATTGGGAAAGAAAAAATAGAGCAATGTGATAAGCGCGAGTGAACAAAAAATAATAGGGGAGGATCCGATAAAAAAATTACCCATAGTTTGGAATGCGCTTCTCCGATCATAACTATGTTCTACATGTCCGAGTTTTCCCGAATCTCTGTCTGGACTAAAGAGACTCACGGAGTGTACTTTGTGGCGAAATATCTTTGCCATCAGCCAGTGTGAGATTTCGTGAATGGGAGTCCCGATAACACCTGTTACAATAATGCCAGTCCACCCAAATACACGAGAAAAATATCTAATCGTTAGTTTGTAAATAATGGAATGAATAAATCCAAGAACGAAGAATAAACCAAAAACGATTCCTATTTGGATTACAGTTGAGAGTAGAATTTGTTTGGCGGCTTCAAGAATCATAGGATTTCCGTCATCCCCGTGAAAACGGGGATCCTGTATTTGTATTTTTAGATTCCCGCGTTCGCGGGAATGACGTGCTAAAGTATATCACTTGATCATCGTTTAAACAAAAACCCCGCTTTCGCGGGATTTCATTATTTCTTCTTCGTTGTCTTCTTTGTCGCTTTTGCTTTTGCGTGCGCAGTTGTTTTTACTTTTGCTACTGCGAGTGCCTCAGCGTCGCGCACATGAACGTATTTTGCTGTTTTGAGTTTTCCGTCAAAACGAGTACGTTTTTTGGTCTGAAATTTTACTGCACCAGATGCTACTGCAAATAGAGTATCATCGACTGCACGACGGACATTGTTTCCGGGGTGTATGCGAGTACCTCGTTGTCTTACGAGTATCATACCTGGGTGAACCATCTGGCCATCGCCAACTTTCACGCCAAGGTACTGTGGATTGGAGTCGCGTCCAAGCCGTACTGCACCACCCGCCTTTTTGGTTGCCATAGGACAAAAATATAAGGGGGTTTAACTTCTTTTAAAATGTAATACGCTTGGAGAGTATACGCTATTGCCCCTTTCTTGTCAAGACACTCGTCGCCACGTATACTATAGGGCATATGGAATATCATCTATACCCGCTCAAGCTCTATTTTAGGAAAATTCCTGTTGTTGTACTTATGGGCGTAGGTGCACTGCTCAATGTGTTTTCTTGGGTCTGGCTACTTCTTCAGATCCCTCGTACCGCAGAGCAGGTATTTCTTCACTATACCATACTATTCGGCGTAGATCAGATAGGCGAGCCAGGGCAGGTCTACTATGTTCCGCTTATAGGGTTGGTGCTTCTGATACTGAACTTTTTTGGTGGGTGGGTGCTCTATCGTAGGGGTTGGTTCTATTCGTATACCCTTCTCGCTATTGGGGTTGTCGTGAATATGTTTGTTGCTATTTCGAGTGTTTTGGTGGTATTTTTGAACATCTAACATAAGTCAGAAAGTCGAAAGTTTGTAAAGTCGAAAGTACAATATAAATGACTTTATGACTTTATGACTTTATGACTTTTGACTAATTCTGAACTATGCGTCGGACTGTAGCTACAAGCAGTGGACATGCTGACTACGTCTTTATTGGCTATGCAGGAGCGATTATTTTGTTTGGGTTATTAGTATTGAGTTCAGCTGGAGTAGCGGTTGGAATTGATCGGTTTTCTGATTCATACTTTTTTATCAAACGGCAATTGTTGTTGGGTTTTGTACCGGGAGTGGTCGCATTTTTGGTTACTTCATATATTGATTATAAAGTGTGGAGAAAATATGCGCTTCCTATTTTTATATTATCCATACTCTTACTTATTCTCGTCTTTATTCCTGGTATTGGTTCTGATAATAATACCTTTGCTCATAGCTGGATTGTACTTGGTAATTTTTCATTCCAACCAATTGAGGCTGCAAAATTAGGACTCGTTATTTATCTCGCTGCAGTTCTCTCTTCGATAGGACATAGAATCAAAGAAGTTCAAGGATTTCTTTCAATTTTTGGTGTCGCATTGATTCCAGTGGTTTTTATTGCACTGCAACCAGACACAGGGGGAATGGTTATTATGGGGTCGCTCATTATACTGATGCTCTTTTTTGCTCGCGCAAAGATGAGTCATCTGACAGCGGTTTTTTTGCTTGGCATTGTTGCATTTGGGATTATGGTTTTTGCAGCTCCCTACCGTGCAAACCGATTTATGACCTTCCTCCATCCCGAACTTGATCCCGAGGGTCAGGGGTACCAGATCAATCAGGCTTTTTTGGCAATTGGTACTGGGGGGTGGACAGGCTTAGGTCTTGGACATTCGCGTCAGAAATTCCAGTACCTACCCGAAGTTCATGCTGATAGTATTTTTGCGGTGGCAGCAGAAGAGCTTGGGTTTGTGATTATGGTTGGGTGTCTTACTCTCTATCTACTGTTGATTTATCGTGGATTTTCGATAGCACGTAGTTCTCCAGACGATTTTGGGCGGTATCTCGTATTAGGGATCATGAGCTGGATCGGTATTCAGACATTTATGAATGTGGGCGCAATGGTTGGGATTATGCCTCTCACGGGGGTTCCATTACCTTTTGTAAGTCATGGTGGAACAGCACTTCTGATCGGTATGGCCGCAATGGGTATTGTGGTAAATGTGAGTAAACAGGCAAAATAATTTAAACTTTAAACTGGGGATTTATTTAGAACAATTAGGTCAATTAGAATAATTAGAAATTATGAAAATTCTCTTCTCTGGTGGTGGAACTCTCGGTCCAGTCACCCCACTGCTTGCAATCAAAGATGTGGTGCGTGAAAAAGATGCTTTGTCGTCATTTGTGTGGATTGGGACGGTAGGAGGTCCTGAAAAACAGATGGTAGAAGAGCATGGTCTTCCGTTTTATTCAATCACGGCGGGTAAATTTCGCAGATATTTTTCATTTCTTAATTTGTTTGACGTTATCCGCGTCATAATTGGATTTTTTCAGTCACTCAGAATTCTACTCAAAGAAAGTCCAGATATGTGTGTGACGGCGGGGGGATTTGTATCTGTTCCGGTGCATACTGCTGCTTGGCTTCTTGGCATTCCTACGTGGGTACATCAGCAAGATGTGGCAGTAGGGCTTGCAAACAAAATCATGGCACCATTTGCAAAAATAGTTACCACCTCACTTGAGCGAATCACCAAAGAGTTTTCAAGAAAAAAAACGGTATGGCTGGGAAGTCCAGTGCGCACAGAAATTTTTGAAGGAAACAAGACTCGTGCACGGAAAATGTTTGGTCTTACTTCGCGTCTACCTGTAGTGTTAGTTCTTGGAGGGGGGACAGGGTCTCTCAAAGTGAATCAATTGATTACCGAAGCTATTCCACATCTCGGGGGTCATGCAGAAGTTATTCATTTATCTGGAAAAGAACGCCCACAAGAATCAGTGGTAAAAACAGCTGAACTATTTCCTAATTATCGAGTATTTCAATTTCTGGGGCGTGAGATGAAAGATGCGTATGCAGTAGCTGACATTATTGTATGTCGAGGGGGGTTTGGTACGCTTACCGAGGCTGCAGCACTTGGTAAACCATGTATTATCATTCCAAAACCAGGTCATCAGGTGGAAAACGTACGATTTCTTGAGCGTGCTGGTGCGGCTGTTCTCATAAACGAACTTACTGCTGATGGACTATTTCTTGCCAAAAAAATTAGAGAAATACTCGGGAATCCTGAGTATGCTAAATCTCTCGCAGTTTCCATGAATCATACCTTAAAGACTGCGGAGTCAGGTGATATTCTTGAAGTATGTAATCGAGTGTGTGAATAGCTCCTGCAATAAACTTTGTGCTATACTGTACGTATTAGTTTTAAACGAGTTCGTCTCATGCCAACTCCACAGCTAAGAGCTCCAGGAACGGCTCCAAAAAAAGATGAAGAAATCTGTTTGTTTGGTCAAACCAATTACCGCAATCAAATGCGTCGTTTTGGTATCAAAGTGGATGATCGTCGTCGTCACATGTATGTGATTGGAAAAACAGGAATGGGTAAGACTACGATCATGGAGAATATGGTCTTGTCAGACATCTATGCAGGACATGGCGTAGGGCTAGTTGATCCTCACGGAGATTTTGCTGAGAAAATTATCAATCATATTCCATCATGGCGTTTGAACGATGTGGTATACCTCAATCCGGCAGACACAGATAATCCGATTGGTTTCAATATTCTTGAAGTAAAAAATGAAGAACAGGCGCATCTGATTGCCGGAGGGCTCATGGGAACATTTAAAAAAATCTGGCCAGATGTGTGGAGTTCGAGAATGGAATATATTTTAAATAATACGTTACTAGCATTGCTTGATTATCCAGGATCAACATTATTGGGAGTCAATCGTCTTTTGTCTGACAAGGAATATCGCAAACGTGTCGTAAGAAATTTGAAAGATCCGGTGATCAAAGCGTTTTGGCGTGATGAATTTGCAAATTATGATGATCGCTATGCAAAAGAAGCGGTGGCTCCGATTCAGAATAAAATCGGTCAGTTTTTGTCTGCCTCAGTCATTAGAAACATGGTCGCACAGGTGAAGTCTACGATCAATGTTCGTGAGCTCATGGATTCACAGAAAATTTTTATCATGAACTTGTCAAAGGGTCGAATTGGCGAAGACAACAGTCGTCTGCTCGGGGGAATGCTTATTACCAAACTGCAGCTCGCTGCAATGGAGCGGGTAGATACGCCGGAGCCTGATCGAAAAGATTTTTTTCTCTATGTAGATGAGTTTCAAAACTTTGCAACTCCGTCTTTTGCAAATATCTTATCTGAAGCGCGTAAATATCGCCTGAGCCTCATCATGGCGCACCAATATGTGGCACAGCTCGATGAAGTGGTGGCTGACGCTGTATTTGGTAACGTGGGGACGATTGTGACCTTCCGTGTGGGAGGTGCTGATGCTGAAATGCTCGTAAAAGAATTTACCCCTACATTTACCGAAGAAGATATTGTAAACCTCACTAAATATCAGATTATTTTGAAGCTCATGATTGATGGGGTGGCATCACAGCCATTTAGCGCAGCAACCCTTCCTCCGCTTGCGAGTCCTACAGACTCAGCAGAAAAAGTAATTCGCGTATCGCGTGAACGATATGGTAGGAAGCGTGGATTGGTGGAAGAAAAAATTGCACGTTGGAGTAGTTCTGCAACAGACGAGGAGGATGCGGGAGTCGATAGTGATATGGTATTATTGCCAGAAAATAAAGAATTAAAAAAATTACCTTCAGCACAACCTGTTGTTCAATTACCAAAACCCCAACCCCAACCTCAGTCTCAACCCCAATCTCGACCTCAACCACGAAGGGACGATAAAAGACCTGATGATCGTAGGCAGAATCAGGAAAAAAAGGAAGCACCAAGAGAGAAAAAAACTGAGGAAGTAAAAGAAGTGGTAATATCACTTACGAGTCTTACTCCCCGTACTGATACTCGTCGTGATAAGCCACAAACACCTGCTCCTCCGGTGAGTGTGTTTGAAAATCGCCCACCACGACCTCTTCCGGTACAACAAGGACAATCTCAAGTGCAACCTCAACTTCAATCTCAATCTCAACCTCAAAATCCAACTCAAATTCAAGGTGAACCGGGTACAGGAAAAAAACGAAGACGAAGAAGAAAAAGAGGGAATAGGGATGCGGAAGGAAATCCAATCGGTGGAAATCCGATGAGTGGAAATCAGCCCATGATACAGAGGGAGAATAATCAGCCAGTACCTCAACAGCGGGAACAAGTTCGTACTGAATTACACGCACCACTTCCTGCAGTAGAAGGTATGATTGTTTCACCAACTCTTAAACCTGTAATACCTCCAACACCCCCGCAACAAGCAAAGCAAGTAGAAGAACCAAAGCCCAAGAAAATAAATGAGAATGAGGAAATTAGTTTTGATGATCTTGTATAATAATCATAATCCTATGAAAGACTTACATTTCAAACGTGCCCTCAGTTTTTCCGTATTGTTTTATCTTGCAAGCTTTATTCTATTTGCACTAATGTCCGTAGTTTTTGGCACCAGTCTCGATACTGCTCCAAATGACATTCCTGTATTACAGTGTGTAGTGTATCTGCTCACCTTAATTCCTGCAATATTGATATGCGCGAAATGGTACTTTAGAAAATTCCAGCCTTCCACTCGAAGAGGGTTATTACTGGGAATTTTAGCGCTGGTTATCTCGTGTGTGCTTGATATGATACTCGTGTTAGTAAGTATGCCAGGAGGAGAAGGAATAAAAATGCTTGGAACCTTATATGCTGACTGGAAGTTTTATGCGACAGTGGTAATTCTGATTGGTACTTCGACATACGCAGGATTCGAATTTGACCGGACGTATACATTTGACGAGACAGGATTAACTAAGAAAAGTAAGTAGTAGATTTTTTAAGTAAAGTTCATAGAACACAGATTTCCATGATTACCCAGATAATCCAGGATTTAATCTTGGTTAATCCTGGAGATCCTGGTGATCTGTGTTCTATTGATTTTGATGTATAGATCTGGTAGCATAGCGCCGCTATGATTTTTAAAAATAAAAAACAGAAAATCCTCATTGCAATGTCTGGCGGTGTTGACTCATCAGTCGCTGCCGCTCTTTTGGTTAGAGCAGGATATGAGGTGACTGGTGCATTCATGATTAATTATGATACTACAGACGAGGCTATTACCACTGATGGTGAATCATGCTGGATTCCAGAATACCGTGATGCACTTCGGGTTGCAGCACGACTCGATATCCCGTTGATAAAACTAGACTTTAGAAAAGAATATAAAGAAAAAGTATTGGAATACGTCTATCGAGAATATGAAGCAGGGATGACTCCAAATCCAGATATATTGTGCAACAGTCTGATCAAATATGGTGTATGGCTTGAAGTTATAAAGAAAAAAGGGTTTGATATTCTCGCGACCGGACATTATGCTGAGGTGAAGAAAAAAGGGAATATATATCAATTGCGTGAATCTGTTGATACAGACAAAGACCAGACGTATTTCTTGCATCAATTAAACCAAGCACAGCTATCTCATGCGATGTTTCCAATTGGAAAATACACAAAAACCGAAGTGCGAAAATTAGCTGAAAAGTTTGATTTACCGACAGCTCAAAAAGAAGAAAGTATGGGGATTTGTTTTATTGGTGAAGTGTCGATGAAAGAATTTTTGAGTAAACGTATCAAAGGGAGAAAAGGAAAAGTACGAAAACATAATGGAGAAATACTTGGTGAACACGTCGGACTTCCATTTTATACGATTGGACAGCGTCATGGATTTGCTCAAGCTGGGGGAGAACGACCGTTGTATGTAGTTGGTAAAGATAGTAAAAAAAATGAATTAATTGTTGGGCCGGAAAATGATCCACTACTTTTTAGTACAGAAATAAAAGTAGAACGCATGCACTGGATTTCAGGTAAACCCGAAAGTTCGTCATTTGATTGCACGGTGCGTTTTCGTCACCGACAAAAATTAGAGAAATGTAGTGTTCATGTTTCTGATCCTCATACTATTACGATTACCTGTACCAATCCCCAGCGAGCCATTACGTCAGGACAATTTGCTGTGCTGTATAAAAAGGGTGAATGTCTCGGTGGCGGGGTTATAAAATAAAAAAACACCATATATTGGTGAATGTGTTTGTGCCGCCCGTGTTCGTCGCATCGTCCAGAGGGACGGAACAAACACGGGACGACGGGCTACAGGAGTCTGAACTCAGGGGTCAGCCTATCTGTGATAAGCTCTGTGAGCTCTGGACGCTTTTTTTCGATCATCCGGAAGAGTAAGAGCGAGAAGATGCGGACAGTGTCCTCATCCGTGAACTTCAGAAAAGCCTTCGTCACTGCAAGATCCTCGATCTCGAGGTCTTTGATCATGTTGACCAGAGTGTTGAAGTCGCGCCTTCTGGTCCGTAGTTCGAGCGCGAGATCCAGTCGGTGCTCCGAGAGGAGGGCGTCCAGGTCGTCCAGCTGATCTTGCGTGTGAGGAAAGAAGAGCGTGAAGAGGGTGTAGACCCTGTCAGCGATTTGATCACTGAAGGTCTCTGTCCTCTCTATCACTTCTTTGCACAGGTGATACGACGGTCTGCTAATGAGCTCCGTCTTGGACCATCGGATGAGGCGGTTGAGGAGCTGGGCTCCTTTACGAGAGATCATTGTTCATTCCTTTGCGAAGAGGTCAGCGTACGAGGTGTACGAGGCCCATGCGGATTGCAAGAATAGGTCGATGAGTACGGATCAGTTGTGCTAACTCTTGGATCTGTTTTTCCCCTCCCGGATCAGACATGATGAGGAAGAACGCGAAGTGCAGCTTCACCTTCCGATCCGAGAACTGTACGTCCTGGATCAGGTAGGTAATGAGCTCATACCACGTCGACTTCCCATGCTTTTTGCACTCAGACCGAACCTCTGCTTTAACAGCAATCGAGGTAAGATATTGAAGCATTCGCTCCATGGCTAGGCTCCTGTGTGGGTTGTAAGAAGAACTACTGTCCAGACTGTTAAATCTGACAAAATAAAATACCATAGATTTTTGTCTCTGTCAAGCGTTTTATGCTATAATTTTAATCGAATTTGATTTTAATACTTCAACTCGCTAACCAAAGTAAAAGTATGGGACAAGAAACTATTACTATGACCAGTTTTCTCATCGCTACCTGGCCATACATTATCCTCGTCGGCATCATTTTATTTGTTGCCCTCAAATACTTGCGCTAAACCAGAATTTACGGTACGATTGCACAGGTATGCGTACAACAGATTTACGAAAAAAATATTTAGACTTTTTTGCGAGTAAGGGTCATGCGATCATCCCATCTTCTTCACTTCTTCCTGAGAATGATCCAACGACCTTGTTTACAGGCTCAGGAATGCAGCCTATGGTTCCGTATCTACTTGGACAAAAACATCCGAGTGGAACAAGAATCGTGGATTCACAAAAATGTTTCCGTTCACAGGATATTGAGGAAGTGGGCGACAATCGTCATACCACATTCTTTGAGATGCTAGGTAATTGGTCACTCGGAGACTACTTCAAACAAGAGCAAATCCCGTGGATGTGGGAGTTTCTTACCAAAGAAATTGGACTTGATCCGCAGAGACTCTATTTCACTTGTTTCAAAGGAAATGAAGAGCTTGGGATTCCGCGCGATACTGAAGCTGCTCAATTGTGGCAAAAGCTTTTTGCAGACAGAGGAATTGAAGCTCTTATTGGAGAAAATCCTGAAACAGAGGGGATACAGGTGGGTGAGCGTATTTTTTATTATTCTGAAAAGAAAAATTGGTGGAGTCGCAGTGGTGTGCCAGGGAATATGCCTGTAGGCGAACCAGGAGGTCCAGATACTGAGATGTTCTGGGATTTCGGTATTGAGCTCGGGTTGCATGAGAATTCACTATGGAAGAGCGAACCATGTCATGTGAATTGTGATTGCGGAAGATTCATGGAAATTGGAAATAATGTATTCATGGAATACCAGAAGACGGAAAATGGATTTGAAAAATTAAAGCAGCAGAATGTAGATTTTGGTGGAGGACTTGAGCGAATTGCTGCAGCTCTAAATAATAATCCAGACGTATTTAAAATTGATTTGTTTAATAATGTCCGAAACAAACTCGAGGAAGTGTCTGGAAAAAAATATGAAGAGAGTGTGGAGATTACGTATGCATTTCGAGTAATTCTCGATCACTTGCGTGCAGCTACATTCCTAGTTGCAGATGGAGTAGTGCCAAGCAACAAGGATCAGGGATATTTTACGAGACGCCTCATTCGTCGCAGTATTCGCTATGCGAGAAATCTAGATATTACGACGGCTTTTGCTACAAATATTGCTGAGTCTATTATCGGCATGTATAGCGATGCATATCCTGATTTAGTTGTAAAGAAAGAAAAAATATTAGCAGAAATTGAAAAAGAAGAGGTAAAATTTAGTGCGACTTTGCAAAAAGGAACGAAAGAGCTTGAAAAAATATTACAGACTAAAAAAACAGTCACCGGTAAAGATGCCTTTGATCTCTACCAGAATTTTGGTTTTCCAAAAGAACTTACGATTGAGATTGCAAAACAAATTTCGGGAAGTGAAATCAATAGCGAAGAATATAATGAAGAATTCAAGAAACATCAGGATTTGTCACGAGCGGGTTCAGAGCAAAAATTCAAAGGCGGACTTGCAGATCACAGTGAAATGAGTTTGAAATATCATACTGCCACACACTTGCTGCATGCAGCTGTTCAGAAAGTATTAGGTCCTCACGCAGTACAAAAGGGAAGTAATATTACGCCCGAACGATTGCGATTTGATTTTGCGCATGGAGAAAAAATGACACCAGAACAAATTGTAGAAGTGGAAAATTTGGTGAATGCAGCTATCACCCGTGATTATCCAGTGAGTTTTGAAATACTTCCGCTTGATGAAGCAAAAAAACGCGGGGCAATGGGACTTTTTGGTGATAAGTATGAAGACATGGTGAAAGTGTATAGTGTGGGCGATCCAAAAGAGGTTCCGGTGGCCGACCCGAATGCGCCGACATTCAGCCGCGAACTCTGTGGAGGTCCACACGTAGAACACACGGGAAGTATTGGAAAATTCAAAATTACAAAAGAAGAAGCGGTAAGTGCCGGGGTTCGCCGCATCAAAGCAATCGTAGAATAAAGGGTTAAACATAACCCTTTTTTTACGCGAACAAAATTAATTAATTCATTTATTTTTAAGCTTGTCTATGAATAGAGCACTCGACTACTCGGCTATTTGGCTCGTGCCAAAATTGTGTGTAGTAAATTCACGCTCAGAATGTGATACAAGTGTACAAAGTGCAGGTCGTACCTGGCGAACACCGGTTATGCCTGCAAATATGAAATGCACGATAGACTTCGCGCTTGCTCGCTGGATGGCAGAGAATAATCATTTTTATATTTTGCACCGTTTTTATACCTACGAAGAAATTGTGGAATGGATTGGAAAAAATCAGGACATTTTTATTTCAATATCACTGGGGGTCAAAGACCCAGATTACGCACTCATCCGAACGCTCAAGGAAAAGAATCTTCGGGTTGATGCGGTGACGATAGATATCGCGCATGGGCATAGTCTTTCGGTAAAAAAAGTGTTAGAGCATGTGCGTGCGAATTTTCCTGAATGTTTTATTATTGCAGGGAATGTGGCAAGTAAACAAGCCTATATCGATCTTGCAGAGTGGGGCGCGGATGCAGTGAAAGTAGGAATCGGCGGCGGGTCTGCATGTTCGACAAAGTTTAAAACAGGATTCACTTATCCATTATATTCCTGCGTCACCGAATGTGCGCAAGGAAAAAAAGAAGTAACAGGGAAAATCCCTTTGCTGATTGCTGATGGAGGGATTAAACATAACGGAGATATTGCAAAAGCAATCCATGCTGGGGCGGATATGGTTATGATTGGTGGAATGTTTAGTGGTTGTAGTGATTCACCAGGTGAAACAATTAGTGTGGATGGAGAGGTCAAGAAAATATATTTTGGCTCAGCCTCAGAGTATAATAAGGGTACTCATCATCATATTGAAGGATTTATACGGCAAGTGGAGTGTAATAATATGACCTACGAACAGAAACTCAAAGAAATCGAAGAAGACTTGCAAAGTGCAATTTCCTACAGTGGTGGTAAGGCACTTTTTGACATCAGAAACGTAGATTTTGTGATTACATAAAGTGAATTTGACAATACTTTTTTTACATGCATAAAAACTGTGGATTAATCCACAGTTTTTTCTTATTAATTAGCCAAAAAAATGATATAATTTACATGCCAAAATATTATGGGTAAACAGAGAAAAAAAACATCCCCGACGCTCCAATATAGCTCATCTTCAGGTGTAGGTATTTTTGGTAATTATGAGCAATGGAATGAAGCCTATACTGCATATAGTGCACTCCGAAAAGAAGAGAAGAGTCCAGAAAACGAAAAACGTCTCAAAAAATTGAGAAAACAAATCATTATCCAGTATTTCAAAAATTTCTTCTATTTCCCTTTGTGGATTATTCGCCTGTTCAAGCCTTCGTATATGAAGGGTCCGGTGACTGCGTGGGATAATCTCAAAACCTTGATTCGAATACTGATTAGTCGAGAATTTCGTCCGCTTCGCCATGCGATTCTTTCACAAATATTTTTTCTAGTCGCTTTATCATATTTTGGTTTTTTGGCGATTTATCGCTATGCAGAGCCTATTTATGCAGCGACCTATGGCTGGGTTATGACTGATTGGTCGGGTGGTGTCTCTACTACGGCGTACGCCACTCATGCTGATAATCAGACGGGTTGGACGTATCTGTATTCCAAAGATGCTTCTATCAATACAAGTGTGAGTGGGGAAGTAAGCCTTACGATCTCTCTTACGACTTCGACTGATACAACTGATGCTGATTTTACTGCGGGTACTGAGACGAATGTTTATGTCCCTTCAGGGACTAATAGTTTTAGACTATTAAAACAGAATGGCGCCACCTGCACTGCTGGTACTGAATGTGCAGGAGGTTCGTGTAATGGAAATAATCAATGTTACACACCATGAAACGTATACCATATACAATTTTTGGTTTTATTCTTGTTGTGATCGGATTTTTTGTATCTATTTTTTCAGTGGTTCGTGCGATTGATATTCCAGTATTCTCTCTGTTTGAATCTACCACTTCAAGTTTGGTGGCACACTGGGGTACAATTCCTGATGCAAGTTATTACAACGTATCGTCGACCGCATCAGTCGAAGTAGTCAAAACGACAAACCTAAATACGACATTCACCGGACTTGGTCCAAGTACCGCATATACTTTTCAGATTGAAGCAGTGGATATTAGTGCAGTGAGTAGTGGATTCTCAGCTCCTACGATCGCATACACAAGCCCTCGTACGCCTACCAGTAGTACTTTTTCAAATATCACGACCAGTAGTATCGATGTATCGTGGGCATCGCTCGCCGAAGCAGTATATTACACCGTTTCTTCTACTGCGGGTACAGTGACAACTACTGACACTGACTATACGTTCTCTGGGCTTACACCAAATACCGGGTATACCTTTCAGGTGAGTGTATATGATCAATATGATCAGGAAAGTGCTTTTTCCGATGCAGTATCAACTTCGACTGAAAATTTACCTTTGCTTGCTCCACCGGTGGTTTCAGGTTTTACCGAAACTACCTCGACCATTCAAGTCTACTGGGATGCAATTAGTGGAGCATCATATTATTTGATTTCCCGAGCTACTTCCCAGACAGTGGTAGCAGAGACGATTAGTGTGGGTAATGGTGTCGGAGCCGATCATGCCTTACCGATAAATCGGTTTTACAATTACTCGGTATCTGAAATGTTGTATCTGAATACTGAAGTTGGAATTGCAGGACCTATTTCTTCGATTTCATTTTATAAACAGAGTGGAAGTAGTACTCCTACTATTGGGGATGTTTCAATTTATCTTAAGCACACCGAAACAGTTGCACTCTCAACGGGGAATGCATCGACCGGTGGATATACCGAGGTATATTCAGGTAGTTTCCCGAACACTGTTTCGAGTGGATGGGTCGGTGTGTCTACTACCCCGTTTTATTATAATGGTACAGACAATCTTTCGGTACTTGTAGTTAAGGGGTATGAATTATTTACCACAGATCGACCGTATTATCGCTATACTGCTACTCCTAATTTGCGGGCGAGGCAATATTATAGCGATGAAACAGGATTCTCATCAGGGGTGACTTCGCTCACGGAGACGCCTAATCGACCTAACATCAGGTTGGGTCTTCCGACTATTGAGCTTGGGGGAACTATAGTCACTGTGACGACCACTGATACTGAGTATTTATTTGCCGGGCTCAGTCCTTCGACAACCTATTATTTCCAGGTTCGTACGGTGGATGAGATTGGACAGAGTAGTGTGTCTTCATCAGTAACCTCCACGGTTACGGAGACGCCTCCTCCACCAGTAATTCCTGAAATCACCAATCTTGATGTTGCAACCAGTACGGCTGAAGTATCGTGGGATTTGGTATATGGCGCAATATATTACACTGTTTCCTCGACTGCAGGTACGGTGACCACGACCGATCTTTTTCATACATTTTCTGGTCTTACTCCAAGTACTACGTATTATTTTCAGGTACAGGCACACGACGCATACATGCAAGTAAGTGGTTTTTCTGATGTAACTTCAACGGTGACTGATGTCACTCCTATTCCAGCTATCCCACTGTTTACCAATACTTCCAAAACTACTTCCAGTGTTTCGCTTGCGTGGAATTTCATTGCCTATGCAACATCGTATACTGTTTCTTCAACTGCAGGAAGTGAAGTAGTGGTAACGAGTACTGCATATATCTTTACCAATCTTACTCCGCCAAGTACCACCTATTATTTCCAGGTCAAGGCGACTGATCAATTTGGACGAAGTAGTGATTTTTCTGGTGTAACTTCCACTGCTACAGACAGTCTTCTTCCTCCTGCGATTCCAGTGGTTTCAACTCTCACCCCCACATATTCCACTATTTATTTTGGGTGGGATGTGGTGACGGGTGCAGTTTACTACACTGTTTCCTCGACTGCAGGTATGGTGACGACTACTCAGAATTATTATATTTTTACTGGACTTACTCCGTCGAGTACTTATTATTTTCAGGTGAAATCCACTAATCCGTACGAGCAAGAAAGTGAGTACTCTGCGGTGACGAGTACAAGGACCGGGAGCGCTCCTGAATTCGTAAATAATTATGTTGCTTATTCGACTTCAACTGTTTTTAGTTATACGGGTGCTTCTCAAACGTATGTAGTGCCGAGTGGAATAAGTGAATTACGTATAGACGCATACGGTGCACAAGGTAGGTCAAACCAACTGCAAGTGGTAAGTGGGGGGAATGGAGGGCGAGCAACAGGAATTCTTAATGCTGCACCTGGAGTGAGTTTGTATATCTATGTTGGTGGTGGAGGAAGTTTTGGAGCTAATGGGGGTTGGAATGGTGGTGGTACGGGTGGTTCGTCTCCAACGTTAAATGCTACAGGAGGAGGTGGTGGTGGTGCTTCTGATGTACGTGTTGGTAGTACGGCTACAACTTCTCGAGTAATTGTTGCAGCTGGTGGTGGTGGTGCTGGTGGAAATAGAATAGCCAGTGGTTCTCGCGGTAACGGCGGAGGCGGAGGTGGAGGTTATTATGGCGGAGGCGGAGGTGGTGCTTATTGTAATGGTAATACTGGCGGAGGTGGTGGTACTCAAGTGGCTGGCGGAGTAGGTGGTGTAGGTTCAGACGGTACAGGTTCTGCTGGTTCTCTTGGTACTGGTGGCGCTGGTGGTAACGGGGTAGCTGGTAGTCAGGCAGGAAATGCTTCTGCTGGTGCTGGTGCTATTGGCGGAGGTTTGGTCGGTGGTACAGGAATTTGTTCGACCGCACTTGTTGGTGCAAGTGGAGGCGGAGGTTCTTCTTATATTGGTGGAGTTACTTCAGCAACTACAACTGCAGGTGTGAGATCCGGTAATGGACAAATAACCATTTCTGTCACTGGTACTATCGGTTCTATTCCTTTTGTTGCTACCACTTCAACTGATGAATCCGGGTATGTCACATTAGTTACCAATTTTAATGATGTTAACGGTGATTCACTGATGATTAGCCACCGTTATTCGGCAGGTACCTGTGGAGCGTATAGCAGCGCATTACCAACTACAACCTTAATCGGTACACCATCGTCTACGTATGGACAGGGAAGTATTGTACTAGATAATTCTACAAGTACAGGGTATCAGTTGAGCAATGTTGCAACTGGATTAGGAATGAATACAGTCACTACAACATGGGACTCGAGATCACAATTACCACTCGTAGAAAATAGTATCTACTGTCTGTACACTGTACTCTCTGATGGAGTAGCCACAAGTACTGTTGCTACAACCACGGTGATTATTAATAATTTAGGTAGACCTACGGCTACATCACTTTCAACTACTGCACAAACCAATTCTTCTGGACATGTCACTGTTAAGACTGTAGTTGATGATGTTAATGACAATATACTTAGTCTGTCTTATCGATATAAATCAGGTGTATGTACTGCGTTTGATGGTTCACAAGCAACGACAACATTATTTGGTACACCTTCGTCTACCTATGGACAGGAAAGTATTGTGCTAAATAATGCAACGAGTACTGGGTATCAATTAGGTAACATTACTACTGCGTCCGGAGCAAACACCGTAACTACTACGTGGGATTCTAAGACTCAGCTGCCATCAGCTAGTGGTACTTATTGTGTGTATGTCATTGCGTATGATGGTATCTCTACGAGTACGGCTGTTTCAACTACTGTCACGCTCGACAATGTATCACCAAGTCAACCGAGTGTTTCATCATTTAGTGAAACGGCTACTTCGATTACCGTGAATTGGGCTGCGGTATCCGGTGCTTCTTTTTATACCGTTTCTTCTACTGCGGGTTCTACGGTCACGACTACACTTACTAATCGAACATTTAGTAGTCTTGTTCCAACTACTACTTATAGTTTTCAGATCCAGGTAACAGATTCGTATAATAATACGAGTACGTACTCTACGGTATCATCGACTCGTACTGATCAGATATATACACCGAGTATTTCTAGTTTTTCGGGAATTGCAACATCATCTATTACGGTAAATTGGAGTGCAATTTCAGGTGCTGCTTTTTACACGGTTTCTTCTACTGCGGGTACGGTAACGACCACACTAACCTCACGAACTTTTACCGGACTTGATATCTATACATCGTACTCTTTCCAGATGACTGCGACGGATGTGAATGGGCTCTCAAGTACTTCATCTGTGGCGACCACTACACGAACTCGTGCTCCTGATCCAGTCGATGCGCCTACTGTAACTGATCTGTCTGCTACCACTTCTACCATCCAGGTCTACTGGGACACTGTTGCTGGTGCGTCGTACTATATTCTTTTGAGAAGTACTTCACTTGGAGCAGCTAGCTTTGGAAATGCGGTTTCTGGTACGATAGGAAATGGATTGGCTGAAAATTTCCTTATACCTTTCGATCCCTACTATAATTATTCAGCTTCTGAAATGCTGTACCTTAGTAGTGAATTAGGTACGAGTACTAAAAACATTACGGCGATTGCATTTTATGTGGGAACTCAAACAGGCGGTTTAGTATCCATGCCAAGCGTGACTTTCTACATGAAAAATACTTCAAATGTGACACTTGCAACTGGTGTAGCCTCAACTACAGGGTATACACAAGTGTACAACGGTTCATTTCCAAATACTGGAACTGGTTGGATGGGTGTAACTTTGGATACTCCATTCTTGTATAATGGAACAAGTAATTTACAAATTTTGGCAGTTCAGAATTTTCAAGCAACGAATGGAAATTATCCTAATTATAGGTATACCGATACTCCTTCACCAACCCGGGCTAGAAATTATAATAGTAATAGTACCGCATGGACCTCCGGTGCAACATCTCTTGCTTCGTCAGCTTATTTGCCTAATATTCGGATTACTTCCAGTACTCAAAGCAGCTTTGGACTTAATGGTACGATTACTTCGGTTACCACCTCACAAACAGGTTATCTTCTGACCAATCTTTCTCCTTCAACCACCTATTACTTTCAGGTCATTGCGGTAGATCAATATGATCAACGAAGTGCATCTTCTACGGTAACTTCTACTTATACACAAACCCCTCCTCCTCCAGTAACTCCAACCTTTGTCTCATCGACCAATAATACGTCAAGTATTCAGATCAGCTGGAGCCCTGTCTTTGGTGTGAGTTATTACACGGTCTCTTCAACTGCGGGGGTGACAGTCACTACTACTCAGACTTCACGTACATTCACTGGCCTCACGCCATCGAGTACATACAATTTTCAGGTAAAAGCGGATGATGCGTATAATCAAAGTAGTTCGTTTTCCAATGTGCTTGCAACATCCACTATTATTACGTCAGTTGCAAATGCTCCTGCGCTGTCAGCTTTTACAAATGTTACCAGTAATACAATTCGGGTAAATTGGGGATCACTCCTTTGGAATTCTTACTATACGGTTTCTTCGACTGCAGGAACAGTGACGACTACGGATACTAATTATACATTTACAAGTCTTACTCCATCCACAACCCATCGTTTTCAAGTTAAATCCACTGATGTATGGGGGAGAGACACTGTATATTCAAGTGTTGGAACTACAAGTACTCCAAAGCCAACTGCACCGAGTACTCCAACATTTTCTTCGCTTGACGAATCTACACTTAATACCAGTTCAACAATCAGGGTCTATTGGGACACGATCAATGGTGCTTCATATTATACGCTGTATTATTCAACAACGGTGACAACAACATTCACTCCGAACAGTGGTTCAGTAATTGTGGGAACAGCGTATAGTTCACCAGTAAACAATTACGTTCCATTTGATCGTTATTATAATTATACAGCAACAGAAATGCTATATCTTGCGAGTGAGCTGGGTGGTTATGCTGGCACCATTACCTCGACCGCTTTCTATAAAAATAGTGGAGATACAGGAACAACTATAACAGGTGTAACAATCTACATGAAGAATTCCGCATCAACCACTCTTCCAACGGGTATCGCAAGTACTTCTGGGTATACTCAGGTGTATTCAGGTTCAATCACTAATACTATGTCGAGCGGGTGGACAACAGTCGCACTCTCACCCACATTTTCATATAATGGGACGAGTAATCTGCAAATTTTGGTGGTAAGAGATTTTGCTGCATTTGTCAATGCTCCACTTTATCCTATACATGCAGTGTCTTCAACAGGTAGTTATCTCACTCGATTAACTAGAAGTGATACTACTGCTTGGGTATCAGGAAGCACCTCGATGTTGCAGAGTTTTGAGCGTCCGGTTATACGTATCAATTTACCCTCAAGTTCTACGAGTACAGCACTTTCTGGTGTAATCAATATGGTCACCACTACTCAGACGAGCACTATTATTACAGGACTTACTCCGTCGACTACCTACTACTTTGTGATCAAAGCTATGGATCCATATGCGCAGTCCAGCGCATCTTCGACTGTAACTTCTACTGTTACTCCTCCGTCACCAAGTCCATCCTCAACAACGATTACGAGTTTTTCTCGAGCAACATCGACACTTACAGTTAATTGGGCGGCAGCAAGTGGTGCAGGATATTATACGGTTTCTTCTACGGCGGGGTCTGCGGTCACTACCACTCAGACATCCCGAACCTTTACGGGGCTTATCCCAAATACGCCCTACAGTTTCCAGATACAACCAGTTAATTCGTATGGAGTAACGACAACGTATTCTCCCGTGTCGAGTACTGTTACGTTAGCACTTCCACCATCAATTACCTCATTTGCATGGCCCACGACGAGCAGTATTAGTGTTGCGTGGAGCGCTGTTACGGGTACTACATATTACACGGTATCTTCAACTGCAGGTACGGTGACGACTACTCAAACATCGCGCACTTTTACCGGACTTACGCCTGGCACCACATATACATTCCAGGTAGCTTCTAACCTCACTGATTATTCTGTCGCAAGTTCAACATATATTTTACTTGGCACGTTCCTCTCAGAAATAAAGGATATTGGGTATGCTGCTACATTTGGTACCATCGATTGGAATGATACGATACCTACGGGCGCATCTGTAACGATGGAAGTACGCGCAGGAAATCAGTCGGATTTAAGTGATGGAGTATGGACATTCGTTTCAAAAGATGACGCATTAAATACTAATTTTGATGGACGACGGTATTACCAGTACCGCACCATATTATTCACGAGTAGTACAAATAATGTACCGAGTGTCGAAGACGTAACGGTAAGTTACTATGGTCCGTCTACGGGTTCTTTTATCTCGTCTCCGTATGATACAGGCTCAGCATTGAATTTTTTTGCTGGAATTTCATGGACTGCAACTGCTCCAAGTAGTACGACATTCAAAGTGCAGGTTCGTACTAGTCCTGATAATTCGGATTGGACCGCATGGGCGGGTCCTGATGGGACGAATGGTACCTACTTTACTGATGGAAGTGGAGAAGAAGATATTCCTGCAGCACTAAGTGATGGAGCTAATGATCGATGGATTCAATATCGGGCATTTTTTGAAGGAAATGGAATTGTAACGCCTACTCTCTCAGACATTTCCTTGACTTATACAGTGAACGCAACGCCAGATATTGTGATTAGTACGAGTACTATTGTTCAGTCAAGCGATGGTACGGTGACCGTGCCTTATGAGGTAAGAGATCTTGATACATCTACCGGGGCAACTCAAGGTGTTGTTTCGGTTGATTTGCAATACTGTACGGCAAGTTGTGGAAATCCTGGTTCTGAAACCTGGGCTACTGCTGCATCTTCTTCTCTCGCGGGAGACTATGGAGCTAATATTGCTGTCGAGAGTGTTTCATCAACTACCTATACGAGCTACTCACTCACGTGGACACCTGCATTATCATATGATAATCAATATAATGATACTAACTTCAAGATTCGTCTCCGGGCAAATGATGGGGAAGCTGCAAATAATACCGGTGTGTATGAGTCAAACGTATTTACACTCGATACGACAGACCCCGTAGTAACAAGCTTTATTACTGATGCAAGAGCTAATGCTGCTAACCCGATTTCGATTACAGTGACTGATGATACGATGTCTGGACTTGAAATGAAGCTTTCAACTGATTCTGATTTGAGTGATGATGGAATCAATATAAATTCTGGAGAGTGGATTCCCTATACCGCAACTTCATCATGGACTTTTGTAGGTAATCCGGCAAAAGTGTATTATCAAATTCGTGATGCTTATGGAAATGTGTCATCAAATGGTGAGACAATACTTATTCAGACCTTGTATGCTCCTCCGCATTTTGTATACCAAGATGTGTCAAATGCAGAATCAGGAGACTGGAGAGAGTTTTTGGCATGGGAGGTAGTTCCTGCTCCTGTAAATGGATTCAATAATTATACATTGTATCGATCGGAGGATGGGGAGACGTATGATGTCCTTATGACTGAGGAAAATCGATTGGTGAATTACTACCTTGATCAAGGTTTGGATACAGAAACTACGTATTATTATAAGATAACGGTAGAAGATGACGAAGGTAATATCTCGAATTATTCAACTGTCGTAATGGATGCGCCGGATGGAGAAGGTGGAAGCGATGTAGTGGCTCCAACAATTAGTAATGTTGAAACTTCAGATGTGGGCACTCAATCATTTACCGTAACCTGGGATACGAGTGAGCTATCGAACTCATATATTGATTATATTACGGTACCCGGGGGAGACTTTTCCGATGCTCCAAGTGTGGGTACCGTATCACTTGCTGATACTGAAGCGGGGATTGGAGAGCACCAGGTTATTGTTACAGGACTTACTCCTAATACGACGTATTATTTTCAAGTTCGATCAATTGATCCTTCAAATAATGTGGGAACAAGTACTCCTTCTCCTGATGGGCATACCGTAACCACTCTCTCAGGTCCTTCAATTTCAGATATTGGAGTTTCTGATATTTCGAATACGCAAGTGTCAGTGACCTGGATGACTGATGTAGGAAGTGATTCGTATGTGTATTATTCACTCGATAATGCATTTGCGTCCTCAACTATAGTAGGGAATGCAGATAGTGTTACTGAACACTCGGTTACACTTCCGAATCTTACACGCGGAACCACTTATTATTACTATGTAAAATCGGGAGTAGGCGAAGATAAAAATGTGGTGGACGGGGAAATTAGGTATCACACGTTCACCACACTAAACGATCAGACTCCACCGACTATCACGTTTGATGAGGAAAATGATGTTGAAATTTCAGACACTGCAATGATTGTCTCGTGGTCAACCAACGAGCCAGCTACGACTGTCCTCGAGTATGGTACAAGTACATCCTACGGGACAGTCATCTCGAATGATGATTTGAATACGTCTCATAATTACACGATCTCGGGGCTGACACTTGATACTCTATACTATGTTCGGTTCACTAATACTGATTTGAATGGTAATGCATCAAACCCTACAGAATTTTCAACAACTACTGCTGATTCGACTGATTACACCCCACCAGTGATTACATCAGTCACAACGACAGTAGTAACTGATGATCAGGCGCTGATTACGTGGCTTACGGATGAAGGATCAACTAGTCAGGTGTATTATGGAACTTCATCTTCGACACTTGATTTGTTTAGTACTACTAATTCTAATTACGATAGAACACATGCAGTGATTCTTTCTTCGCTGACTACTTCAACAGAATATTTCTACTACGTAATGTCGATAGATCTTAGTGGCAATGTGGCTACTTCAACTCCAATTGATAGCTTTAGAACACTTGAGACATTATCCGAAGAAAGCGAAGTGTTGTTGCGTGAGCAGGCTGCGGCAGCTGCGGTTCCGACTACGAGTGGTGGTGGAGGTGGTGGAGGTGGATCAACTCCAGACTCTACTCCACCAGAAATCATCAATGCGCAAGTGGTGGAAGTCACGGGAGTAGCTGCAAAACTTACCTGGTTGACCAATGAGATTGCAGATAGTGTGGTGGAGTTTGGAAATACGACTAACTATGGTAAGGCAGGAGTTAATCTCGAACGTTCAGTCGATCATGAGATTGTGCTCAATGATTTACTTCCTCTCACTGATTATTATTATCGAATTAGTTCAGCTGATAGGTCGGGTAATCGTAGTGCCTTTAGTACAGGTTCATTTACCACTACCTTATCTGATTCTCCAATTGCTACTACGTCAACCACCGAAGATATTGTTGATCCTGATGCGGCAGAAGAAATGTTCATGATGTCGATGCAGCGAGTAAGAGAATTGATCAAGAATTTATCAACGCAAGTGAGTGTTGAGGTACTTGAGTCCACTCTCCTCGACCAGGCGTCAGTCATACAGCAATTATCAGATCTCTTACCGCGTCCTGTGATTGGTGGACAGCCTGTAGTAGATGAATCAGCAAATACGGCAACTATTTCATGGACTACGGATAAAGCATCGAATTCATTAATTGAATTTGTGTCTGAAAGCGGATTTACTCAAACTGGAGTCTATAGTCAGACAGTGGGAGAATCAGCGGTATTTACCACTGAGCATTCAGTTCAAATTCAGGGACTTAATCCTTCTACACCGTATCGATATCGCTTGATTTCTCGTACACCTACTGGCGCTGAATCAAAATCAAGGGATTTCTCGTTTACTACCAAGGCGCAATCAATTGAAATCGGTAGTTATAAGATTTCAGTAATCTCTCCTGAAGAAGCAGTATTTAGTTGGTCAACGAGTTTGCCTACAGATTCAAGTGTTTCATATGCACCATATCGAAATGGAGTGCCTTCGGTCGAGGCACGGCAAATTGTGAGAGATGTGAGTATTGTGTCAGATCACTCGATAACACTAACGGGACTTGAAGGTGGGGTAATCTATGATGTTGAGCTTATTGGTAGAGACACTGCAGGTAATACCGCGAGTAAATTGATTCAAGGATTTTCGACTGATGATACCGATGCTCCACCAGTTATTGCTCAAATCAAGACTGATTCGTCGATTATTCCCGGAGCGAAGGATCGTATTCAAGTAATTGTTTCATGGGTTACGAATGAACTCTCAACGAGCCAAGTATTCTATCGAAGTGGGTTTGGAACCGAGGGGGCGGAATTTTCTGAGAGCACCACACTCGACTCAAACTATACCAAGAAACATATTGTAGTCGTGACCAATTTTGAGCCAGGAAGTGTGTATCAGTTTGTGGTTGAAAGTAAAGATTCATCAGGTAATATTGGGCGATCAAAGACATTGACGGTGCTCACTCCACAAAAAGAAGAATCGGTGTTCCAGGTGATCATGGGTAACTTCGAAGATTTGTTCGGATGGGTAGGGAAGTTACGAAGATAAAATCAATTACGAGTACGCGGTCTGTGATAGACAGGGTACTCGTAATTGGATACAATGGTAATGCTTTTATACATTATTTGTCAGGATTAACGCGCTAATTTTACACGCTATGAAAGAGTCACATTCTCGCAAAATTGATAAAATCTTAAATAAACTGTTAGGCAAGACGAATAAGGTTTTAAAAATGTTGCAAAAAAGTTGGGGTAATTTTCATGTATCAGGAAAGATGCGTGTAATTGTGTTGTTAGTCGTTTTTGTGGTGGCACTATTGGGTGGTGTGGGACTATGGTATCGGTCTGGAATGCAAAAAGTGAGTACCTTGTCTCAATCGCCATTCACCATGATGACTGCTCGCGTATTCAGAATGCCTATTGCATGGGTAAATGGACACAAGATTCAATACACTGCATACGTCGAAGAATTGCGTGCAACACAATTATTCTTTGAAACAGACACAACTGGACAATTAAGTCCTCTCAATGAACGGGAAATGCGTGATTATGTATTGGTCCGACTGCTCATCAATAATCTTACTGCCGAAGTTGCACGTGAATATGAGGTCGAATTAGGAAAGGATGAATTGCAAGAAATAGTGAACTCTCAGTTGATACAAAATTTTGAAAGTCAGGAAAAAGCAGAAGAAAGTATACGTCAAAGATACGGGTGGACAGTGGAAGAATTTGTAGAACATATTATTGTTCCGACAGAAGTTGAAAAGAAACTCGTAAAAACGTATTTGAACTCAATCGGGTATCCAGTAGATAGAGAAACCGCACGATCTCGAGCACAAAGCATTCTTGATCGGATCAAGAATGGAGAATCATTTGAAACGTTGGCATCTGAATTTACTCAGGATGGTACTGCTGCGAATGAGGGAGATTTGGGATGGTTTGTACGAGGAATGATTGGTCCCGAGTTTGAAGAAAAAGCTTTTTCTCTTCAGAAAGGTGAATTAACGTCTGACTTGATCGAGACTGAAGCAGGTTTTTATATTATCAGGGTAGAAGATACTAGAGTAGCAGATGAGCCAGGGACAGATAAAAAAAGAGAAGAGGTGCGCGCGCGAAATATATTTATTAGAGTAGACAAAAATGACGCAAAGCCTTTTGCTGAATATATGAATAATCGATTATTAGGTTCAGAAGTGAAGGTCATAGAGGGAGTGAATAATCCTCTTGCTCTATTTTTCGAACAAAATAGTACATCAAAAACTGAGTAGAATTTTTTTTCTACACAGCAGTGTTGAATGATAAATTAAAAAAACAGATAGTGCAGTATCAAAGATTTTGTTACTAGCTATCTGTTTTTTGTATGGGCAAGGGACGGATACGAATGAATCGTGCCGTCCCTGCCTTCGGTTCAGATGTCGCTGTTCAGTCCGTGCATCCGGCGGAAGCTCAAGCGAACCATCCGGTACTTGCTGTCGTCGTGGTTGCCCCTCTGCGTCATCGACAGAAGCGATCGATCCTCCTTGGGGAGGTTCTTCGCGAAGTTGACGAGCGCAGCATGTGCTTGATTTGCCAGCGATTTCTTGCTGGAAGTTTTCTTGTGCTGTGACGGCATTTGAGAGTTCCTGTATCGTCGAACGTTTAGACTAAGGCCGGAGAGCATCTCCGTCCTGGTTGGAATTCAGTCTTGCGTGGGAAGAGTTGTGCTTGAGCGCTTTTTGCGACGAAGTGTGTCGATCCATTCCTGGATCGTACCCTTGCCGATGAATAGGTACGCACCGATCAAGACGAAGATGATTCCACTCACGAGCTCGATAGTCGCTGGTGTCATGATGAGCGCAATCAGTGAGCCCAAGAAGAGTACACCAATGATGTTCGCGAAGAAGAGTCCGATCATCGACGAGATGAGTGTTGCTGAATCTTTACCAGGCTTATTCTCATTGGTCGCTGATGTATGAAAGGTTACGACCGCCGTCTTGTCGAACAGCTCGAAACCTGCGATTACAGCTGCGATGCCCAAGATGAATGGGACCGGGTGCAGTTGCTTCAGGTTGAGGAGGAACGCAGTCGGGTTGACCGTGATGATCTCTGCAGCCCGAAGTAGAAAGAGTACTCCGAGCAGGACGAAAACCGTGCCGACCACTTTTGCGACCTTCTCCGGGCTCGGAAGTTTTCCTTGTAGCTTGGAACCGACCTTCGTGGCGATGATCTGTACGACGAAGAGGCCGATCAGGGCGCCGATGAAGACCTCGAAGACTCGCTCCGTGACGGAAGCTGCCATCATTCCCATGACCCAGGTCCCATCGAACGATTCTGCCAAGAACACTTTTTTGGTGTTCGAGCGCATCATTGCTCCATGATCTTTACGAAGTTCCTTGTACCAGCGAATCATGCCTGCCTCCCAGCTGACATTTTGACTTATGAACCGAATAGTGAACGTTCACCACTCAGCCGTCAGTCAGTTTTGTAATAATTCCCTTATGTGAAATATCACAATACTGACCGAATGCATGAAAATGGCTACATTCATGTAAAGAACTTTCGTCAAAGACGAACGCCGAATTATAGCATAAATAAGCCATTTTGTCAATACTAACAAAAAATCGCCCTTTTGAGGCATTTGTAGAATTTTTGAACCGAGCCCGTATCTAGGTTGAACAGAAGTTCATCTAGACACGGGTCGGGGTGGCACTGTTCGACGAGGGTCAGTCGCGGGAGATGGGGTTGCCGGAGTCGACGACGTGGTCCAAGAGGTCGCGGTTCTTGTACCGCCGCTTGACCTTGATGTGGGCTTGCAGCTCGGCGCCCGGGTCCTTGGTCAGAACGTTGTTCGTCACTTTATTGGAGGCCGAGGTTTCGGAATTCTCGACCGCAGGGGTCGAGACAGGTTCATTCGGCTGCATACTCTGAGTTCCTCGATAGAAGAAAGGTGCGAAGTTCTGTAACCACTAGTCATAGAACTTCGAATTACGCTAACAAAAAATAATTCATATGTCAATGGTAAAGAGTAGTAAATTAAAAAAACGCCCGTAAGGCGCGTGTAAAAGTTGAAGGGGGACCGGCGACCGCACTTCCTGTCTCCCTGGTTGGGGATTGAGGTAGAGCGGTCGCCGGCAAGTTGACAGCGGGAATAGTGAGCGTGTGGGCTCAGGTCTTCCTGCAGGGGCGGTCCTTGGACGCGGTCGGATCCTTGTTCTTCATGAGGTTCGGGGCTCCGGGAGGAAGCTCGGTGCGCCTGGTGTTAGCGGTGTTACCGCTGTTGTCAGACGTTCTACGAGGGGTCCTTGTTCTTCATGTGGTCCTTGGTCTTGGTTGTAGTTTCGAGCATCTATCTCGTGTTTCTGGCTTGGCGTGTATAGTACACGAGAACGGCTCGGGATTAGACTACTCTAGAAAAATGCAGACGTCAAGTGGAGGGTCGTGGATAGTTTTTTGGTAAATAAAAAATCGCTTGGATAAGCGTTTTGTGGGCGTGTATGGACCGAGCGCTACACGTTTACCTTATGTATCAAGCCCGAAGGTCTGATGTTCAGATGAACGTGTAGCGCGTCGGGGGAAACCTCGCTAGGCGACATAGCCTCGCTTAGTCATCACCTTCCTCGTCCTTGTCCTCCTCAGGCTCAGGCGGGAGAGTGTCTAGCGCTACGTAGACCGCGCGCGCTGCCTTGGCGATGGCCACGAGCGTGGGGTGGCCGGTCTTCTCGAGGGTATCCTCGTCGAACTCCACATCACCTTCGGCGGTCTTCGGTAGTAAGTTGAGTGGCATACAGATGGAGTAGGCAGCTTCAGCGATCATGTCGAGCGCGTCCTCGAGGATTTCGCGTGCCTCGTGCTGTGACTCATCGATCTGTTCCTGATCCGGCGGGGGGGTAGTCGGTCTGCCCATGCTCGTATTCATCGTTCGGTTCCTTGGACTAGAGGGATGGAACTAAGTTTGGCAGCATCTGCTGCCTAAAGCTCGATCGGAACTGAAATTAACATAGTTTATATAAAGTGTAAAGATTGAAAGTAAAACAAAAAATCGCCCTAAAGGCGTTTGAATGTTGATTATAGTTTTTTGTAGAGAGTCCGAGCGCGTACTTCCATCATCCGGAAACCAAGGTGGTCCGTATGTGGTTGTACGCGCTCGAAACATGCGAGCGCTATCAGGATCTATTTCCGTCGGTGACGGCTGTAGTTCCAGGTGTAGTGCCCGGCGCGCTGACTAGAGCGTCGCGTTGTGGCCGCCGACTGCGGCGAAGGAGCGAGGGTCGATCGGACCCTGGGTGACTGAGGCCGGCTTGCGGGTCTGCCCGGGGCCGACCTGGTACTCGCCGCCGCGCTCGCTGGAGGGCGAGTTGTCGGGGACGGTGATGCCGTCGTGGCGCAGGGTACCGCGCCTCGGGAGCTCCGGCAGATCGTAGCGATTGTAGTTCTTACCCTGCATGGTGTCGGGCATGTCGGGATCTCCTCGGTATTAGGGTGAATTCAGTCTTCCTTTCGGTCGACTCGAGGGTTTGCTGTGCCGCGAATGCTGCATAGTCAAACTCAAGAGAGCGTACCATAAAATACGCATTTTGTCAATCATAGTATGTCGTAATTTAAACAAAAAAAACGCCTTGTTAGACATTTCAATTATATGTTTTTTGGTTGATCGGCAGCCGCATCCTGTGAGGGTTGCGGCTGCCGATCGAGGAGAACATAGTAGTCGGTGACCAGATCACTTTACAGCCTAGAAGGCTGTAATTGTGCTGGCACTACCGGTCACTACGCTCGGCCGGGCCGATGCCCTAGCCGCCGCCGCGCGCGCCGTTGCCGTTGCTCGAGAACACCAAGTTGTAGAAATTGTGACACTGCTTCGTGCCGTTCGGGGGGTGCGTACCCATCGTCGTTGCTCCTTGGTTGTGCTAAACCGGTGAGGTGACACTCGTCACGTTTCCAATTCAGCTTGAGTCGAAACTAATGCAAAAATAAAAATTTGTCAATGCCTAGGGAGTGGATAATTCGATCCTTGACGAGAATATCAGGGTATGGTATAGTGGTGTTCGTACATACGAACAAAATAATTGTTATGCGAAAGACAACTCCTACGAGAGAAGATTATGTAAGGGCAGTGTATTCACTGCAAGAACAGGGATTGGCTGTTCGTATTATCGATATTTCACGCTATCTAGGTCTCGCCCGATCCACAGTTTCAGAGCGCATTTCCGACCTAAACCGCGCTCGACTGATAAAAACTGATCGAAGTGGGGGAATTACTCTGACTTCGGAAGGACAGAAACTTGCTGAAAAACTTACCTACAAACACCGACTGATTGAAGTCTTCCTTCATGATGTCTTGGGAATTAATCCAGAGAACGTACATGGTGAAGCTCATAAGCTCGAACATGCATTTTCTGATGAAGTAATTACCCGTCTCGCAAAATTTTTGGGGAATCCAAAGACTGATCCTCATGGAAAGAGTATTAAGAAGGTATAAGATTGAAGAATGAAGATTGAAGATTTGATACATAGTATTTTTTAATCTTCAATCTTTAATTTTCAATTTTTCTATTAGTTATGAGTCGAAAAAATATTATCATCACTTTCACTATTCTACTTGCTCTATCAGCAGCATTATTTTTTGCTTTGCGTGAAAAGAAAGTCCTTGGTGAAAAAATTATCGATGATAAACTTACGGTACTTAGTACCTTCACGGTGATTTCAGACATGGTAGGGGAAGTGGGCGGGGATCGAATTGAAGCAATTTCACTTACCAAGCCCGGGGTCGAAATTCATGGGTATGAACCAACTCCAGGAGACCTCATTCGTGCGTCAAAAGCTGATATTATTTTTGACAATGGAATGAATCTCGAAGTATGGGCAAATAAACTCTATACCAGTATTCCTGATGTTCCACATGTCACTTTGACCAATGGAATTCAGCCAATCCAGATTGCAGAAGGCGCGTATAAGGACAAACCAAATCCACATGTATGGATGTCGCCAGTACAAGCTCTGGTCTATGTAGAAAATATTAGGACCGCACTTTCGGAACTTTCACCAGATGATGCTGAATATTTTACCGAACAAGCGCGTATATACTCTGAAAAAATAAAAACACTTGATACTAAATTACGAGAATCTATTTCAGAAATTCCTGAGAATCAGAGATATCTAACAACATGTGAAGGGGCATTCAGTTATCTTGCAAAAGATTATGGGATGAAAGAGTTGTATCTCTGGGCAATTAATGATGAATCACAAGGGAGTCCGCAACAAATTGCGTATGTGGTAGATGAAATAAAGAGAAAAAATATTCCCGTTGTATTTTGTGAAAGTACGATCCAACCTCAAATTCAGCAGGAAGTAGTACAAGAATCGGGTGCTCGTATGGGAGGCGTACTCTACGTAGATTCACTTTCAGCTGTTGATGGTCCGGCACCAACCTATTTGAAATTACTAGAACACACTGTTGAGACAATTATTAAAGGATTAAAAGGTGAATAATGTGTATGTCAGAAAATAAATTTGCGATAGAAATAAAAAATGTATCAGTAAAGTATCAGGAGCACCTCGCTCTTCATGATACGTCGATTTCGATTCCTTACAAAACATTTTCCGGAATTATCGGGATGAATGGGGCAGGGAAGTCGACGCTATTCAAAGTGATTATGGGTCTTGTTACGCCGGATCAAGGTACCGTATTGATCTGTGGAAAAAATCCAAAAGTAGCACAGAAGCTTGGACTGGTTGCCTATGTGCCACAGAATGAATTGGTAGACTGGGATTTTCCAGTGTCCGTATATGATGTGGTCATGATGGGAAGATATGGTTCACAAAATGTATTCCGTACTCCAACCGAAGAAGATAAAAAAATGGTAGAAAGTGCGCTCGAAAAAGTAGGAATGTCTGAATATATAGATCGACAAATCGGAGAATTATCTGGTGGACAGAAAAAACGAGTATTTGTTGCACGAGCACTTGCTCATGGGGCAGAAATTTTATTACTCGACGAACCATTTGCAGGAGTTGATGCAAAAAGTGAACGATCACTTACGCAACTATTACTTACGCTTCAGGCAGAAGGAAAAACGATTATACTCTCAACACACGAACTCACTTCGCTTTCAGGATATTGCGATCATATTGCTCTCGTAAAGAGAACAGTGATTGCCTATGGTCCTACCAAAGAAGTATTTACCCGCGAATTGGTGGAGGCGACATACGACGGGGCGATGCATAATATACAATTTGCAAATTAAAATATGGATATTTTTGAAATTATCACAACTCCGCTCCAGTATCCCTTTATGGTAAAGGCCATTTTGGTTTCTTCAGTAGTAGGAGCCGTATGTGCACTTCTCTCATGTTTTCTTATTTTGAAAGGCTGGTCACTCTTGGGTGATGCGATTTCACATGCAGTATTACCAGGCGTCGTCCTTGCGTACATTATTGGGATTCCATTTAGCATTGGCGCATTTGTATTTGCATTGCTCGCTGTATTTATGATTGGAAATATCAAAACAAATACCAAGATCAAGGAAGATGCGGTAATGGGAATTGTATTCACCATGCTTTTTGCGCTTGGGCTCGTATTGATATCGCGAACCGTGAGTACGGTAGATCTGATGCATGTGCTTTTCGGATATGTGCTTGGTATTTCTGATAGCGCTGCATGGTATACGATTGGAGTTTCAGTGCTAGTGGCCGCGGTTATTATCGCTTTCAGACGCACACTTCTCTTGTATTGTTTTGATGCCATCCATATGCAATCAATTGGTATCAATGCAAAAGTAGTTCACTATTTCCTGCTTATTCTTCTTGCAATCACGATTACGGTATCTCTTCAGACCGTCGGTATTATCCTTGTTATTGCCATGCTTATTACACCAGGAGCAACTGCATTTGTATTGACCAAACGATTCCCCCGTATGCTTGGAATTGCAACTGCAGTAAGTGTGGTCTCTTCAATTGTAGGATCATACCTCAGTTATTATCTTGATGTATCAACTGGTGGGGCGATTGTATTATTCCAAGGTTGTGTGTTCCTCGCGGCATTTACATATTCAGTGATCAAGACAAAAAGAGTGAGAATGCTCGCAGTCAAAAATGCCTAAATATGTATCGAATCAAAATACTGCAGCATATAAGCTGCAGTATTTTTTTTATTTGAACAAAAATAAGGTATCGCGTATACTTGTCCATATCTATGAAACAAAAAATTCTCAGTACATTTGCACAGGTCTGGGCTGAGCGCGTGAAATTCGCCAAATATGTGATTGTTGGTGTTTCGAGCGTTGCAATTGATGTAGCGCTTCTTACTCTATTTGTAGAATGGTTGCATCTTGATCCGACGACATCAGTCGTGATTAATGCTGCATTTGTCATGGCATTCAATTTCACACTTAATAAAAAATGGTCATTTGGAAGCACAGGGGCATCACACAAGGAATTAGTACGGTATCTCATCCTTGCGGCATGGAATTATGCCTTCTCTGTGGGTGCGATGTATCTGGGAAACGAAGTGTGGGGCCTACCATATCTATTGGTCCGTCTTGCCTCTATTGCTTGTATGGTGCTCTGGAACTTTGCATTATTTAGATTTTGGGTATATCGGGAGAGGGTGGAGGTAAAAAGTTAAAACGAAAAAGGCAGTAGATACGAAAATACAAATAAAAAGTAGAAACCCCGCGGACACAAGTGTCGGCGGGGTAAGTAGGGGGGTGGGTGCAGAGCCCCTCTGTCATTCCAGAGGGCGGTATTTCAACGTCGAACATATCCGTCGCACACAGCTGAAACGTCGCGGCCACGCATTCGTGCCAGGTATCTCGTAGTTATACCCGAGTATCCTGTCCTTAGTCATGGCTAGTCTCACGGTTATACGACCTCAGAGTCTCCCGCCTATGACTCTACACAGTGGAAATTGGCACAAGAACTCTGACCCACGGGGAAAGATTAGTAAATTGTGCATAGTTTGTCAATCATGGAATACTGTGCTAAAATAAGCCTAAATATAGATTTTCTGAGGCATACTAAAAAACCTTGACAATGTTATTCATTTACGCTACAATACTGGCGTTAAACATATTTACATGGGAAAGCAAAATGATTTTTTAGAAGTCCGAGGTACGGTTGATGAACTGTTGCCCGGCGCTAAATTTCGAGTGATACTTGAAAACGAACACGAAGTAATTGCTCATCTTTCAGGGAAAATGCGGATGTTCAATATCCGACTCAATGTCGGTGATGAAGTAAAAGTCGAAATGACACCGTATGACCTCTCAAAGGGGCGTATTACCTACCGGTTCTAAATTAATATAGGAAGTCTCAACTAGTGCGGTGTAGTCGGCCACAGGCTGACGTCGATATCGCTTAGTAGTTGATGATTTTTGTTTAAAAAGCACAGAATATGAAAGTACACCCATCAGTGAAAGTACGCTGCAAAGACTGTAAAATCGTCATCAGACGAGGAGTACGGTTTGTAATCTGCAAAAACCCTCGCCACAAACAACGACAGGGACGAAAGCAGAGAACCAAAGCAGGTAGTTAAATTTTTTAGAATAATCTTGAATCATTCATCTATGAGAGTATCCGGCGTAACTATTCCTCGCGAAAAAAGAATCGTAATTGCGCTTACGTATATTTACGGTATTGGAAGTACTAAAGCAAAGAAAATTTTGGCTTCTGCAAAAGTACCTGAAACCACTCGTGTTAAAGCGTTGACCCAGGAGCAAGAAGACGTAATCCGCAATATTATTGAAAAACAAGAAACGACTGAAGGAAACTTGAGACGTGAAATTTCTTCAAATATCAAACGTTTGAAGGATATTAAATCCTATCGTGGTACGAGACATACAAAACGATTGCCGCTTCGAGGACAGCGAACAAAAACCAATAGTAGAACAACCCGAGGCAACAAACGAAATGTTGCACCAAGTGGCAAGAAACCATCTGCACAGAAGACCTAATAGCTAGGGTGTATCCTTTATTTTCCTAAATTACCGTATGGCACAAGCAACTACTAAAAAAGTTACTAAAAAGAAAAAAGCGATTCGTTCGGTTTCTCACGGCAGAGCGTATGTTCAGGCTTCTTTTAACAATACGATTGTTACGGTGGCTGACCAGAATGGAGACGTACTCGGCTGGGGATCAGCGGGTGGTGCTGGATTCAAAGGTCCAAAGAAAGCGACCCCTTATGCTGCAGGTATGGTTGTAAAAAACGTGCTTGAAGCAATCAAGGCGTATGGTGTAAAAGAAGTAACCGTATTTGTCAAAGGTGTGGGAGGTGGACGTGAAGCTGCAATTCGAGCATTTAATACCAACGGAGTCAACGTGCTCGGAGTAAAAGATATCACTCCAATCGCACATAACGGTTGCCGCCCACCAAAGCGTCGCCGCGTATAACGTAACTTATTCGAATTTGAAATACTATGGGTAGAAATATTGGACCAAAAAATAAAATAGCACGCCGATTTCATGTAAACTTGGGATTGAAGACAAATGCGGCCAAAGTGGCTCGCCGATTGATGCAATCTCCAGGACAGCATGGACCAACCAAGCGCAGAAGTAATGCGTCTTCATATGGTCGTCAGCTTGATGAAAAACAGAAAGCAAAATTTGTATACGGACTTCGTGAACGCCAATTCCGACGCTATGTGGAAGTTGCAAGTGGTATGAAAGGGGATTCAGGAGTGAACCTCAATCAGATTCTTGAAATGCGTATGGACAATGTGGTTTATCGCCTTGGTTTTGCAACCACTCGTGCACAGGCTCGTCAATTGGTAAGTCACAGTATGTTTACCTTGAATGGTAAAAAGATGAACATCCCTTCACACATTGTAAGTGTAGGTGATGTACTTGCCCTCAAACCAAATAAAGCAAACAAAAAGATTTTTGAAGGAATTGACGAAAAATTAAGTAAGCACACGCTTCCTTCATGGTTGACCGTTGCTACTGCTGCAAAAGGCGGTACCGTGATTGGAAAGCCAGTCGAAACTGATTTTGAACGTGTATTTGACGTTAAACTTATTGTTGAGTATTACTCAACTCGTTAATCATGAGGGAGTGCGGCTTTAGCCCCACCCTTCAATAATCTAGGTCTATGGATTATATTTTACTACCTTCGACAATCGAATTCCGAGAAACCGGTGATAAAAACATTGGTGAGCTCGTAGTTACTCCTTGTCATCAGGGATATGGTACCACTCTTGGTAATTCTTTGAGACGAGTACTTCTTTCTTCAATTGAAGGTTCTTCTGTAGAAGCAGTGAAAATTGATGGAGTTCAACACGAATTTGCTGCAATCGAAGGAGTGCAGGAAGATGTGATTGAAGTTACCCTCAATTTGAAACAGCTTGCAGTAATTTCTCACAGCGATACACCTGTTGTTTTGACTTTAAAGAAAAAAGGCATCGGCGATGTGACTGCGGCTGACTTTGAAAAAAATGCTGATATCGAAATTGTAAATCCTGAATTAAAAATTGCAACCATTACCTCTGACAAGAAAGAGCTTACACTTGAAGTGATTATTGGCAAAGGATTGGGATATATCCCTGCTGCAGAAAAAGAGAGTAAGCATCTTGATTTGGGCACGATTGTAATGGATTCATTCTATTCACCAATCAAGGATGTTGGTTACTCAGTTGAAAACACTCGTGTAGGAGATGTAACTGATTACGAAAAGTTGACGATCAGAATTGAAACCAATGGAACGATCTCTCCTCGTATTGCAGTAGAGCGAGCAACCAAGATTCTTATGGACCACTATAGCCTTGTACTTGATGCGGCCGGTACCGCAGTGGGTACAGGTTCTACTGGACAAGAATAATATTTGTTATTGATAATTGTATGAGACATAAGAAAAAAGGCGTAAAGCTAGGACGTGAACGAGGACAACGCAAAGCGCTATTGCGCAGTTTGGCGGAAAGTTTGGTATTGCATGGTGCAGTAACAACTACTCTTGCAAAAGCAAAAGCTCTTCGAACTGTAGTAGAACCCTTGATCACTCGAGCAAAGGGAAACACTCAGCTCGATCGTGATATGGCGATGGGAGTACTCTTCACCGGCAGAGCGGTAAGTAAGCTCTTCAAAGATATCGCTCCACGATATGCTGAAAGAAAAGGTGGATATACCCGAATTACAAAATTAGGATATCGCGAGAATGATAGCGCGGAAACTGCGAAAATCGAATTTGTATAATATGACTTCTATGAATAAAAGAAAAACTATTGAAATTGATGCAACCGGTCGAGCAGTCGGACGCGTAGCAACACAAGTAGCGATGGCACTCATGGGGAAAGATGAGCCTTCGTTTGAACGTCATATTGATGGTGGTGCAAAAGTACTCGTTACCAATGCTTCAAAAGTAAAATTTACGGGTAAAAAATTTGTGCAGAAAGATTATAAGAGACATACGATGTATCCAGGTGGATTGAAGACTGCTTCATTGAAGACCGTGTTTGAAGATGATCCAACGTCAGTTATCAAACGCGCGGTGAATGGGATGCTTCCAAAAAATAAACATCGAGTTGAGATGATGAAGCGTCTAACTATTAAGGCTTAAATTTAGAATGTATGACAGCAAAAAGAGCTACAAATACGGACGATAGCATGACAAAAGCCTTGGGAAGACGCAAGGAAGCTGCTGCGCGCGTACGAATCATGCCAGGAAAAGGTGCTATCACCGTGAATGGTCGTGAATTTAGAGAATATTTTCCTACCAAAATTCTTCAGCAGGTAGTGTTGGCTTCTTTGGTGGCAGTTCAGAGAGAGGCAAAACTTGATGTAAGTGTACGTGTAGTCGGAGGCGGAGTTACCGGTCAGGCTCATGCAGTACGACACGGTATTGCTCGAGCGCTGATTAAATTGGATCCAGAACTTCGACCAGTGCTCAAAGCAGAAGGATACCTCACTCGTGATTCACGTTCAAAAGAACGAAAGAAGCCGGGTTTGACCAAAGCTCGTCGTGGACATCAATGGAGAAAACGTTAACATCTCACTCAAAATCTCTTGCTTCGGCAGGAGATTTTTTTATTCCCCAACGTTTAATAAATAAGGTAGTGTGTTGTATTTTTTGCATGGTTAAGCTAAGATTAAGAGCAATATGAAGCAAATTAGTCTCGGACAAAGTACTCTCTACATGACAGGAGCATCAATTGCACAAAAGCTTATTTCGTTTGTGTATTTTGCTATAATTGCACGTATTCTCGAACCAGGAGACACGGGAAAATATTTTTTTGCAATATCCTTTACTACCATTTTTGTTGTTTTTATCGATCTTGGACTGACCAATGTAATGGTTCGGGAAGGAGCAAAGGCAAAGAATCGTGTATCTGAATTTTTATCATCAATCATTTTCTTAAAATTGTTTTTAGGATTGACTACGTACACGATTATGGTAGTCGTACTGAAGGCTCTTGGATATCATATTGATACTCAAATTTTAGTATTCATATCTGGGATTACCATGCTTTCAGATTCACTGCAATTGAGTCTGTATGGAACACTTCGAGCACTCGGTAATATCAAATATGAGGCATATGGGATTATGGGTAGCCAGTTTTTGACCCTGGTACTGGGTACTACGTTTTTATACCTCAAACTACCATTATTTTTCCTCATGATCGCATTTCTCGTGCCTAGTTTTTTGAATACGATGTTTGCGTGGGGTATAGTTACGATAAAGTATCGCCTCAAAATTCGCCCCCGCTATTCTCGAGAAATTATATTCTATCTGTTGCCGATTGCAGTACCGTTTGCGCTCGCAATGATATTCGGGCGTGTATTTGCGTATGCAGATTCAGTAATGTTATCAAAAATCGCAGGGGACGCGGCTGTGGGATGGTATAGTGTGCCATACAAAATTGCGTACGCATTTCAATTTATCCCTTTTGCGCTTATTGCAGGGCTCTATCCTCGAATGAGCGAGTATTTTGCCCATGATGAGAAACGTTTGGGAGAAGTATTTTCTCAAGGCTTGCGGTATCTGCTTATTGTATCAGTACCTATGTCTGTAGGGATTATTGTATTAGCGCCAAGAATAATTACGACATTTTTTGGCAGTAAATATGATCCATCAGTGGTGCCGCTGCAGATCCTCATGGTGGGGGTAGTGGCTGGATTTGTGAATGTATTATTAGGTGCATTACTCAATGCCACAGGAAAACAAAAAACCCAAACAACCTATGTAGGAATTACCATGCTTGCAAATATTATGTTGAATTTTATTCTGATTCCAAAAATGAATATTCAGGGTGCGGCTATTGCTGCAACTCTTGGTAATATATTGCTTTTTACCATCTCATGGATTACGGTATCAAAAAATATCATCATCCCATATCGAGAACTTGCAGTATTAAGTATGAAACTGGTGCTCGCAAGTGCCGTAATGGCTGTTGCAGTATGGTATACTTCGATGCATGTGCAGGTACTTATCGCGGCAATAATTGGAGGATTAGTCTTCGGAGTATTATTTGCTCTTATGAAAGGTCTTAGTGCTGAGGATGTTAGATATTTCAAATCAATTCGATCAAAAACGTAATTCTGTATGAAAAAAATATTAGTAGCAACACTTGAATTTCCTCCGACCATTGGAGGTATTGCAACATATGTCACGCAATTTGCGCGTTCAATTGATCCTGAGCATGTATGCGTGTATGCGCCGCGTACAGCAGGTGATAAGACATTTGATGAGGGTGAATCATATAAGATTTTTAGAAAAAAACAATTGCTTCATTTTTTTTGGCCACAGTGGATTCCTACCATATTTCATTTTTTTTCAATTGCAAAAAAAGAAAAAATAGAAATGGTTTTGGTAAATCATGTACTTCCGCTCGGGTATGCGGCACTCATTTTGAAAAAGTTTAAAAAAATTCCGTATATTATTATTTCTCATGGAACGGATGTGCTCTATGCGACCGCGCATCCATGGAAAAAGAAAATGCTCAAGCGAGTGGTTGAGGGGGCAGAGCAAATAGTTTTCAATAGCGAGTCAATCAAGCGAAGATTCCTCGAGCGATTACCTGAATTTGAGCACAAATCACTGGTTGTCTATCCGTGTCCAGATAA
Organism: uncultured Gammaproteobacteria bacterium; assembly: GCA_964447765.1. GTDB lineage: Bacteria > Patescibacteriota > Patescibacteriia > Magasanikbacterales > UBA922 > UBA922. The sequence continues at coordinate 178,046 of CAYUTO010000001.1, read as the reverse complement.
AGCAATTTTCCGTGCGGTGGATACTGAAAAAGTGGAAAAACTCAGAAGATCGCTTGCATTACAGGGAAAAAAAGTAATTCTTTCGGTATCACGCATGGATATTGGTAAGGGGTTTCAGCATCTCGTACATGCGATGCCTGAAATTTTGGCACGAGAACCACATACCGTGTGGGTGATAGTCGGTGATGGGCCCAAGCGTGAAGAAATTTTTGAAGCAGTACAAAAACTATCGCTTCAAAACGTGGTCCGATTTATTGGGTCAGTCCCTCATGAAGATTTGGGTGCATATTACCATCTTGCTGACCTATTCGTATTATTAACACATACTGCAGGTGAGCGCGAAGAAGGGCTGGGTCTCGTATTTCTCGAAGCTGCATCAGCTGCGCGTGCGATTGTTGCTGGAAAAAGCGGTGGCGTAGAAGAAGCAGTAATTGACCATGAGACGGGCCGAGTATTCGATGTATATCATGAGGCGGGTAAAGTGGTTGATACTATTACCGAATTATTGGGAGACAAAGAAAAGCGGGATATGCTTGGATCTGCTGGTAAGCGTCGTATTGAAGGTGTATTTGATTGGGGTATTCAGCTTGAAAAATTAAAACCTTGGTTAGAGTAATTAGTATATGAAATCTTTACCACTCCGAGTTGATGAACAAATTGTTGCGGAAATTAGACGCTTTGGTGTTACTTATTTGTGGCGCTGGGTGGGAGCGATTATTCCATTTGTCGTTGCAGGTATCTACATGTTTTGGCTTTTTCGTCAGGGCACTATTGGTAATATTGGTTTTGCACTACTCATTATCATAGGAATTGCGGGGTGTGTTTCAAACTACGTACGATTTCGAGGTACGGTGCTCATTCTCACTAATTATCGAATTATCGATATTGCAAAAGATGGTATCACGGGTAGGACTATTTCCGAAGCAGAATTAGGAGATGTGGAAGATGTGGTCGTGAGACAGCGTGGAATCTGGCGAATGATGCTTAATTATGGGACAGTCGAAATTAGAGTACGGGATTCAAAAATACGAATTGATGTGGAGTATGTGAGACGTCCGCAAGGAGTACAGCGTCTAATCAATGAACTCAAAAAACAAACCAATGGTATTGGTAGTGGGTCTGGACCCAGATTTTCAGTCGAGGATATGCACAAAGGTATTACCGGACTTGATACTGAAGATCTGCTTTACTTACGAAAAATTATCGAAGCTCGACTCAAACAATTGAGAGGATAAACTAAATCGTGCTATACTACTGAGTACTATGAGCCGGGAATCCTCACGCGTGCGTACGTTTTTTGGGTCAAAAATTTTTCTCACTTGTGCGTTTTTACTTACGTTCGCTTTTGCATTTGGATTTGCGCGTGCATATTTCAAAGATTATGCATTTCGTGAAGAAGTAAAACGTCTAGAAAGTGAGATTAGTAAGCTTGAAAAGAAAAAACTTGAATCTCTCGAACTTTTGAAATACGTCTCGAGCACTGCATATCTAGAAGACACAGCGAGAGTTGACCTGAATTTGAAAAAACCTGGAGAACGTGTATTATTTATAGACCAAGTTGATCCAGAGGAGGGGATGGGTGGGTCAAGGGAGGTAAAAATAACACCTGATGGACAAGAGATTTCAAATCCGTTAAAATGGTGGTATTATTTTATTCATCGATCGCCCAATTCAGGGTAGTAATGTAAATTTAGTCTATATGGAAGAAGATAAAGTAATCGAGACTTCTGCACAAGAGCAAGGGTCAAAAAAATCAGTAAAAGCCGGACCTCTATTGCTTGCAGGCTTAGGAGTGGCTTTGGTTGTTGGAGGAATTATATGGTATGTCGTTGGTATCAGAAGTGTCAGAGGACTCTCTGAATCATCATTTGCTCTTACGACAGCAAGTGTATTCAATATCCCTGTAGCTGAGGTGAATGGTGAAAAAATCCCATATACCGAATATGTGGATAACCTTCAGGCTATGCAAATGTTTTACGATACCGAAGCCGAAGCAACAACACGTCCAAGTGAAGCTGAAATGTCTGATTATATCTTGAGTCGCCTGTTGGTGAATCAATTGGTGGCACAAGTGGCAGAAGAATATAACGTATCATTGGCACAGTCAGATATTGATACGATTATTGATACAAAATTACTAACCAGTTTTGAAAGTAGAGAAAAAGCAGAAGAGGAAATCATGAAACGCTATGGTTGGACATTGGATGAATTCGTACAAAATATTGTCGTACCAACTGAACTCGAACAGAAATTAAGTGTGGCATACCTCGAGTCAGTAAAAGATCCTTCGGAAAAAGAAGCAGTGAAAGCTACTGCGCAGAGTGTGCTTGATCGAATCAAAGGTGGTGAATCATTTGAAACACTTGCCAAAGAATTTGGATCAGACAGTAGTGCTGAGTCTGGTGGTGATTTGGGATGGTTTGCAAAAGGAGTAATGGTTCCTGCATTTGAGACAGCAGTATTTGGCCTAGAAAAGGGCAAGCTTGCCGAGAATCTTGTAGAGACTGAATTCGGATACCATATTGTAAGACTTGATGATCGACGTATGGTGAAGGATCAGGAAGGTGTCGAAGTAGAAGAAGTAAAAGCACGTCATATCTTGTTTAAAACTGCAGAGGAAGATGCTTCGAAATTTGGAGCCTATATGAACGAACGTTTGCTTTCATCAGAAATCAAAGTGTCAAAAGGTCTTCGAAATCCGTTTGAAGAATTGGGAAACAATGTACCTGAAACACCGGAAGTAGAAGAGGTGCCTGCGACAACGACAATGGAATAATCGTCGAAGAGTAATATCAAAGTCCCACCCTTCACGAACGGTGGGACTTTTTTATGCGGGATTAGTATAATGGTATTATGCTGGCTTCCCAAGCCAGAGAAGCGAGTCCGATTCTCGTATCCCGCTCTCAGTAAAGTTCAATCGTATGCGATATAGAAGTGTGGTGTTTCGTTTGTTGTATCGCGGGATTCTTAAACCGATTTTTTTTGCGCAGGATCCTGAAGTGGTGCATGATCGAATGGTTGCGATAGGTGCTAGATTGGGTAGAAATAGATTGGGTAGAAAGCTGATTCAGATGAGTTTTAATTTTGCTCACCCTTCGCTTGGGCAGAGTAAGTGGGGAATCTATTTTGGTAATCCAGTGGGGCTTGCTGCTGGATTTGATAAAGAAGGAAAACTTTGTACGATAGCTGGTGACATGGGGTTTGGTTTTTCAGAAGTAGGTACAGTGACTTTTGGTGCGTATGAGGGTAATCCACAGCCTCGGTTGTACCGTCTGCCGCATTCACAGGGACTCGTAGTCTATTATGGACTCAAAAATAGTGGAGCAGAAAATATTGTAGCTCATCTGAAAACAGAGAAAAAAACGATTCCTCGGGTAATATCAATAGGTAAGACTAATTGCAGTAGAACATCAGATGAAGAAAGTGGTATCGATGATTATAGAAATTGTGTGCAGGTATTTCGAGATCATGACGAGGGCGATATATATGAACTGAATATTTCGTGCCCCAATACATTTGGGGGCGAACCTTTTACTACACGCGATAGATTACAAAAACTGCTCGAAGCATTGAGTGTCGAGAAACTAAACAAACCGATTATTCTCAAGATGCCTATCAATTTACCATGGGAAGAATTTCGTTCATTGTTGGACGTGGCGTTACACTTTGGTGTACAAGCAGTGAATATTGGTAATCTCAATAAAGATAGATCTGATGCCTCAATCAAAGAACAAATTCCTGAGAATATTCGAGGATCTATTAGTGGGAAGCCTACCTGGGAGCTCTCAAATGAGCTTATTTCAAAGACGTATGCATATTGTGGCGATAAGATGGTAATCATTGGTACAGGGGGTGTATTTTCCGCTGAGGATGCATATGAGAAGATAAAGCGGGGAGCGTCTTTCGTACAATTGATTACCGGGATGATTTATGAAGGTCCTCAGCTTATCGGATCAATTAATTATGAACTAGTGCATTTACTCAAGTGTGATGGATATACGACGATTGCTGATGCGGTAGGCGCTTATCACCGAACATGATTGACAATGCGACCTATTTTAGCTAAAATTACGGCTGCTTATAGAGTTGTATGTGTATTATCTTTTGACTTTTTCGCTTTTCTTTTTGACATTGCAAACGCCGATGTAGCTCAGCTGGTAGAGCGGCAGTATCGTAAACTGTAGGTCTCGGGTTCGATCCCCGACATCGGCTCCAATAATAAAATAACCCATTTTGGGTTATTTTATGTATGTGGCTTATACCGACTTGATCTCTTCACGAACAATTTTATTAATCAAAGGTTCAGCTTCCAAGCGGAGTTTAAAATTATCTGAAAGAGAACTATCATATGTAGTGTGATGAGGGCGGACAACTTTGTCTATAGTAATTTGTTTCTCGGTTAAATAGGTGGCGAGCATTTCAACTGTTTCACTTGTTGGGTAACATTCAAGATGATCAAATCCGTCCTTTTGACTATGATCTGGTTTTTGGTCTGATAATTCCAAAAAATAAATTGGGCCACAGGTGGTTAAAATAGATTTTTTGAGTTTTATAACTGCGATACGCCGTTCTGAAATAATTGATTGGTAGACGTATTCTGAGTGGGCTTCCAGAAGTGCGCGGAGCATTTCAAAATGTTTAGTCGATGAACATTTATATCCGATGTGGTCTGCAATCAGAGTATTGTGTAGTGCATGCGTATGTACAAAGTCGTTAAATAGGATTATTTTGTCTGCAGCTTGGGAGTAAATATTTTCGAGTGAAAGCATAGGATAGTATTATTGATTAATAGTATCATATTGTGATAAATTTAGGTGAATAGAATATATAGTATAGATAATAGTATGAACAAAGTCCTAGTAATTGGAGGAGGAAAAATTGGAAGTGCAATCGGAAAGATAGTGCAAGGGGGTGGAAACGACGTGGTGTGGTGGGATATTGATCCTACAAAGTGTACCGGTGAAGGAACGCTTGAAGAGCAAGTGTCTACAGCTGAGGTGGTATTTTTGTGTATACATTCATGGGTGATACGAGAAACCCTCGAGAGAATCAAGTCATATCTGAAACCTGACACCTTGATTATTTCAGTTGCAAAAGGTTTTGAAAAAAATACCATGAAAACTGCGGATCAAATCGTGAAGGATGTCGTACCACTACAACCATTTGCATTTTTTGGTGGACCTATGGTTGCTCCAGAAATTGATGCAGGGAAATATGCATTCGGGGCAGTAGCAAGCGAGTCATCCGAGACGTATACTCGCATCGTCGCTATGTTCCACGGTAGTCGGATACTACTGAACTATAGTGACGATGTGCATGGGACAGTTCTTGCAGGTGTTTTGAAAAATGTGTATGCCATGGGATTGGGAATGCTTGATGAGCAGGGGATGGGGAGTAATGCTCGTGGGTGGTATGCAACGAAAGTGATTGAAGAAATGGGTAGAGAAATTGAAGCGTTGGGAGGAAAGAAAGAAACTGCGTATACGCTTGCGGGAATGGGAGATTTTATTGCAACAGGTATGAGTGAAGATTCGAGACATCGAGGAGAAGGTCGTCGTATTGCCGCAGGGGCAAAGCCGAGTGAGTGTGAAGGAGTAGTCTCAACTCCAATCGTGGTAGAATTGTTGGGTGATGTGAGTTCGTACCCACTACTCCATACGATTCATCATATTTTGCAAGGAAAACATGAACTACTGAGCGAGATTGTGAAGTAAATAATAACTGTAAAAACCGTCCGAATAGGGCGGTTTTTTTTGATTGACTTTGTATACATTTTCACGTACGTTAGTGCGTGGAAAACCATGCTACAGTGGCTGGTTGGTCATTCCAATAGTGAGGGGACTTAGATGAAAAAAAGAGTTTTCAAAGACCTGCAACATGCACGGTTGGCTACAGGACGTTCGCTCTGCGTAGGCCTGGATCCGGTACTCGACAAGATGCCCAAGTCCATTCAAGGACTCGGTATCATGGCGGCACTCGTTCGATTCTGCTGCTCGATCGTCGATGAGACGTCCGAGTACGTAGCAACATTCAAGCCGAACATCGCATTCTTCGAGGCTTATGGTGGCGAAGGCTTCGATGCGCTGAAGCGCGTCATCGCTCATATCCACGCGACCGTACCCGAGGTGCCGGTGATCGTCGATGCAAAACGGGGTGACATCGGCAACACCAACCTCGCCTACATCTGGGGACTTTTCGATACCATGAGAGCGGATGCAGTGACGTTGCACCCGTATCTCGGGCGTGAAGCCATGCAACCCTTCCTCGACCTCAAGAATAAGGGCTGCATCTTCCTGGCAAAGACTTCAAATCCTGGTGCTGGAGAGTTTCAGGATCTGGTTCAGCCGAGCGGTCTTCCGCTGTGGTTGCACATTGCGAAAGCAGTGGAGACCGAGTGGAATGAGAATCATAACTGCGGACTGGTCCTTGGTGCTACCTTCCCCGATGACATTCAGCTCGCGCGTAACGTCTTGGGAGATGGAATCTTCAAGCTCGTGCCAGGGCTCGGTACGCAAGAAGGTGATCTCAGTGCAACGGTGAAGGTAGCTGGCAAGAATGCCATCTTCAATGTGGCAAGAGACATCATCTTCGCTGAGTCGCCTGGCGAGCGTGCTCGGTGGTACGCGGATCAACTCCGCATGGCTAGAACGGTCTAGAACAACTAAGGAGTACTCATGACAAGTGACGAGATAGTAGTGTCCCAGCTGCTCGAAGAGAGCGGGGCAATCATCACCGGGAGCCATATGATCATGGCGTCACGTAGGCACACCAGGGTCTACATCAACATCAAGGCAGTTCTCAAGTCCGAAGGGGCGCTACAGGTCTTCACGAGCATGATTGCTCGGGAGTATGTAGACGCACCGATCGACGTGGTGACCGGGCCTGAGACTGGAGGTACCAAGCTCGCAATCGCTGTCGCACACGAACTCTCGATCCTCAAAGGAAGAGAGATTCTCGGCATCCCCGCGAAGAAGCATCTGAGCGAGCTGAAGTTCTTCTACTTCGAAGATCCTTCGCAGGTGGAGGGCAAGAATGTCCTCGTCGTCGAAGATGTACTGTCGACTGGAGAGTCGGTCGCAAACACGGTCGCGCTCGTAAAAGAGTGCAAAGGCTACGTGTTCGCTGTCACCGCGGTCGTGAATCGTGGTGGCGTGGATGCAGAGCGTCTCCAGGCTCCCAGCCTCACCTGCCTGCTCGAGCTCCCCACCGAGAGCTGGACGTGGGAGGAGTGCAAGGAGTATGGGCCCTGCAAGGAAGGTGTTCCGATCAACACGAGTGTGGGTCACGGAGCAGCGTTCCTGAAGGAGCAGGAAGCTCAAGCGAGCGTGTGAAGAGAAATGTCGGATCAAGCGGGAGTACTGCTTGATCCGACACACTAATTATCGTTTTTACTGGGGTAGAGCCGATTGAGGTGTGAAATAGGGGAAAGACTGAAGAATAAAGACTAAAGGATTACACAATCTTCAATCTTTATTCTTCAATTCTTCTTCATGTTGTATCGCTATTCTCAAATATGTTATACTATATTTCACTTGTATAATTATTTATGATTACGCTCAAAAACGTAAGCAAACATTACTCTCACGACAGCATTGGTTTGCATGAAGTAAGTCTTCATATCGAACCAGGTGAATTTGTATCAATCGTAGGACAAAGTGGAACCGGAAAAACAACACTCGTGAAAATGCTGATCGCAGAAGAACGTCCGACTGCAGGATTTATTGAAATTGGAGGATGGGACATTACCAAAATTTCACTCCATGATATTCCATTGCTTCGTCGCCAGATCGGAGTTATCTTTCAGGATTTCAAATTATTACCAAAACGAACGGTATTAGAAAACGTATCATTCGCGCTTGAAGTAGCAGGAGAAAAAAGAAAACGAATCAAGCAAATTGTTCCTCGGGTACTCGAAATTGTAGGACTTGCTCACAAGGTAGAGCGCTATCCACATCAGCTCTCAGGTGGGGAACAGCAGCGTGTAGCAATTGCTCGTTCACTCGTACATCGACCAAAAATTTTGGTAGCAGATGAGCCTACGGGAAATTTGGATTCCATTAATACACAGGAAATTATTGAAATTTTGAAAAAAATAAATGAATTTGGAACCACGATCATGCTCGTGACCCACAATCGTGAAATCGTAAATCAGCTCAAACGACGAGTAGTAGTATTACATGATGGACGAGTAGTGTCTGATGAGCGTGAGGGAAGATATCGAATTTAGTCTTGAGATTTAAGTTTTGAATTTTTTTATGTCACTTGGTCGCATTATCAAATTTTCATTTCAAGACATTGTGAGAAACATGAGTTTGTCATTTATGACCGTACTCATTTTGATTCTCATGTTACTCTCGATCAATACACTGATTATCGTCCGCGTACTCACTGATCAATCAATTCAGTCGGTGAAAGACCAGATTGATGTGAGTATCTATTTTGACCCGACAGCAACTGATGAAAATATTGCAGAAGTGCGAGCATTTGTTTCTTCTCTTCCCGAAGTTACTGATGAGCGGTATTTGACCAAAGAAGAAGTACTTGAAGAATTCAAAAATACCTATTCCGGCAATACCGAGATTATCGAGTCCCTCGATGAACTGGGAGGGAATCCACTCGGCTCGACTCTCATTGTAAAAACGAGAGAGCCAAAGGATTATCAGAAGATCATTACTGCACTTTCAGTTCCTGAGTACGAAAGTATTATTGAAGCAAAGACATTTGGGGATACTGAAACTGCAATAGATCGAATCCAGACAATAACGGTGCAGGTCGAGCGCTTCACGTATGCGCTCACCGCACTATTTGCAATTATCGCATTTGTGATTATTTTCAATACTATTCGTGTGGCTATCTATACGCAGCGCACCGAGATTGGAATCAAGCGATTGGTGGGTGCTACCAACTGGTTTATCAGTGGGCCGTATCTCGTGGAGTCATTTATTTTTACCGTCATAAGTGTCTTCATTACCAGTGTCATTGCATGGTTCACGCTCAAGTTCCTCGACCCCTATGTAAGCGTCATTTTTGAGTCAGAGGCAATCTTGACAAATTACTTCACGTCACATATACTCTTCCTGATTGGAATTCAATTCGGAGCAGTATTTCTTCTCACGCTCTTCTCGAGCATGCTTGCCATGAGACGGTATCTGCGGACTTAGTCGAACGTCCTCAAAGTCTATAAAGTCATAACGTATTTTGTATGTGACTTTACAGACTTTTAGACTTTACACTTTCGACTTAATTTATTCGGGGATCGTCTAATGGTAGGACAGAGGCCTTTGAAGCCTTTTATCGGGGTTCGAATCCCTGTCCCCGAGCAATACAGAACGAGCAGGTTCGCAAGAGCCTGTTTTTTCTTTTGTTGAGCCATTTTCTTGCAGTTCGAAAGTTTCATTGAGCTTCGGCATCCATTTTTCCAAAAATTCAAATTCAGGAGTATATTTTTCGCTTATCTTACCGTCTTTTAGTTCAAAGTTCGAAAAAATATCACTTAATATATCTCGCTTTACTTCTACCTGTGTATTTGGGCTTAAAAGTAGATGGCGTGCTCGATATGCAAGTTCGTGGATTGCGACAGCTTTCTTGTAAAAGTCATTTGTACTGTCTTCGAGCTTATTTATTTGTTCAAGTATTTTTTCTTTCTTTTCTACGTATTCTTCAAATTTCTGATTGTAAAAATCAATGGAAATTACGCCGTCCACCTTATCATCATAGATTGTGCTTAGCCGTTTGTTTATTTTTTCAAGTTCGATATTTAGGTCTGTATTTTTTGTTTCGGAGTATTCTTTTTGATCCTCATGCGTATCTTTGAGCGAATCTGCCAGCCAATCCAATACACGCTCGGTCTTGGGTGAAATTTTAATAATAAGGGGTACAAGCATTTCCTCTACGTCTTCTTGTTTTATGTATTTCTTTTGTGAACAAGGCTTGTACTTGTTGCAATGTCCATACCATGAGCCTTTTTGCTGTTCCCATGTAATTGTGCCACCACACTCGCCACATTTTATTTTACCTTTAAATAGAGGTAAATGTTTTCTGTATCTTGGAGACTTTATTGGTCGTACCATAATATCCTGTACTTTGTTATATACGTCTTTCGTGATGATAGGCTCGTGCTTGCCAGCATATTCCTTACCTTTCCAGCGGAAGCGTCCATAATAGAATGGATCGCCCAAAAGTCGGTGCAGTGTGCTTTTACCGACCTTTTTCCCGCTTTTCGAACGAAAGCCATTATTGTACAAATCATCAGATAGTTTTTTGAGCGAGTAATTGCCCGTAGAATACAGTTCAAACATCTTTTTGATATGTGGAGCCTCTGTGGTATCGATAACGTGCGTTTTGTGTCCCTTTTCGCCAATCGTGGCATATCCTAGTGGTGGGCGTACTGGCAACCACCCTTCTTCAACTTTTGCTTTCTGACCTTTCTTTACTTCCTCGCTTAAATTGTCGATATAGTTTTTTGCAAACAAAATACGAATACCCCAATTAAGTTTTTCTTGGGATTTTGATCCACGGTGCATAATAAGACTATCCTTTACCAAATGGACTTCTCGTTTTTCATCATGCTCAAGCCATTGATCTATCGCTACCATGTCTTTGAAGTTTCTCGTGAGACGGTCGGCTTTTTCACATACAATAATCTTAATATCTTGCTTTTCGACAAATCCCATCATTTCAGCAAACTTACTTCGTTGCTTTTCGCCACTCGCACTTTCGGATATCTTGAATATTTTTTCAATGCGAATTGAATTTCTGCCACAATAATCTTTCAAATATTTTTCTTGAGCAGGCAAAGAGTATCCAGTTTCTTCTTGTTCTTTACTGGATACACGACAAAAAATAATAGATTGTCTGGTACCACTATTTAAGTGCTCTTTTTTCTGCTGCGAATTTTTCATAGATGGATCGTTTTGCGGGTTTACACACGACTTTGAGCATGTCTATTAAATCACTAGCCTCTATTTGAGCTTGCTCATCTGTTAATTCCTCGCCAAATTCTTTTTTATATAATGCCTTGAATGATTCAACTTGTTCTTTTGTAAATTGCATATATTTTTTGTAAACAAAAAGGGACGGTCTTGGCTACCCAATAAACAAGACAAAAGCCTATATTTATCGGCAAGAACCGCCCCTTACTGGGGACAAATATAAAAAGCTTTTGTCTAAAATGTATATTGGGTAGCACGGATATTTTACCACATTTCTTTCTTTTTGCAAGATAAATATGCCTTCTCAAGATTGCTAAAATATCGAACAAGTATATTCGCTAAAATGCTTGTTTCTTCGTAGCTTATATCCTCGCCGTATTCTTCCTTTATGATAAGTTGTAGCTCTTTTATACGTGCTTCGCTTACCATACTGTTCCCATTAACACGGCAGGATTGAGTATGCCGTCCTTGAATACAATACGATCAAGCGTATACGCCGTGTATTCCACCTCGCCGATATATTCACTTTCAAACTTCTTTTCAAACACGGGCTTGAGAAGCGAAAGAAACTTATCAATAAATTTCATCGCCCACCATGAGATAAGTTCAACAGGTTCCTTGAGTGTTTGTGAGCGAAAGAATTTTTTCTTACCAAACATACGACCAGAGAATAATTCTTTGCCGAGGTACTTGCTCATATACGCCCCGAGATTGTTTACTTCGTCGACTTTGCGGATATTTACCATTCCATGTCCCCATGTGTATTCAAGTGCGTCCATTTCAACGTATGGGAGGTTACAAAGCACGTGGTAGTGGACGGCTCCACGCTTTTGAAATTCAGGGACAGCGAAGTATTCAAAATTCTTGTATCGGTATGAGATACGTTTAACAAACTGATTGAACAAGTAGTTCGCAGTTTTGAGGTCGGTTACGTTGTCGGCGAAAGTCAGGGTCATAAATTTGTTGAGGTGGGGGTTCGAGTTTACGAGACGGCGTATCTCGGTTTTGGTTCTGTTTATGGAATACTGCACTTTCTTTTTTCTTAACTCTTCTTGTTCAAACATGTTTAGTTGCTTCGGCTCTTTGTGAGGTTTGTCACTTTGTGGTTTTGATTCAAAATCCCGCCAAACTTCTTTCGTGTACTTGTACACTTCAACCTGCTTTCCCGACACCACTACTTTGAGTGTGTAGGAATGTGCCATAGTTTTCGTTAGATGTGTGGATATAATCAAGTTAAGAGAGCGATTTCGTTCGTACCAACAAACCGCTCACAAACAATCTTTTTTTGTCGTCGGGCAGCCGCCAAAAAAAGATTGTTTGTCAGAGGGACGGTATCCATTCGGTACGGGATACCGTAAATCAATGCTCATATTCCGTATCAGGGCGAGGCAGTATAGCGTCAGCTTTTCTTTGGTAAAGGTAGTAACAAGTCTCCACCTTGACTAAAGCAAGCTATCAGACGCTTGTTTCTGTCTTGTCCGATACGGCAATAAACAGCCTTGTCTTCGGATGTTATCAATTCGGCTGTATTTTTTATTTCTATGGAAAACGCAATCGTTTCCACATGGAAAGGTTCGGAAATTACTTCCGACCTTGTACGCAAGCAGATTCTCGCTCGCTTCGGCGAAGAGGACGCGAACAATTACGATCCAAAAAGTAATTGTTTGACGTATAATCGGTGGCTCGAGATGGGCTACCAAGTAAAGAAGGGTGAAAAAGCTCTTCAGTCTTTCATTATCATTGAGAAGAAAGATAAGGACGGTACGACCGTCCGAAAGTACCCGAAACGGGTACACCTGTTCTACATCAAACAAGTAGAACAGGTCGGGAGTGGTTCCTAAAAGGATCCACTCCCTTTTTTGCGTTGCTGTTTCGAATATGGTGGAGTGTCAGGTGTGTCGGGAATAAGCCCTGTATTGTCGTTTGAGAGTGTGTTTGGATATTCTCGGTGGTATGGAAACTCGGGGTACTCAATAAAGTTCACGGCTTCGTGTGTGTTGTAGCAATCTGCTTTCATTTTGTTCATCACAAAGAATGTTCGTTTTACTGCTCGACGTTTTACAATGTCGTCTTTGAGGTCGTGAAGTTCGAAGTATGACGCCATGAATACAAGACGAAAGATATTTCGTACCTCCAAATAATGCTGTCCCAAGTCTCGAATACGTTTGTCGATATTTCCTGTGTGTTGCACACCCGCCCAAATATCGAGTGGAATAATGTTTCCGTCTTCATCTGTTTTTACATCATGTCTGTGAGCGGAGAATTTTTGTTTTGCCGACGGTGGCATGTCGAGCCACTCACGGCTATCAAAGTATCCTTGTGCTTCGTCAATAAATATCTGTCCGCCTTTAATGTGTAAGAGTTCAGGTATTTCAGACCAAAAGTAGACACGCCCGACGGTTTTGAGATCAATCTGTTTTCGGAGAACGTATCTTGTGAAATCAAGTTTCCAATTTGCATACACATCGTAGCCTTTGAGAAACATTTCAAGTGCTTTGTAGGTCATGAAGAGTGTTTTTCCGGCTCCTGGTTTTCCTGTGACAATGGTAATCATAGAGGTTATGGTTTAAAGAATGTTGCAATCTGCAAAATGAACGTAAACAAGAAGATTGTCATTTCCACGAACATCACGAGGAGTAATACTTTGAACAATACGAATATCGGAAAGACAAGGTCAATTTGCGAGAATGTCGGTGCCATAGTGGCAAATGCGTTTGTGACGGCCGTAATAACTGAATTATTCGGATCAGCGTCGGGTAAGAGTGAGATAATTTTTACAAGAATTGATTCAATGAAAGTAAACATACGCTATTCGTTATCACTAAATAGATGCGTTATGCGAAAGACCACATACAAGGCGAACGATAGCCACAGGAGTGCGACGATATAGGGACGCATGGCACTGGTGAATGATTTTACTCTCGGGTCGCTTGCTGAAAATACTTTTACATCGAGATTGTATTGTCCGTCTCCTGACATACTTTTGAATGTAATGTCGAGTGCGTTTGAAGATGGGCTTGAATATTGTCCGTTGAACATATTGTAAAAGCCGTCATGAAACGCAAAGTAGTAATTGAAGACAATCTTTTTTCGTAGTTCCGTCACAATGCGAGGAAAGAAATAATTTGTTTCATCGGGATTTGCTACAAAGTCGAGGTCGGAAACAAAGATGCCAAATGGGTACTGTCGCTTGAGTGTTGCGTCTTCTATGAGTTGTACAACATAGTGATATGCTGTCGTGGTTGCGGAGAGCGTTACCTGATAATCGCTCGTGTCTGCCATGCTTTCGAGTGTTCGTGTGTGAAAATTATCCGTTATCAAGTTTCCCTCGTGGTCGTACTGTGCAATCACGAATGTGAGGTCTTCGAGTGCTTCTTCGGGATATGTGAATGAGAATGTAAATTCTTTTGAGGTAGAGCCTCGTGGAAGCGTGAGTGCGACATCAAACACGGGGCTTTTAATCGTAATATCATAATCGTCATATATCCCGAAATTGAAATACCAATCTTCGGGATAGCCGTCGACAAACTCAATACCGTCGACTGTTACGAAATCCATTAAATTATCGTAATCAACGCAATCGCCCGATATACTATCTACTTCTCTCGCAATCACTCTGTCGGATAAACTCGTGTGATAAAATTGTGCCGAGAATGTGTGATCTTCGGTACACGCCGCCGTGTATTCAATTTCTTCAAACCCGAGACAGTCATCGGTAAATCCGATTCTATTTTCTCCGACGTAGGGGCATGTTCCTGATACCGTGACCCATGTGTCATTGATAATTTCTTGATCTTGCAAGGGATGTGTAATTTCAAACGGAACAGTTATCGGGTCGGCACTAAATACTTTGAAGAAAATATCTGTTGATGCACCGTAGGTATAGCGTGTCGCTCCTTTATAGTAATACTCTTGTCCGTTCGGGTAGTTCTCACTGGTACCAAGATAGTTTTCATTGTTGTACATGGTACGAAGCAGTGAACCCGATTCATTGTCTGCACTTGAGGCACTGTTTAGAAGTACAAAGTACGAGGTGTTTCCACTTACCGTGACGGGCTCATCAAAGGTAAAATATGACCAGTGATAATATGTTCCGTCGTTTGCTCCACCCTCCGCATTTGAATTGCAACTTGCGTCGTAGTTAATCATTTCATTAAGCTCGTCGGCGGTGAATTGTTTTGTTGCAAGTGGGCTTGCACATCCGCCGTACCAGCCATTTGTTGCGGACGAACAAAGTGTTAATGTTTTTGGTTTGGTAATCGTACCGAGACGGCAAAGTTTGAATGCAACGGTGCTGATTGCTTCGGTGTCGGCTTGTGTGATGAATGATTGTCCATGTCCTGTTTCATTGCTGGTACGAATAAACCAGGTATACCAATTTGAGGACGGTGAAAACTCCACGACGTCACCCACAGGGCTATCCGCTTTTGCTTGTCCTGAAATGAAAAACGACACTCCTATGCCTATCACTATCGCAATCATGAGCGTCGCTTTGTGTTTTGTTAATGCTATATTCATATGGATATTTTATCTGTATGTCATGAGGCACCGTTGCGGGGGCTTTTGCTTATTGAGAGCAAGCCCCCGCAGTGCCGAAGCCTATCGCATGAACCGACGAGCAAGGCGCCAAACGAAGCCGATGGAGAAGATGATCACACCTACAATCACGATATTTGAGATGTTGGCGGTAATTACACCGACCACATTTTCTTTCATCGTGTCGACCACACTTGCGGTCGTAGAGGCGACATCAGCGTCCACGGCAGCGAACGCACTTGTTCCAGCCAAAAGTCCACCAGCGAGCGCGAGCCCGAATGCGGTTACTTTTGCTTTGGTACCAAGGACAAGGCTTTTGATTTTCTCAGTCATAGCCATTAGTCTTTTATGTGTCTTATGAATAACAATAGTAAGCCGACCACTGTTCCAAGTACCAAACCGAGAACAATCGCTTTAGCGTAGACCTGTCCTATCATGAGGAAATCATCTACGTAGCACGAGTTGTTTAGTAAGATATATGCGGAACACATACTATTTGCCCGAAGTTATCGCCAAGAAGACACTGACGACTATGAATAGAACGAGAGGAAACATAAGGCTTAGGCCGAATCCCTCGAATAGATTGTTTATGAGACCAGCCATAGCCTATGTTTTAAAGATGAGTAAAAGGATGATCACCGCAAGCAGACCAAATACCAGCGCGAACGACACGGTAAAGAGTTGGCTGAAAAAGTTAATCAGATCCAATGCGCCGTCGGTCAAGCTCATGGTGGTGGTTGTTACGGTAAAGAAATCCATACTTATTTCTTGTTAGGGATGTAGTAATCCGTGAACGCTCGTTTGCGTTTACCGCCCTCGATAAAGTACGGAAATATTGCCACGTCGACTGTTACTTTTTCTCCCTGTTTGCCGACTTTGAGATCCATGTCGGACACATTTACTTTTACTGGGTACACGCTTCCTTCTGGTTCGATGAAGAGTGTTCGGCTTTGTCCCTGACTCCCGTCCTTGCGTGTGAACTCCCGAACTTCTTCTTTTTTGAGAACTCCTGTTAATTTGAACATAGACTTGTATTGTTTCTTTCATAAAATATGAGTTACATGTGTTCGCAATCGACCTTTGTTTTTGCGATGTAGGCATAATAGAATTTCACTGTTCCCAAAAGTTTTGGAGAAGATTTACGGGAATAACAAAAAAGCCCTCGGTTGAGAGCTGTTTTGTATAGAATTTTGCGGAACTAGAGGTATGCTTTGTTGATTTTCACTCTACCTTGTTTACCTGTGTTATACACAAGGAAATCTCGTATTTCATTATCTGTCTGTTCGCAGATTTTCTCGTTCACATACTCACTCGCACGGTGATAGCGTTTCCATGCTTCCTGATCTTTGGTGTAGTCCATATCCCCAAACTCATCATCGGCTATTTCCGAGTAGAAAAACTCGTCTTCGATATTATTCTTGTTGGTGATGAAAATATGGTGCAGGAGCTTGTGAGCGTTCGTGATCTTGTCTTGCTTATTGATAAGCACTTTCTTACTCCGTACGTAGAGGACACTCAATTTGTCATCAAACCATGTTTCTTCTTTCTCCGCTTCAAAAAACGATTCTTTATCGAGTTGATTGAATATCTCGCTGTTCACTACCTTGAACGAAAGGGACAACATGTCTCGAGAGTAGGGCTTTGAGAACAGCTGACACAGAGTCTCAAACTCGAGTTTATCGTCAACGCCACACTTCTTGAGCTTTTTCATCTTGCCGTAGATAATCTCAAGATTGCTATAATATATCCAAAATTGGCGTGAAAAAATAGCTTGTCCTTTGACGTCGAGGAACTGATCCTCGTCGAGGCAGTCTTCGCTGTGTTCGCCCATGACTTTGGAGGTCTCGTCGAATATCTTTTGGAGAACGCTTTTTGCTACTGGGTCGGTGTTGAGGAAGTAGATGTATTTATATACAATCACGAAACGCTGAAAAACATTCCGCTCTATCGAGAAGAGTTGCGTGAACTCGAGCATGCGCTTCTTGATGGTGTCGGCGGAGAGTTTCATGTGGGTTAAGAAACTGAATAGCGAATAGTGAATACGAAAGATAATCGCTCATATTTATTTTAAATTCCGAATAATCTTCACCACAACGCCTCGAATTTCTACCTCTTGTCTATACGTTGGGCTAAACGTCGGATTTGCTGGCTGTAATCGAATCCTATCCTTTTCTTGATAGTATTTTTTAAGCGTCGCCTCGTTATCGTCTATGATTGCGACAACGGTATCGCCATTTTCTGCTGTTTGTTGCTTTTTGACGATAATAAAATCACCGTCAAAAATACCTTCTTGTATCATTGAATCACCCTTTGCTTTGAGGGCATATATCGTGCCTCGCAAGGGTTCTTCTCGGACTACTCTGATAAATTCATCGGGGGTTTCAATTGCTTCCAGTGGTTCACCGCAAGCAATCGTCCCAAGGAGAGGTACTTCTATGTACTGCTGGCGTTTTGCTGGCAAGTACAGCCCTCGTTCTTTTCGCTCATCTCGGCGCAAATACCCTTTGTCTACGAGCTCGGTAATATGCTCATGAACGGTAGAGAGGGCGGAAAGACCGAACTTCTCTTTTATTTCCTCTAACGAGGGGGAAACCTCGTTTTCTTCAAGATATGTGCAGATGTAGTCGAATATTTCCTTTTGTCGTTTGGTCAATCTGTTCATATATGATCAGTATACCCGAACTTAACCCGAAGAACAAATATCTGAAAGTGTGGACAAATGCTTGAAAAAAGTATAAAATGGAATCAATCATATTTTATATGGATTAAGGAGTTTGCTATGAATTCAAATGAAAAAATACTTTCTAAAAAAATAGAAGATCTTGAAAAGGAATTGAGGAAAATAAAAAAGCAAAAAAAATATGGTTTGGTTTGGGAAGAGAAGCCAGAGCAAATTGTGGAAGATTGTAAACGCAATGTTCCTATTTTACGTTTAAAAGAAAAACAGAAAGGAGTAGAACCTGTTGTTATTACTGATGAAACAAAGACGGAAAATATTTTGATCGAAGGAGATAACTATCATGCTTTATCTGTTTTGAATTATACCCATAAAGGGAAAATTGATGTTATCTATATCGACCCTCCATATAATACAGGTAATAATGATTTTTCTTATAATGATAAATTCGTGGACAAGGATGATGCCTTTCGACATAGCAAGTGGACTTCTTTTATTGAAAAAAGACTGCTTCTTTCTAGAGATTTACTTAAAAAGAGCGGTGTATTTTTTGTCAGTATCGGTGATGATGAAATGGCTCAACTTAAGTTGTTATGTGATGGTGTTTTTGGTGAAAAAAATTTTTTAGCAAACATTGTTCGTAAGTCAAAAGAGACGAGTAATAAAGGAAAATATTTTTCACCGTCGACAGATTATATTCTTTGTTATGCCAAGGATATTGATGAGCTAGGAGAGTTTAATGACGCGGCTGCACAAACTGATGATGGTTATCTCAAGTTATTTAAATACGAAGATAAAAGAGGTAAATATAATATCGTTTCATTGTACATGCCGAGTCTAGATCCCCGACCAAATCAGAGGTATTTTATAGAATGCCCTGATGGATCAAAAGTCACTACCCCTGAAAAAGATAAAATGTTTAGATGGATTCCATCTACCTTTGAGAGAAATCTAAAAGATGATCGTGTTGTTTTTATACAAAGTAAAACATCACCGCTTATTGACGAGAACGGCAAGCAATCAAAGTGGAATGTATATACAAAAATTTATCTTCACGAAAGACAAGAAAAAGGACTCAAACCTCTTACTTTTATTGATTTACCAAATTCCTTAGGTTCAAAAGTTTTAATACAGATGGACATAGACTTTTCTTTTTCTAAACCTAAAGAGCTTGTTAGTCATTTGTTGAATATAACTAACAAAGATAAAAATATATTGGTATTAGATTTTTTTGCTGGATCAGGCACAACTGGACACTCTGTCCTTGAGCTTAATAGTTTAGATGGCGGTAATCGTAACTTTATTCTTTGTACCAATAATGAGAACGGTATTTGCGAAAATATAACATTTACCAGATTAAACAAAGTTATCAAAGGATATAAGAGTAAAAAAGGAGAAAAAGTAGAAGGTCTCGGAGGTAATCTTCGTTACTACAAAACTGATCTTGTCGATATTGAAAAACTTCATCACACCCCCGACCAAGCAAAGGTAAAACTCACATATCAAGCAGGAGAAATGATTGGTCTACGTGAAAATACTCTCAATGAGACAGAAAAAAATGAGTGGTGGCAGATATTTGAAGGACACGGCAAATCCACAGCTATCTACTTTAAAGAAGACAAAGAGAAATTGCACGATTTGGTAGAAAAGTTAGAAAAGAAAAAACAACCAGCAGTGCTCTATATTTTTAGCTGGGGTAAAAATGAATATAAGAGTGAATATAGTTCAGCAAATGTCCGTGTCGAAGATATCCCTGAACCAATTCTTGAGGTATACAAAGAGATTAACCGTCTATAATTATGTTTCCACTAAAACCTTTTCAAGAAATTGCTATTGCAAAACTAAAGGATCAATTTCTTGACCTTTGGAAATCATCTAATAATCAACTTCCTTTAGTATTCAAATCTCCGACAGGATCAGGGAAAACTGTCATGCTTGCTCAATTTTTGCGAGATATTATTGCCGACCCTCGTTTTATAGGTAATGATGTGGCTTTTTTATGGATGTCAAAAGGTCCCACTCTTGTTGAACAAAGTAAAAACAAACTCTTTCAATACTACGGGGGTGCTTCGGAGTTAGAGCTTTTGGATATCAATGATTTGAATCGTAAAATCATGACTCGTAATAGCGTGTTTTTTATAAACTGGGAAAAACTCAAAGGACAATCAAAAGAAGTGCTCAAAATTCGTAAAGACAACGAACAGGATATTTCTTTTGATGGGATGATAGAATCGACTCATGAAGAAAATAGAAAAATTGTTGTTATTATCGACGAAGAACACCTCGGTGCTGATACGGAAAAAGCCCTAGAACTTATTGATGGTCTTATCAAGCCAAAGATAATTATCCGTGCGTCTGCTACTCCTAAATTTGAGCCTACGGTAAGTGATCTCGAAGATAAAATAGCTGGTTTTGTTCGTGTCAGACGTGAAGATGTGGTCAAAGAAGGTTTGATTAAAGAAAAAATTATATTTCAAACAGAAGAAGACTTGAATCAAAAGCAATTCAAAGGAATGGATCAAGATGAAATTCTTCTTGAACTTGCCTATCAAAAAAGAAAAGAACTACTCTCATACTATCAGGCACTTGGTATTGAGATAAATCCTCTTGTGTTGATACAGCTCCCCAATGATGACAAGGCAACGAGTGAAACGAGTAATATCAACAAACAAGAAATTGTCATAAACTATCTCAAGAAAAAAGGTGTTTCAGAAAATGATATTGCCGTTTGGCTTTCGGAAGATAAAATTAACCTCGAAGATGTAGAAAGAAATAATTCATCTATCTCATTTCTTTTGTTCAAGCAAGCTGTTGCTACTGGGTGGGATTGTCCACGTGCAGGCGTGCTTGTGATGTTCCGTGAAATTAAGAATCCTACCTTTGCTATTCAAACGGTTGGTCGTATTCTTCGTATGCCTCACGGCACTCATTTCGGTAAGCCTGAATTGAATCTTGGGTATCTCTATACAAACTACAAAAGAAACGAGGTTATTAGTGAATACGATAAGAACAAATCAGAAAATAAACCAGCTATTTACGGTAGTTATCGCAAAGAAGGTATTGAACCAATTCAGATTGAATCCATCTTCATGAGCCGTACAGACTATAATGACCTTGGTGATTCATTTCAAACCACTTTCAAAAAGATAGCAAACAAGACATTCTCTTTAAAAGATAATGATAGCGAAGCAAAAAAGAAACTGTCCGCAAAAGGTCTTGAACTAAAACCTCAAGTGACAAACGGCATTATCGTTGGTGTGGAGATTGATGATTATGACAATTTTACCAAAGAATTGCTCGCCGAGGGTGATAGTCACGATCAAGACATGTCTCAACATGATATTGAAAGACTCTATAATTTGGTTTGTTTTAACATTGTCAGTAAACAAACAGATGAAGATAAAAAGTTTGCCCCTGAACGTTCATGGGGAAAACTCAAAACAGCTCTTAATGTGTGGCTTCTTCCAATACTTGGGGACGACCGAACTCACGCATACAAAGTTATTCTCAATGATCTGTTGAGAGAAAGTGGTGTTTTGAGACCAATCATCGGCGAAGCACTATTCTCATATCGTCCTATTCGTGATCAAGAGGTAAACAAAAAATCCGTTCGCTCAAAAAGAACGGAAATTATTGAAGTGCCTAGAGCGTCTCTCTTCTTTACAGATAACTACGAAGAGATGAAAGTAAAGAAATCCGCTTTGGAACCATTTTATATTTCCAAAGAAGTTGTCGATAATGAAAAAGGATTTATCAAATTTTTAGAAGAAAAAGAAAATGCTATTGAGTGGTGGTATAAAAATGGAGATTCTGGTAGTGAATTTTTTTCTATCTCATACTACAATCCTGATGAGAACAAAGAAAAACTATTTTATCCCGACTGGATAATCAAAACCAAAAACAAGATTTGGATCGTTGATACCAAAGCTGGTTTTACAGCAGAATCAAATGACACAAAATACAAAGCCGAAGCATTACAAGAATGGCTAAAGAATAAGAAGGGCTTTGTAGGTGGAATTGTCGTCAAAGATGAAAATGGCTGGAAGATTAACTCAAACAAAGAATACTCTTATACAAACGCAATGAAAGGCTGGCAAAGTTTGATTATTGTATGATCTTAACCAAAACCGACTATCTCGAATATACCTTTTGTAGAAAAAATCTTTGGCTAAAAAAACACAAGCCCGAGCTTTTTGAAGGTGTCGAGTTGTCGGAATTTGAGCGTAAGATTATCGAAGAAGGAAACCTTGCAGATACCGAAGCACGTCACCTATTTAACGGTGGCGTTTTCGTAGATAGTCAGGGTGCGGACGCCGTAAATGACACAAAGCAATATATTGAAGTTGGTACACAGATACTATTTCAGGCCACCTTTCAAGAAGATGTATTCTTTATCCGAGCCGATGTATTGGTAAAAAATAACGAGCTTGGTGGCTATGAACTCTATGAGGTAAAGGCGGCGAATGAAATAAAACGAAAAGAACCAATGCACTATATCAAGGATCTTGCTTTTCAGAAGATTGTTATTGAAAAAAGTGGTATCAAGATTGTGAAAACGGGTGTTATTCATCTCAATAGAGAGTATAGACGAAACGGCGCAATCAATTATTACGAATTATTTGTGACCGAAGATGTTTCAGGAGAAGTAACCACTCTTGACGATGAGGTGAGAAAACAAATGGAAGACATGAAGCAGTATCTCACTATGCCCGAAGAAAAGGGCTGTCTCTGTATCTATCAAGGGCGAAGCAATCAATGTACTACCTTTGCTCACTCAAACCCACAAGTACCCGAGTATTCTGTACACGATATAAACCGTATCGGTGGAAGCAAAAAATTATTGGAAGATTGGATTGATCGGGGTATCTACGCTTTGGAAGACATAGACAATCCTGAATCCCTGAAAGGTGCAAAAAAAGCTCAATACGAGGCGTACATTACAGGAAAAACATCTATAGACCATGACAAGATACGAGAGTTACTTGGTGGGCTTCAATACCCCCTCCAATTCTTTGATTTTGAGGGCTATACGAGCGTTATCCCCCTTGCAAATGGGTTTGGTGCATACGAACAGATTCCGTTTCAATACTCACTCCATATCGTTCAGGAAGACGGCACAACAGAGCATAAAGAGTTCTTGATTACCGAGTCTAGTCGTGATATGACTAAAGCACTCGTCGACAGAATGCGTGAGGATCTCGACCCGAATGGAACACTCATCGTGTGGTACAAAAATTACGAGAAACAACGTATTGAAAAACTTATAGAGCTTCATCCTGAACATGCTGATTTTCTTATGAGTTTGGTAGACAATATCTTTGACCTCATGGAGATATTCTCGAATCAATACTATGTAGACGCAAAGTTCGTGGGAAGTGCCAGTATCAAAAAAATATTGCCTGTATTGGTGCCTGATTTGACGTATAAGAGCTTGAATATCCAAAAAGGTGATCAAGCCAGTGAACGATGGGAATACATGATTGGAGACAAGGCTACGAAAGAAGAAAAACAAACCATCAAAGAAGACCTCCTTGAGTATTGTAAACTTGATACGATGGCGATGGTTCGAATTTGGGAGTTTTTGGTAAAGCACTCTTGTTAATAGAATACTATGTCTGAAACAAATAAAACGAATGCCTCTTATTTAAGAGGCTCAGAATGGAGAAAGTGGGATTTACATGTCCACCCACCTGAAACAAAATTAAATAACCAATATCTCGCTACTGGTGAGCAGGATATCTGGGATATTTTTTGTGAGAAAATAGAAAATTCTGACGTTTCCGTTGTGGGAATAACAGATTATTTTTCTATTCAAAATTTTTTTGTTTTTGTTGAAAAATTTAAAAAGAAGTATCCAGATTCAAAAAAAGTTTTTTTTCCAAATATTGAGTTTAGAACAGAATCAAAAAATAGCCAAGAGGAACATATTCAATTTCATATAATTTTTTCCAATGCACAGTCTACTTTAGATAAAATCAATAATTTTTTTACAAGATTAGAACTCATCTCCACTGACGATGAAAATTTAACTAACAAGTATTGTATCGAGACCGATTTGAATGAAATTGGATACGATAAAGCAATGATTAAAATTGATGAATTGGAGAATAAATTAAAAAAAGATTTTATTAGTAATGAATATTTAATTGTTGGTGTTTCGAATGGATACGGCTCCTTAAGACCAAATGGATCAAATGACGGGAGAGGATCTGAGTATGCTAAAGAATTAGATAAAAAATGTAAAGTATTTTTTGGCAATTCAAAAAATGTAGATTTTTATCTTAATAAAGAAGGAAAGAGAAATGATTATAACTTGGCTCCTAAACCTGTGGTTTTTGGTTCTGATTCTCACTCATTTGAGACATTAGATAATAAGTTAGGTAAATCGTTTGAAGAAGTAAGGAAAGACGGGCAAATTGGAGACTACGCAGAAATTACATGGATAAAAGCAGATACAACATTTGAGGGATTGACCCAAATAGTTTGTGAACCAGAGGATAGAGTTAAAATACAAGAATTAAAACCAGAAGAAAAAAATGTGTATGAAACAATTGATATAGTAAAATTTGTTGATGATTCATTTACTCCGAATGAGATTTTTATAAATCAAAATTTAACAGCGATAATTGGAGGAAAATCTACAGGAAAGTCTATTTTATTAAGAAATATTGCACAAACGATTGACCCTAAAGAGGTAACAAAAAGACTTAGTGAGGTAAATATTGATCCATATCCAAATGAAGTTGCAAATTTTCATGTTGTTTGGAGAGACGAGCAAATAAATAAAAAAGATGAAGATACAGGGGTAAATAAAAAAATTATTTATATTCCACAATCATATCTTAATAGACTCGTTGATAAAAAAGAAGGGAAAACTTCAATTGATGATATTATCAAAAATGTCTTAGAACAAGAGGAGGATGTAAAGAATGTTTTTACTCAGTTGCAAAATCAAAATAGAGAAGTAGAAAAAACCATAACACAAAATATCGAAGACCTTTTTTATAAAGAAAATGATATAAAAAATCAAAGTGAAAGTATTAAAGAGATTGGAGATAAAAAGGGAATCGAATCTGAAATTGAAAAACTGAAAAAAGAAGTTTCGGAACTCAAGAAAAAAGCAGGGATGAGCGATGATGAAATAAAAGATTATAATGATACTTTAGAAAAAATTACCAATCTAAAAGTAATCCAAGAAAAGGTTGGGAAAGATTTAAATTCTCTCACTGCTCTAAAATCTCAAAAAAACTTTGGTGTTTTTTCTTCGACCCAAGAATATTTAGATTCTCTTGAGGTTGGTATTAAAAAGAATCTTCAAAATAGTCTAAATACAACATTAGAAGAGGCGGAAGCAAAATGGCATGAAACAATTGAAATGGAAAACAAAAAAATAGAAAAACAGAAAACGGATCATGAAAATACGTTAGAAGAATTACATAAAATCTTTAATCCTCTCTTAGAGAAAGCTCAAAAATCAAGATCTCTTGATGAGAAAATAAAAAAACTCGAAGAAGAGGAAAAGAAACTCAAGCAGATCATTGATCAAGAAAAGAATCTTGAAACATTAAAAACTGCTTATGAGAATCTAATTAAAAGTATTGTTGAAAACCACTCTAAGTTTTTCGATAATTTTTTTAATGCTAAAACTGAAATATTGAAACAAAGAAGTATTACGCATGATCAAGATTTAGAATTTGGGATAGATATACTGTTTGAGGTCAAATCTTTTCAGGAACACTGTATAAATGATATTTTTGATCAAAGGAAGCTGAGTAAATTTGAAGAAGTTGTTTTACAGGATTATAAGTTTTTAAATACAACAAATTTTAAAGCTGATCTAAAGAAAATTTTACAAGCTATTTTGAATGAAAAAATAAATTTGAAAAATTCTTATTCTAAGAAGGAGGCTATTACAAAACTCACTCAATTATGGTTTAGCTTTGACTACATAATCAAACAAAATGGAGATGAAATTTCGGAAATGTCACCAGGAAAAAAATCTTTTGTCCTACTCAAACTTTTGATTGAACTTGATAATAGCAGATGTCCTATTTTACTCGACCAACCAGAAGATGATTTAGATAATCGTTCAATATATAACGATCTTGTAAAATTTATAAAAACAAAAAAGAAAGATAGGCAAATAATTATTGCAACTCATAACCCAAATTTAGTCGTTGGAGCAGATTCTGAATGTGTTATTGTAGCAAATCAAAGTGGCGATAAATCAAAGAATAAAACCTATAAATTTGAATATGCACAAGGGGCATTGGAAAATACTTTTTTGAATGAATCTTCTGATTATGTCTTGGAGCAAAGAGGGATTCAAGAACATGTTTGTGATATTCTTGAGGGTGGAAAAACTGCTTTTGAGCAAAGAAAGAAAAAATATAATTTTTAATTTTTGATAAAATGAGCTCTAACGTCTCCCAGTCGCCCGAGTAAATCCGCTCAAATAAATATATTTTTCACTAAATATACAATGGAAACTGATATTATTTTAAAAATAACTGATATAGTACTTCAACTTGTAATGGTTATCATTGCTGGATTTGCTTTGTTTTCATGGAAAAAAGAAACACGTGGAAAAGAAAGGTATAACTTTGCAAAGGATTTACTTAAATATACTCAAACAATAAGATTTTTAATTCATTCTAAAGGCAAATCATGGCATCAAATTTACATTAACGACATAATAGCAAATAGAGAAAACTTTTATACAGAACAGTTGTCAATGATTAGACATGAGAAAGTCATTTTTGATCAAAGTGTCTGGGGGCTTTTCAATCATATTAACACACGCTCTGATATTTTTTTACCAAAACAGATAAGACTTATTTTAGATGATCTTTGTCCTCGAGCTGGTGAAAGAGTAGCTGAAAAGGTAGATGAAAAGAAACAATTTACCTATATTGAATTGGGAGGAATTGAAAAACCTGACACATTTCATGTTGATAGTAATCAAGATGATACTAATGTTCTTTACCAAATGCATGGTATAAAAGAAATGACTCTCGAGGAATACTTTAGAAAGTGGGAAAAACTTGTAGTAGAATTACAAAAATATCTATAGTTAAATTCAAATTTTTTATCCCAAGAATATCTTGTTAGATAAACACATGTAGTGTAGAATTAGCTAAAACAGTTCGAAACTCGTCCCAGTATGGGAGCTAATAAAATAATACGACCTATAGGTCGTATTATTTTATTATTCAAACTACCTCATTAATCTTTGGTGCGACGGTAAAAAATATTAGTGATAAACAGCGCGATTAATGCACAAGTTATTAGTATGGTAATCCAGCTGTGAGTAATTGTATACCACATAAGTATTGCAAACATTTTACAAAATCCATACACAAATTGCGTAGCAATCAGCGCGCTTTCGTAGATGATTTTAAAAACAGGGATTTGTATCATTCCTTTACTATTATTAACAAGGAATAGACATCCGATACAGATAAAAGTTAATAACACTATAATTACCCATTCGAGTTTTTGCTTTTTTGTGATCATATTAATTGTTCACACACTATACAATTTATCAGTTAAAAAATCAAATTAGTGAATTATAGTTCCATTCCTTTTCTTAAAGAATTTTCAATGGCTAAACGTAGATGTTCGTACTTGATTTTACCTGCCT
Organism: uncultured Gammaproteobacteria bacterium; assembly: GCA_964447765.1. GTDB lineage: Bacteria > Patescibacteriota > Patescibacteriia > Magasanikbacterales > UBA922 > UBA922. The sequence continues at coordinate 150,259 of CAYUTO010000001.1, read as the reverse complement.
TTTTTAAGATGTCAGGTCTATTCTTGGGTAAAGATTGAAAGATCAGAACCCACGCTCTAATAACGAACTCTAAGTGAACAGTGAACTGCTCTCGTTGGGTATTAAAATTTTCTTCAGAAAGAAAACCTCCATAAAAATTTGTCATAAATAGAACCCAGTCCATTTTTTCATCTTCAGTAAAGCTGAGCTTAATCAGGCGCTCAAGAAAATCTAAGGACACTGCTAAAAAGCTTGTTACCTCTGATCCAGGTAAGTGAACTTGATTCAATAAATGGTAAGCCCTTCTAGAGACCTTGAAGTTTTCACCATGCTCTTTAAAACTCATCCAATCTTGGGTACTGCCATTTCTAATTTTGTTAGTATCGTCTGCGACAATATGTAACAAATCTTCTCCATTGAATGCAATAAAATGATAGAACATGTCTGCAAGATCACCTAATACAAGGCTATACTGTTTTTTATCAAGAGCGCCGGTTATGAGTCCTGTTTGAAAAAAAATAAAGCTATTTATGGAAGCTAGTCCAACTTCTTCTGAGTTCAAGTAACTGAGCATGCGTAGATCGTCGGTTATAAGAGGGGTCTTATTTTTTAAACAGTATACTATTTCTTGTGCAAACCAAGGCATCCATTCGCTGAAAAAGTCTTTAATCAGTTTGGGCAAAGCGCCTTTCTCAATCTCAATGTAGGGAAAAAGTTGTACATTTCCTCCGCGGAGAAAATTCCATGCGTTCCGTAATGTGTGATTTTCGGAAACCATTAGATCTTGTTGTACTTGGAATAATAGATATTCAGAGGCTAATACCTTTTTGCCAAGTGCACTAAATAATCCCAATTGCCCAGTGCGAGAAAAATTTAGCAGGGCACTATAATCAATGACAAATGTGTCATTCTTTTCAAGAATTTCAACCTGCCTATGTAAAAATTCCTTATCTAGGGCATTGTAATGTATTACAAATTCAAAATCATAGTTATTCCGTGGAATTTCTAGGGCTTCAGGGAAATTTCTACTGAAAATTCTCTCCAAGAAGTATACTGGAATTGGAGTATTAACAAACTTTTCTTTTTTCTTTATAAAATCCTTCTTATTGTTCTCAAAAAAGTCTTTCATTTCCTGAGTAAGGTGACCGTCAGAAGTCAGAGCCTCTATTGGCTGAACAATTGTTTCCTCTGGTGTGATATTTTGCAATTCAGTCATACTTCTGAACATGCGCTCAGCTTCGCTGTTATCGTGATAGCGAGCAGTTAATGCGCTGTAGTGTGAAAGTATTCTTCTTTTTAACTCAATATCTGTCAAAGAAGAAAAATGCTTTTGTGCTTCGTTCATTGTCCGTAGAGCTGAGTTTTTGTCATTAAGTAAGGCATGGCATGTGCTCAAAACTGCCCAGTACTCAAAATCGTTGTTCTCCTTCGCCTCATCATGTAGTGGTTCGAGCAATTTAATCGAATATTCCGGTGCACCGTGCTGAAAAAATTTGTGCGCCATATCCAGAATAGTTTTGTAAGTTGCATTATATTTCTCTACAATTTCTTCTTTGAAGATAGTGTAAGCAGTCTCAAAATTTCTTTCGCATTCAAGCATTTGAGATATTTTTGCCACAACTTTAGCCTTTGACTCCGTTTCACTGAGCTGGCCATCATCGATGCTTTTTTCGAGTGTTTTTAAGTAAGCATCTTTGAATTTACTCGATTGACCTCTACGTAAAGAAATCATGGCGCTGTATATACATAACCGAATTTGGTTGTGCATAAACTCGGGTGCTCCATCATTTATTGCAAGATCCAGGGATTTTTCGAAATGTTCCACTGCCTTCTCGACTAAATTTGTTTTCAAGAAGGGCATGATGTCAATATCTCTTGAGAGCATTCCTTTTTCAGCTTCAAGCATTAATGCTGTACCCTTAAATCTATTCAATCTCCATGATTCAGGAAAAATTTCCAAAGCATTGTCTACATAAAGACTAGCTTTTTCAACCTCTTGGAGTATGAAATAGACTAAGGAAACAGCTACTGAAAGAGCTTCATTTTCTTGTATACGATTTTTTATTTTTTTGTCAGTTTCGATAAATTTTTTAGCATCCGGCATTTTATCCTTCGCATTTAGTGCATGTATGTATAACGCTGCATAGTCCAAATTATCTGGTTCTTCGGCTAAAAGCTCCTGCGCATATTTGAGCGCATCGTCATACTTATCCTTGACCTCTTTATTTATTATCACCTCGATAAGATTTTGTTTTGCAACCTTGAGATCGATAGCCATGTACAGATAATCTAGACTCTGTTTTAGGCTTTCTGAGTTGTTTTCTTTGGAGAGACATAGGCCGAGATTGTTGTAGAGTTTTTTTAGTCGTTCATGGTCGCTCGAATTTTCAACTGTTTCTTTAATGGTCAAAAGTATATCCTTTGCTTCAGAATACTTTTTTTCACCAATAAGCCTTCGAGCTTTTTGCATTTGAGCGTCGCCTTTAGAACTTACTGATGTTAGTGTAGAATCTGGTTTGGTAGAGGAAGTATTTTTTTGGACCATTTCTTTTATATTTAAGACTTCTGTCATAACTTGTGATACACCTTCTATTGCCTCCACAATATGACCGCCAAAAAACTCATTGATAATTTGATTGCTTCTTTTACACATGACATCGATTGTTCGGGCATCCCAAAAGATTGGCTCGGGCAAATTATTTTCTCGAGCAAAGAGTTTTAGTTTATCTTTTATGGTGGGGGAGGGTGTATCAGCCAAACAAAAAACAATTTTTTCTATTGGAGTTGCAGGATTTGGTTGATCAAAAAAGTGAGTCTTTATACCAATCAATTCGTCTTCAAGAGTCGTGTATGTTGTCTTTTCATGACGCTTCGCTTGAAATAAAGTCTTACTGGCGGCGGGTTTTTGTCCGATAATTTCAACTGCAAGTATGTCTCTATTTTTATCACCCCTACCTCCAAACGGCTCTATATCTGTATACCTACCATTATCAGACTGAAGGATTGTCAGTATCATTTTCTCAAAATTACCGTGGGGTAATTGCATAAAGGGGAGCATGTCACCGCCTTTGACCTCCGGCTTTGGTTGCTCTATTAGCTGATCTGTCGTCACACTCAGGGCAAGAGAAATTTTTTCAATAAATTCTGAACCAGGATTTTTAGTTTTTCCTGTTTCAACTTTTCTGAGCGTGTTATAATCAACCCCAGCAGATTTTGCCAGTTTTTCCTGCGTGATTTTCTTCGCTTTTCTAATGGAGGTAATACGAGAGCCGATGGTAGACATATTTTGTAGGTAATAAATTACTGGTAAAATTTTACCAGTAATAAAAAATAGTGTCAAATTATGCAGAGTTGAGCGTAAAAAAGACCACTAGAACAAAATGGGTGTTAGGATTTGCAGTGTTCCAGTCTCTATGAGGTATTGTGAACACGAAGAATTTCAGCTAGAATAGGCCACAGCAATTCCCTAATCATATCTTCTGAAGGTGGTAATCCACTTTCTAGCAGTTTGCTCTATAGTGTTCCAACTAAGGAACTCCTCGCGAGCAAAAAACAAGCTATTAAAGCTTGTTTTTTCTTGACATTAAAATTATAAAAACTATGATAGTGCTATATGAAAAAAATTCCACAAGAAGCACTATTAGGTTGCGCGATTGCCTGTACAGCGTCACGTGTGGGTTTGTCGTACAAAACGATGAAGCGTTATTTTGATAATGCAAAGCAAAAAGAAAAAAGTGGTGGTTTCTATAATAGAGATATTGTAAAAGCGCTTGATAAACTGGGGGTCAATACAACGGTGCTGAGTATGAGAAGGTATGGAAAGAAATATTTCAAAACAGGAACAATAGTATTTGTGGGATATTCAGCACAGTTTCCCGCAGGACATTTTCTGCTCAAGACCAAGAAGGGTTGGATGGATTCGTGGATTAATTATCTAGAATTACCAATACGTGCAGGATATAGAAAGAAATTACCAGGCACTCCTGAGTGGATTATACTAATTTCATAGTCAGGTTCGGAAGCTGTCCAAGTGTATGAGGAAAAAATATCGTTTGATGTAACGATATTTTTTAAATAGATAACTGAGTTGGTTACAAACCTACTTCTTTGGTATAATGGGGATCAATATATAACTATAATTTGTGTATGATTTTTCCTCGTGTATATGTGTACCTTGCAGTTGTTGTTATGGCAATTGCGTTCTTCGTGCCACGTACGGCGTTTGCGCTTACCAATATCAGTACGTGTAGTGGGCTAGAAGATATTGCTGATGATTTGACCGAAGATTATGTGCTTATCAATGATATTGATTGTTCGGGAGTACCGACTTTTACCCAGATTGGGAGTTATGGTTCGCCGTTCACAGGGACACTTGATGGACAGGGATATGAGGTGAGCAATATCCATGTAAGTACAACCTATGCGGGTTTATTTTTACGTATTGCTGCGGGTGGTGTAGTAAAAAACCTTGGTCTGGTTGATATTGATTATGATGCATCGACATATTCCGGAGCGTTTGCCTCTTATCTTGAAGGAACGCTTACGCACGTCTACGCAAGCGGGTCGCTTGATTGTACGCCGGGCGCCTATTGTGGAGGGCTTGCAGGGTATACGCCAGAAGCCACAGCTATTGTTACGAGCTCCTATTCAAATGTTAACTTGGTAGGTGGGGGGTATCTGGGTGGAATCATTGGTCGTTTTTCTACCGGCACGATTGAAAATGTGTATGCATCGGGCATCATTTCAGGGTCAGATACAAATGGAATCATTGGAAGTGTTGATGGCGGAGTCACGCCCAACGTCACTGGTGCATATTTTGACGCCACACGAAGTACAGCAAGTGCAGAGTCGTTTAGTAATTCAAAAACAACGGCACAAATGATGACGCAAAGTACATTCTCGGACTGGGATTTTACGGTTGCGGGGGATGGCACAATTGGCGATTGGATTATGGCAGGGTATCCGCATTTGCAAATGGAGCATCGGTCAGCTATTACTACGTTGGCAGAATTGCAATTGATCGCAGTAGATAGAACTGATAACTATACAATTTCAAATAATATTGATGCGTCTGGTACGACCGGATGGAATGGTGGAGCAGGATTTGATCCTATCGGTGATAATGCTAACACATTTACCGGTAGTCTCGACGGGAATGGATATACGATATCCGGGCTCTATATCGATAGACCTGCTGAAGAGCATGTTTCCCTTTTTGGATATGTTGACGATAGTGGCTCAATAAGCAATGTGCGCGTGACAGAGGCAGATTTTACCGGAGATTTTATTGTCGGAGGAATTGCCGGACACAGCAATGGTATGATGAGCAATGTGTCATTTTCAGGAGAACTGGTGGGAGATGCCGCTATAGGAGGTATTGCAGGGAGTAACATAGGAACAATAACTCGAGCTAGTTCACAGGGTACGATCACGGGGGTAGGATTAAGTTATTATCTTGCAGGAATTACCGGAAACAACAATGGGACCGTAATCAACTGTTATTCATCCATGGATGTAACCGGAGGCGATCGAGTAGGAGGACTAGTGGGGGATAATTACAATGGTGGTACGATTCGGTATTCGTATGCAACCGGTGCAATATCTGGTTCAACCAATGTTGGTGGATTGGTTGGTCGGAACCAAGTGTATGATGAAGAGATTGAAGAATATAGAGAAGGAATAGTTGATAGTTCGTTTTACGATAGTACAACTTCGGGTCAGAGCGATACCGGCAAAGGTACTGGAAAAACAACGGCACAAATGAAAGTGTTGGCAACGTTTACAGACACAGATACCAGTGGTCTCGATACCGTATGGGATTTTGTGGGCACACCATACGACGATGGAGGAACGTCAAGTACGTGGGAAATGGATCCGGCAATCAATTCCGGCTATGCTTTTTTGGCATGGGAACAATCAGATACCAATGCACCAAGTGCTGTTTCCTCACTTACAGGATCTGTCGCAGAATCTAATATTACGCTCTCCTGGACCAATCCAACGGCAAGTGACTTTGTATCAATTACCGTGCGAAGAAGTACTTCGTCATACCCAGCAACAGTGAGTAGTGGGACTGCGGTCACAAGCGCCACCACTACGACTGGTATTACTCAGACATCACTTGACGATGGTAGATATTATTATAGTGTTTTTGCATTGGATAATACCGGAAACATTTCAAGTGCGGCAACGACCAGTGTCGTTGTTGATACTACTGCGCCAACAACTCGTGGAGGAGGTACATTTATTGTGCCGGGTGGTGAGGGAAGTGGTGCATCGGATCAATCTGTCGATATGTACGCAACAAAACATATTGGTGAAATTTCTGGTGAAGGTGTTAATCTACTTGTATATATTCAGTCTACTGCGCTATTTTCACTCGTTGAAAGTTCAAGTGGGAAATTGGGAGAACATCGTCTCACCATTACAGACCTTGATTTGTCGGAACAAAAAGAAGTGACAATCCAGGTTGCTTCTACTCCGCGTACAATTGTATTGAAGGTTGGTGCGTTGGCAGATATGGATCTCGATAGTGATGGTGTCTCTGATCTATCAGTTACTTTTACTGCGTTGTGGAATAATCGCGTGGAATTAACGTTGCGAGCAACACAAAGTGACGAAGAGGAAAAAATGTCCAATCCGTCACCAGTTGTTCCTCTTAATGAAAAAGAAACAAAAAACTGTCCGTCTCCACTGTTTGTGGTAGATATGAAAAAAGGATATTATGGTCCATCGGCTATGGCGTTACAACAATATTTGAATAATATAGGTACGCCTGTAGCGATCGTAGGTCCCGGATCTCCTGGGCAAGAAACTGCATATTTTGGGTCATTGACTGAGCAAGCGTTGAAGGTATTTCAAAACAAACACTCATTTGCTGCAACAGGATTATTTGATGTTTCCATAAGAAAATATCTCGGCTGTATTTCTGGTACAACAAGCGTGTCACCGACATCTACGTTATTGAAGCGTGACTTGGAATTTGGCATGAGTGGGGAAGATGTCAAAGGGCTACAAGTCTATCTCAACACAAACGGATTTCCTATTGTTGCGAGTGGATATGGATCTCTCGGAAATGAGACTACCTATTTTGGAGCATTGACTCGTCAAGCAGTGATTGCGTTTCAGATTGCGAAAGGAATTTCTCCAGCGAGTGGGTATGTAGGACCACTGACTCGACAAGAATTGCAAAGATAGCATTTGCTAAGGTTCAGGAGTTGCCCACGTGTCAGAGCCAAGAAAAATATTACCAAGCAATGGAGTAGAGTTAGTCAAAACAGTTTGAAACTCGTCCCAGTGTGTGAGCATATATCAAAAAACCGCTAACCAAGCGGTTTTTTGTGATTAGCAGCTATCGAATTTGTTATTTTTTAAAGCTCAAATACGATATAGACACTTGGGCTATAAAGCAGTACACTTACTATAAGTTTTCAGTTGTTTTTGTTTATGAGAATACTCACCGTACCAGACTATCTTTACTAGATGCCCGACCCTAGGCTTGAAACGTTAATTTGTAATCATATTACCCTCAAACACTTCACCATTATCTTGGTCCATATCGTACTAGTTACGATAGCTTTTTTTACTGCCCGTGTCCCGTTTGATGACAGTATGGCCATAGTTTCAACGTTATTTACGTTGGTATTATTTCTCCCAACAGCCTTTGTAACAGTTAAGTGGTTAGGCTGGACAAAAGGTCTATTGATACTGTTTATTTTAGGTATCCTTGCAATAGTTATTGAAGCTTTGGCGATACAGTTTGGTATTCCGTATGGACATTTTGTATATAATGCGAAGACAGGTATTATGGTTGGTAGTACCGTCCCGCTAAGTACGCCATTTGTGTGGGTGCCTATTTTGCTGGGTAGTGTCGGGATTGTGAGCGGATTTCGTATACGATGGTTGTTTAAATTAGTTTTGACTGCGCTAGTTATGGTATCGATAGATTTATTGGTAGATCCGGTAGCCGTGACATTGGGGTTGTGGAAGTGGGTAGAGCCAGGCATGTATTATGGCGTTCCGGTGGTAAACTATGCTGGTTGGATAGTTTCCAGTTTGGTCGGGTCATGTATTTTTTATATGTATGTCAAAAAAATTGCCAATGGTGTGGTGCCTCCAGTAAGCCTTGCTATTAGTTTATATTTTTCATGTATTCTTTGGTTATCCCTAGCGTTATTTTTAGAATTATATGTGCCGTTTATGCTCGGCATAGTATTGTTATTTATCTGCAGACGGCAATTTAGTCAAGCTATAAGAGAATATATGTATGCCTAAAAAAGCAATTATTATTGGCGCTGGATTTGGTGGTCTTTCGTCCGCGGCACTGCTGGCCAAAGATGGTTTTGCGGTGACCGTTTTTGAGAAAAATAGTCAGCCCGGGGGTAGAGCAAGTATCTATCAAGAGAGTGGGTTTTTATTTGACCTCGGTCCTTCCTGGTACTTAATGCCCGATGTATTTGAAAAGTTTTTTGCGGAATTTGATAAAAAGCCGGAAGATTTTTTTACCCTTAAACGTTTGGATCCGGCCTATCGTATTTTTTATGGAAAAGACGATTATGTTGATATTTCCGCAGATCTACAAAAAAACATGGACCTTTTTGAATCCATTGAGCCGGGAGCAGCTCTTCAACTATCTCGTTATCTGGCTCAGTCCAAGTATCAATATGATGTATCAATGAAAGATTTTTTGTATAAAGATTATACATCGCTGTTATCTTTTTTTAATCGCCAGATGCTTATTGAAGGCAGAAAACTTCATGTGTTTGAAACATTGGACAAATATACCAAAAGATATTTTAAAAATGATAAGCTGCGAAAGATTTTGGAATATAGTATGGTATTTTTAGGAGGAGCTCCCAAAAATACGCCCGCGATTTATTCGCTTATGTCACACATAGATTTTAATTTGGGTGTGTGGTATCCAGAAGGTGGTATTAATCGCGTCGTGCAGGCATTGGTAACGTTGGCTGAGTCATATGGCACACGTATGACGTATAATAGTCCAGTTGAGCGTATAGAAGTAGTCGATGGTCGCGCGCGTGGAGTGATCGTTAATGGAACTTTGGTAGAGGCAGATATTGTTATTGCTAATTCTGACTATCATCACACCGAAACTGCTTTGTTGGATAAGAAATTTCAAACATATAGCGAGTCATATTGGGAGAAGCGTACCGTAGCACCCTCTGCTTTTATCCTGTGTTTAGGGTATGATCGTAAAATCAAGGGGCTTGAACATCATAGTTTATTTTTTGATCATGACTGGATGAAGCATTTTGATACTATTTTTGAAGATCCGTCGTGGCCAGAGCATCCTTCGTATTACGTCTCCTGTGCTTCAAAAACTGATTCGACGATCGTGCCACCGGGAGGCGAAGCTTTGTTTGTGTTAGTTCCCGTAGCTGCGGGCTTAGAAGATTCAGATGATCTGCGAGCGCGATATGCGGAAAAGATACTTACTCATTTAGGAGGCTTGTTGGGGGAAGACCTGCATAATCCGGTAGTACAAAAAATTATTTCTCATCGTGATTTTAAAGAGTTATTTAATGCCTATAAAGGTACGGCTTTAGGCCTAAGTCATACTCTCATGCAAACCGCAGTCTTTCGGCCTCGCCATCAGAGTAAAAAGGTTGCTAATTTATATTATACGGGTCAGTATACGCATCCTGGTATTGGTATGCCAATGTGTCTTATCTCGTCGCAACTCGTAGCTAGTAATATCAAAAATAATTATGGTGGATAAAAAGATTTATCAGATATTTAAACAGGGGAGTAAGACTTTTTTTACGAGCAGTTTATTTTTTCCTGCAGAGGTACGTGACGATATTTTTAAGTTTTATGCTTTTGTGCGCGTAGCAGATGATATGGTGGATGTGGTTCCACCTCGCCTAGAAGCATTTTTAGATTTTAAACAAAAATATGCTCGGGCTTTGAGCGGTACGTCTGCAAACGATATTATTATTGATTCGTTTGTAGAGGTAATGCGTCGTCGCGAGATTCCTGCTTCCTGGATAGAATCATTTCTAGCAGCCATGACCGCTGATATTTCGAAAAAAAATTACCATACTCTTGAAGAGCTGTGTACGTATATTTATGGATCAGCTGAAGTTATCGGTCTTGTTATGACCAAATTGCTTGGTCTGCCAGCTGAATCATACGAGACTGCGCAGTTACTGGGTCGGGGATTTCAGTATATTAATTTTATTCGAGATATTTCCGAAGATATTGGGTTGGGGAGACAATATATTCCCCTGGAAGTACTTCGTCCATTCGGATTCGAGAATCTTACCGAAGCTACAGCACGTGCTAATCCGCAAGCATTTAAAAATGTAATCCAGCAAGAATTGGAGCGCTACCGTGACTGGCAAAAGCAAGGAGAAGTTGGTTTTAGTTATTTTTCTCGTCGTACTCTCTTACCTATAAAAACCGCGGCCGATATGTATCGTTACACAGCCAAGGTTATTGAGAGTGATCCATTTATTATTTTTAAAACAAAAGTAAAACCATCTAAAGCTCGTATTGTGAAGCAGTTAATTTGTAATCTTGTATGAAAGAATATTTCGCCGCGACCAAACAGTCAATTGCACCATTTTTAAATGAGTATGTAACTCATCAGATTGCTTTGTATAAACCCGTAAATCGGTGGAGTGTAGATGCCTTGCGTAGACTTCGTGCCACAGCCAGTCAGGGTAAAATGGTTCGGGGAGGATTAGTGTATATGGCTTATGAATTGGCGCAAAAAAAGCCAGATGAAACATGTCAGAAACTGGCGGCCGCAATTGAGATTGTCCATACAGCCCTAGTTATACATGATGATATTATGGATTGTGATGGTTTACGTCGCGGTCAGCCTACTGTTTATCGCCAATATCAGATGTTGGCACATGCCAGTAAAAGCAAGCACGCGGATCATCTAGGTGAATCTCTCGGTGTATGTGTTGGAGATGTGGCGATATTTTTAAGCTTTGATCTGTTGGCATCTCTGCCTGTTTCACAAGCAGTGTTAGGTCAGAAGCTGGTACAAATTTTTTCTCAGGAATTATGTAAGGTTGGTTTTGCGCAAATGCAAGATGTCTGGGCTGGATCGGTGTCTCAATCGGTGACTATACATGAAATCCTCCGACTGTATAGGTATAAGACGGCGCGTTATACATTCTCGTTGCCCTTTATGCTAGGCGGCATAGCTGCTGGTGTGGCATCTGATACCGTGAACAGTTTGGCGAAGTTGGGAGAACATATTGGAATTATTTTCCAGATTAAAGATGATGAATTAGGTATGTATGGGGAGCAGGAAAAAATCGGTAAGCCATGTGGGTCAGATATTCGCGAAGGTAAGCAGACGTTATATTATTATTTTTTGTATAAGCATGCTACCAAAGCTGAGCAAAAATTGCTTGGAACTATATTTGGTAATCCTGCCGCTGGAAAACAACAGTTAATGCAAGTTCGTGAACTGATTGTTAAGTATAGCGTTATAGACAAAATTCAGGTTCTTTTAGAAAAAGAAATCAAGGAAGCTAAGAAAATTATTGCGGGGCTTCCATTTGACTCCAAACAAAAACAGCTTTTGGACGACCTTCTCGCTTTTAATCTTAACCGTTCAACATGATTAATTATCTATTATTCTTATACAGACTATCTCGGCCAAGATTTTGGTTGTATATAGCTGGGACCTATGTAGTAGGGTATGCGGCTGGTATCACTAGCCTGCAAGATTTTTTAAACCCCCAATTTTTTGTCTACGTATTATTTTTTCTTATCCCGGCTAATATTTTTTTATACGGGGTAAATGATTTATATGATAGTGATACAGACCAGTTTAATCAAAAAAAAGGTGCACAGGAACAGTTGTTGGTGGTTTCGCAAATAGTCAAATTACGCATTACACTACTAGTTATTACTATGGTGAATGTGGGAGTTTTAATTACGGCGAGTTCGGTGTTGCTAGCTTTCTTATTATGCTTATTTTATTTCCTGTCCTATTTTTATAGTGCTCCACCTCTACGGTTCAAAGCCCATCCTTTTATTGATTTTGTATCAAACCTTTTATATGGCCTGCCTGGTTTTATTGGTTATGTACAAGTTGTTGGGCATTTGCCTCCTTGGCCTATTATTATCGGTGTGTGCTGTTGGACCTGGGCTATGCATTTATTCTCGGCAGTTCCTGATATCTCAAGCGACGCCAAGGCAGGTCTTTCTACTACCGCAGTAGTGCTAGGTGTTCGACAATCGCTGGTTTTGTGTCTGTTGTTATGGCTTATATCAGTTTTCGTTTTATGGCTGTATTTCCCCATATCTATTTTGGGTTTTATGGTCTTAGCCTATCTTTTTATTCCTTTATATCTTTTATTTTATCCGGGTCATGTACAAAAAGCGTACTGGTATTTTCCTTTATTAAATACCATTGTGGGTTTTGCATTATTTACAAGCGTGGTATTTTTATTTTGATCGATGATTTATATTGCGTCTATTTTTCAATTCGCAAAGAAAGCCCTATGCTATCATTACGAAAATTGAACATACAAATATGTGGCATCCGGTAAAATTACTACGTGCATCGTCATTTACGTTTGGTGCGTACAAAGTTGACGCAAAGCGTTCAACCATATTTTTTACCTATCACGTTGAATTTACATTTGGAATAACTAAAACGTTTACAGATCAACTCGTATTTTCAGATGTAGGGCCAGAATTGTGGGAAAAAGTACCAAAAGCAGTGCTCGAGCCGACTCTGCAAGCATTACTCATCATGATCGGCATCAACTACTGGAGTGCATTCCCAACCAGGAACATTAAAATCGAAGGGTTTGCGCTCACGCGTGAGCAAGCGCATTTCTGGGACACGCTCTATCTACATGGGCTTGGAGAATTTTTCTACCTCATGCAGATTGATTTCCGTAATCTCATTGCGTTTCCGTATGATGATTCTCTTGTCGCACCGACGCCCGCACGACTCGAATGTTCCCCGCGAGCACTGCTTTTGAATGGTGCAGGCAAAGATTCTATTCTCTCTGCGGAAATATTAAAAGCATCAGATACACCATTCGACTTTTTTGCTTTTGCACCAACACCCGCTCACAAACGCATTGCACATCTCGTGGGTGCAAAGACTATTAGTGTCACTCGTCGTCGTGATCCATGGCTCAATGCAATATTATCGGGTGCGTATCCATCGGTCTCGACATTTACATTTACAGCGACACTACTCGCAGAACTTCTCGGTTACAACTCAATCATTTTCTCGAACGAACGTAGTGCTGATTTTGGTAACCTAGAGTATCTCGGCTTACCCGTGAATCATCAGTGGTGCAAATCATCTGCAGCGGAAAAAATGATCAATGAGTACATGCAATCCTATATCACGCCAGACATTTCCACGCGCTCGCTCTTGCGGGAATACAGCGAACTTGAGATCGTGGAGCGATTCGTCGAGTATCCTCAGTACCTCTACAACTTTACGAGCTGTAATACCTATTTTTGGGAGCCACGTGTGATACAGCGTATGTCGCGTACAAACTATTGGTGTAAGCGATGTCCAAAATGCATATTCCTCTTTGCCTGCTTCTCTGCATTTCTACCAAAAAAAGAACTAGTCAATATATTCGGTGCTGATCTGTATGCCAAAAAGCGCCTCCTACCCGTTTTTAGACGTATCCTTGGTATCGAAGGATTTAAGCCATTTGATTGCGTAGGGGAGCCTGAAGAAATGATTCTTGCGATGCATTATGCGTCACGTCGCCTTGAATATTCCGGTGAACCAGCGATGAAACTTTTTGAAGAGTATTTTCCACAAAACTACGATTTTGATGAACTTGAGCGGAGAGTCTTTACTAATGGACATACGTAGTTTTCAAATAGGTGAGTAATAAAAAATCCTGAGTATGTATCAGGATTTTTTATTTACACTTTTCATGCTATACTTGTCCCATACATTTTTACATTATGTGTTTTTCTCCAGAAGCGAGTTTTACTGCTGCAGCACTTCTTTCAGTTGCTGGCGGTGCGGCTGTGATCAAGAATCAGAGAATAAAAAAAGTGTTACCAATTGCGGTTATACCGTTTATTTTTGCAATACAACAATTAATTGAGGGGATGTTGTGGTTGAATATTCAGGGGAGTGGAACATACACCTTGCTTTTTACGTATCTATTTCTCTTTTTTGCACTTTTCTGGTGGCCTGCCTACGCACCGTTCAGTGTATATATACTTGAGGAAAACCCACGACGGAAACACATACTGATGGGATTGTCAGGGGCTGGAATTATGCTCGGTGTTGCACTGTATGGGGCGTTTATCATGAACCCTGCATCAGCCACCGTCGTGAATAGTTGTATCTACTATGATTACGTCACCCCATTTGGCACGCTTGCAATCGTAGTGTATGGCCTCACGACTATTGTAGCTGGTCTTATTTCAAGTAATCGTAATGTTAGATTTTTGTATTTTGTATTCTGGATGCTAGCACTTGTTGCGTGGAAATTATATATGGTCAATTTCACCTCGGTGTGGTGCTTTTTTGCTGCAATTGTAAGCGCGATTATCTGCTGGTTTGATTTTTCAGTAAAACCAAAGAAGACGTCAATCAAAAAAGTATTTTCTATAAAATAAGTTTGATTGTAGGTTCAGTTAAGTATTAGTAAAACTGGCTTATTTAGACAGTTTTTTATGTATATACGTGGCTGATGTCGAGGACTGTAAAAACAAATAGAAGTGTGCTACAATACACAACCGTTACTCATTTACTGCATATGTCAAACATTATAATCGAAGTATTATTAATAGTGGCCTTAATTGTACTCAATGGCTATTTTTCGTTATCCGAAATAGCTTTGTTAAGTGTAAAAAAAAGTCGTTTGAGACAGTTGTCCAAACAGGGGAATATCAAGGCACAAAAAGCACTATTTTTGACTCGCAAATCTCCTGAAATGCTTTCTACCGTTCAGATAGGTATTACGATGATTGGAATATTTGCTGGCGCATTTGGTGGGGCAACCGTTGCTGAGCATATGGAACAGTGGTTGAAAACATTTGCGCTTACTGCTGCATATGCAGAGCCCGTAAGTGTGATTGTGGTCGTTATCATTATTACATTTCTGTCGCTTGTGATTGGTGAATTGGTTCCAAAACAAATTGCTTTGTCTAATCCAGAGAAAATATCACTGAAGGTTGCAGGACCTATCACGATGATCATGCGGATTGCGACACCGATGGTGGCATTACTTAGTGTATCCACCGATTTTTTTCTCAAGTTACTTCGAATCAAGCCTGCTACTGAACAAATAGTTAGTGAGGAGGAAATAAAATTACTGATTGCCGAAGGAGCTGAAAGTGGAATTTTTGAGAGAGCAGAACAAAAAATGGTAGAAAGTATATTTCACTTGGGAAATAGACCGATTAGTGATTTTATGACTCCTGATCAGGAAGTGGTGTGGCTCGATATCAATGATTCGACCGATACTATTAGAAACAAAATAACCGGAAGTGATCGATCAGTTTTTCCGGTGTGTGAAGGATCGCTCGATAAAAATCTTGGGGCTATAGAGACCAAAGACGTGTTGTCTCATTTGTTTAAGAATGAAAAAGGAGGAATTGACTTGCAGGCGCTCATTCAGCCAGTGATGCATATCAATGCAGATGTACCATCTCTTGTGGCGATCGAAAGACTCAAAAGATCATCGGTGAGTATTGTACTTATTACTGATAATAAAGGGACGGGTGAGGTCTTGGGTATCATTAGCTTCCACGATATACTTGAGGCAATTGTAGGAGAGTTTAAAAGTGCGTAGTCAGATAATGATTTTGTGATAAAAAATTCAGTAAATAGAGTTTTTTATTTTTACTACAAACAAAAGAGTATATTTTTTTTAAAAGAAATTTGATATACTTTAAAAAATTTTATCTTCATTTATGTTATATAAACGTGTTGCGTATATCTTTTCGAGTACTATAGTTGGAATTAGTGTCTTTATTTTACTATTTAGTGGAGTTAATAGAGTTAGTGCTTCAGGTTCAATTACCATATCAGGTCCAGATGCTGCTACTACGACGGTTGGGGTAGCCACTCAGGTCACTGACATACAATTGATAGGAAATAGCGCCTCTACTACACCAGTAAAGTTGCTGGTGACTAATGGTACGCTTGCCTTCGGATCAGTGACCGGGTTGACCTTTACGGGAGGGCAGACTGGCTCCACATTACAATTTAGTGGAACAGTCGCCAATATCAATGCAGCATTGCAGACGCTTACCTATACACGTGGTGGCACTGGCACGGACACACTTGAGGTTTCGTTGGTAGAGCAGGGTGAAGTCTTTTTTGCAGACAATGGACATTTGTACAAATTTATTTCGGGTGTAATCAGCTGGAACAGTGCGGTGACCGCTGCTCAGAATCAGACTGCGTACGGGGTGCCGGGATATCTAGCAACGATTCTCTCTCAAGAAGAAAACGATTTTGTTGCCGATCGTCTCCAAGGGGATGGATGGATGGGTGCAAGCGACTCAGTGCAAGAAGGGAATTGGAAATGGGTTACCGGTCCTGAGAATGGGACACAGTTTTGGTCAGGCGCTGCAGGTGGAAGTGCTGTGGGCGGAAATTATGAAAACTGGGCAGGTTCAGAACCAAATGACCATGGAGTAGGTGAAGATTGTGGTCAATTCTATGTGACTAATGGTACCTGGAATGATTTGCCGTGTGATTATTCGATTTCAGGATATGTGGTAGAGTTTGGGGAACCAGGAAATTTGCCTGGTGTGTCTGGAAAAAACGTATCAATCACAACGGTGAGTGCTCCAGTCTTGAATTCTCGGACACCTGCAGATAATGCAACTGGAATTGCGGTTGAACCAAACTTGACTATGGTATTTAGTAGTACTGTAGTTACAAGTACAGGGTATATCGAAGTTCGAAAGAGCTCTGACGGTAGTTTGGTCGAGCAAATTTCGGTCTTGAGTGCTCAGGTCAGTGGAGGTGGAACTAATACGATTACGGTAAATCCTTCAGTCATTTTTGACGAACAAACCGGATATTATGTGCTTGTGTCGTCCACAGCCTTTACTAATGTATCGTTAGTTGGGTACTCAGGTATTTCTAATAGTACTACATGGAATTTTACTACGGGTGATTTTACTGCACCAGTAATTACTAATGTGACCTCGACGCCTGGGCAGACGTCAACTACTATCTCATGGAGTACTAATGAGCTTGCATCAAGTAGAGTGTATTTTGGGTTAACACAAAATTTAACCGTAAGCACAGCTGAATCTGATATAAGTCCTCGAGTAGTCTCGCATCAAGTAGATCTATCGCCACTTCTTGCTTGTACGACGTACTTCTATACTGTACAGTCGCGTGATGCGTCGGGTAATACAGTATCCTCTACTGCGCAAGAATTTATAACTACTGGATGTTTAGGTGAATCAATTGTTAGTGCCTCAAGTGCAACGTCCACTCCTATGGATGTTGTGTCAGGAGGTTCAGCTTCGCTTCCTACAGAAAAATCGACTATTCAGGTTGTTGTTCCAACGGGGGTGACCGAAGACTCTGATAGTCTAGTCATTCAAATCCATGCGCTACAGAAAGGTACTGTACTGCCAAATACGGGTATGCCGACCGGCCCTGATGCTGTAGTAGGGGACATTGTGTTTGATGTAAAAGCGATTATCAATGATTCAATTATTCTTGATTCGTTTGATACTCCAGTAACAATTACCTATACGTATTCAAATGATGAAATTCAAGGTCTGGATGAATCATCTTTGTTACTGTACCACTACCACAATAGTGCATGGAGGGCTCTAGATGATTGCACGGTCAGTGCTTCAATAAATACTATTAGCTGTACTTCAGATAGTTTTTCAATTTTTGGATTGTTTGGTCATGAAATGCAGGAGAGTGGTGGGGGAACTTTTATTCCTCCGAGTGTCCCGATCACACATCCTGGAGTTACGCCTACAATTGGTGCACTTCTTATAAATGGTGGTGCAGAAGAAACGGCAGATAATAACGTGATTCTTACTATCAATGCAGATAATGCAATGCAGATGGTAATCAGCGAAGATCCTAATTTTGCCAATGGTTTATTTGTCTCATTTGCAAATCCTACTGAGTATAGATTGAGTAGTGGGGCTGGAATGAAAACGGTGTATATTAAACTTCGTTCATTCGAAGGTGGAACTTTGGTCATTTCTGATTCAATTACACTCACCCCTGTTCAGATGGAAAAAGGACTTTCTTGTGGGGTTGAATTATATCTAAAAAATCCTATTCGTATTGGGTTTCAAAATAATCCAGATGATGTGCGATTGCTCGAGAAATTTTTAAATACGTACGAACATGCACAATTATCTGTTGATGGATTTTACGACCGGGTAGACTTTGATGCAGTGGTTCGTTGGCAAGAGAAAAATGTTGCAGAAATTTTAACACCATGGGGTATCTCAAAGGGGACTGGGTATGTCTACACAACCAGTCTTGTAAAAATAAAGAAAATCCATGAGGAGCAATGTGCATCTTCAACGGTAGTGCCGCCACCTCTTTTAGAAAATACTGCAAAAAAATGCCTAGACACCACAACAACCTTGATGTATGGGATGCAGAATACATGGGTTACGATTGCTCAGGAGCTTCTTAATAAATCATCGTACTTGTCGCATGCTCCAACTGGTTTTTTTGGACCCCTTACTCGTGAAGCGGTAATAAAATTCCAAGCAGAACATGGCATTGATCGTGTCGGGTACATTGGTCCACAGACGAGGGGGAAACTAAATGCGATTGCCTGCAGTGTTGAATAGTTTATCTAGATAGTTTTATAATGGGTGTGTTTTTCTCCAGCGGCTAGTTTTTCTATGGTTGTACTTCTCAGTATCGCGGGTGCGAATGCAGTTATTAAAAACAATACAATCACAAAAATGTTTTGTATAAAATAAGTTTTTGTGTGAGATATATAGAGGTAAAGGTGTTTTACACTCTATCCTGGTAGACATATGTGAGATATGGGTGTAGGGTACATATAGAGGGGTATAACCCATACCTATGCTTACAATTCATGCGGACAATGTACTCGTTCCGATGAATGAAAGGGGTGGAGAAAAAATAAAGAATTTTTGGTACATCTTGTTTTTCATCTTAATCCAAGCCCTTGTGTTGTCGGAATATCTGTTTAGTCCAAAAAAAGGGTCTGATATTTTTTGGTTTTGTAATCATGCGGCAATTCTATATTCATATGCATATTACAAAGGGCATAAACAAATGGTGATAGGTATTTTGCAGGTAGGAATCGTGATTCAGATGTTATGGTTGATTGGATTTATAAGTCATATACTTGGTTTCGAAGCGTTGACTATTACAAGCTATATGTTTGAAGGGTCATTCAATTATGCAAAAACTATTGCACTTATGGTGCATGTGTTGCTTCCCATAGGTACCTTGTGGTTTTTGCGCAAAGAAAAACCACGTCTGATATCATTATCCTATTCAGCCCTATATTGCGCTATTATGTATACCTCGGTCGTATTATTCACTCCGGTAGGTGAGAATGTAAATTGTGTGTTTGCTCCCTGTGTCTCATTTTTGCCTAAGTGGGGATATACCGTTTTGTGGCCTATCTATACGGGAAGTATGGTATTTTTGACCCATTGGGGGTATAGATTGATATATGGATTTTTCCATAGGGAACAGAAGGGGGCACAATCGCTCTACCCAATTGCTATCAAATAATCCACAGCCTGAACAAGATAAGTGTCCAAGGTGGCGTTGTATTTTTTGATATAACTAAGTACAATAGGCGTCATGAAAAAAATACTACTATTTACAATTTTTATCCTAGTCCTTGGTTTTACTGGATGGTATATCTGGAGGAACATTTTGTGGTTTCGGGCAGGCGACCCAGGTGGGGCTATGGAGAAGGCTCGGACAGAAGCGATTGATCGCGTGCTTGATGCTCGTCGCGCTCGTGTTGAGAGTGATAATAACGCGGACCCATTTGGTGAAGATGGTATTGCGCGTGTGCTTTTGATTGGGCTTGATAAACGTGTAGGGCAGACCAGTGGACACTGCGACGTGATCCAGATGATTACTATTGATACTAAGGAGGAGAAGGTGACAATTACTGCGGTACCTCGTGGAACGTATTCACCGCTTCCTCCAGGTACAGGCGCAACGTCATCTGATTATTACGTGTCCAATGCATGTGGGCTTGGTGGAATTGAATATGGTATTAATCAAATTGAAAAGATACTTGGGATGAAAGCCGATTATCTCGTGATTGTGGGATTTTCAGAAACTCTAGGAGTACTCCGAAGTTTGCGTCTTCCGACTACTGAAACACTCCAGTGGCTTCGACAGAGACATGCGTACCAAATTGGTGAACCACAGCGCGCACACAATCATTCAACATTTTTGAAACAAATGTTGGTAGGGTATGTACCAGATGAGCCATCAAAAATTGATAAGGCACTTCACTATGTCGTATATAAAATTGTAAAAACCGATTTATCATTTGATGAAGCAGAAGCACTCGTAAGTGCGCTATCGAATATGAAAATTTCCGAACGTCCTGATGATATTATCCTTGCGATGCGTCCGGCGCATATGGTCGCGGATATCCCGTATATTCCAGATGAACTGGGTGAATACCTAGATAATACGCTTGGTAGAATCAAAAATAATCTGGGGCAAAATGATTATAGTGGAACCACAACGGATGAAGTGCAGGAAACATTGCTTACGATGATTGAGGAGAAGAAAAACGATAAAGACTTTGTCGTATGGGCGTTTGAAAATAATTTGTGGCTTCAGGTGGAAGACGAAGAAACACGCTTGCAAACCCAGTATGATTTTTTAACATTATACTTAGAAATGGAGGTAGAAAAAGATGAAGCAAAAAGAAGGCTCTTGATTACTGATTATACGCTAGAGATGGAACATAGTGGGCATGAGATGTGGGCAGTCAAAGGACGACAATTACTTGCAGAGGAAATTGAAAAACAACAGTAATAAAAAAGGCGCTAACTCGGGCGCTCTTTTTTTATTATTACATAGTCGATTGTTTTCTTTCCGATTTCGATAGTGACGGTGTCTCCCACTTTTTTTCCGACTAATGCTTCTCCCATAGGGGAATTGTGTGAAATGATTCCTTTGTGTGGATTGGTCTCGCTTGACCCTAATATCTGATATGTTTTTTCTGATCCATTGGCCTGTACAGTGACGGTGTCTCCTAGTTCGATCATAGTGCCTTTTGAGGTGGAAGAGATAACTTCTGAATGTTTGAGTTGGTTTTCCAAAATAAGGATTCGCTGATTGACTGATCGTAGTTTTCCTTTTGCTAGTTGATATTCTACATTTTCAGAAAAGTCTCCGAGCTCTGCTAGGCGTCCTACTTCTTTTGCTAGCTGTGGCCGATCTGCATACAATCGCTCGAGTTTGCGAGTGAGCTCATCTAGTTTTTCTTGGGTAACAAAAGGGTCCATGGGGGTGTGGGCGTATTTGCCTGGTTTTCGGTAGGGAAGTTGCATAGGATGATATCATAGCAACTATACTCTATTTTTACAAAAATACATAAGAAACGTGTGAGTAAGGGTTGACAGGATTAGCGTATAGCACTATAGTAAAAACAGACCTTCGTTAAGTAGGTACGTAACACCTAATGATATGGCAGACAATACTGGAAAAAACTTTATGAAAGGGTTTAAAGCAGGGCTAGATGACGCAAAAGAAGAGAAAGAAAAAAAACACGAGAAATCAGAAGAGGTGGAAGAGAAGAAAGATTAATAAAGAAGTGGTGTAAAAATAGCCTTAAATAAGGCTATTTTTGTATTATAGACTACTAGGTGAAATAAAGGATATGATATAATTGTAGTAATGTATAGCTCCCGAATTTCATTTTATGGACCCACTCCGAACGGATGAGGAACTAGCATTGGATGTACAACAGGGAAACAGCGAAGCCTTTAGTGCGTTATTCAATCGATATGAACAAAAAATGCTTCGTTATGGCAAGCGGTTTTTGTATACCTACGAAGATCTAGAGGATGCAGTTCAGGAAGTGTTTATAAAAACCTATAAAAATATTCAAAGCTTTAATACTACCAAGAAATTTTCAACCTGGCTGTACCGCATTGCGCATAATACGTTTATCAATGTAATCAAGAAGAATGGGAGAGAACCAGTATCATTTTTTGACTTTGATACATTGGTAAAAATTCCATCCAAAACCACCGAAACTCTTGAAGATGATTTTCTAAAAGTTGAAGACGCTGAATCGGTAGCAGATGTCATGAAAAAATTATCCCCCAAATATCGCGAAGCACTGGTGTTATTTTATTTTGAAGAATTGGAATACAAAGAAATCGCAGAGATTCTGAAAATACCGATTTCAACGGTGGGGGTCAGAATTACGAGAGGCAGGGAAATGCTCAAAAAAATGATTTCTAATACATAAGTATGCAGGAAGAAAATAAAAAAATTAATATCGACCTCATTCTTGAATCCATTAAGAAAGGGGAGTTGAAAATGCGTCCCAAGTGGCATTTTATGTTGAAAACCGTGCTACTCATTTTAGGCTCGGTTATTCTGGCATTGTCATTATTTTATCTGATTAGTCTGATTATTTTTGGACTTCGTGAAACGGGGGTTATATTTACACCAGGATTTGGGGTACGAGGAACCATTATCTTTTTGCGCTCACTGCCATGGCTCTTGATTCTCTTGGTAGGAATATTTTTGGTTATTTTAGAAATTCTAGTGCGCTCATACTCATTCGCGTATAAGACTCCACTAGTGTATTCAGCAGCATTAATTGTGTTGATCGCATGTGTGGGAGGGTGGATTGTGGCTCGTACTCCCTTACATACTGTCATGATACGACATGCACCAGAATTCAATATACCACTCGTCGGTGGCGGGTACCCTGATATTAGGCATCCAATGTTCAAGGAAGTGCATATGGGAAGGATAATGGTGATTACCCCAAGAGGATTTGATATACAGAATCCCCGCAATGAGATGTTCATGGTAATTATTACGCCACAGACACAAATCAAAAGAGATGTGCAATTTCATGCGGGAGATCGAGTGATGATTATGGGTCCTCGGTTTGAAAATGAGATTAGGGCAATGGGGGTGCGGAAAATATCAGAATGAAATAAATAATTGGGAACAGGTGTAGTAATATATGTAGCCCGGGAAACATCATGCTAAATCATAATTACATATAATACTATGAAAAAAAGTATCAAATATGCGGTAATACCTGCAATAGCATTTGCACTATTAGGTGCAGGAGTCGTATCAGCAAAGGAAATGGGAACTGGTGAAAAAAATAGGGTAGGTGGACATGGAGGAGGCTTCTTTGCCTTTAATAACATGGATCCAGAAGAATTCGCGAGCCATCAATCAGACATGTTTGCGAATCAGGCAGAACTTACTGGACTCAGCATTGATGAAATCAAAAATGCGTGGGCAGAGGGAAAAAAGATGAATGAATTGCTTGAGGAGAAAGGTATTGATCCAGAAACAATTAGAACAAAGATGAAAGCTCAACATGAAGAAAAAATGAAAGAGCAGATGCAGACACTGGTGGCTAGTGGGGTAATCACTCAGGAGCAGGCAGACAAACGAATTGAATTTACCAAAAATCATGTGCCCAAAATGAAAGGTAAAATGATGCATAAATTTGAACAGAAAAATGACGCGGAAGCAGAAGTAACATCATAGTTGAATTATAAAAAAACACCCGGACTGTACATCTGGGTGTTTTTTTATAATTCATCTTAAATTTCGTAAATCACATCTTTTCGTTCTACTACTGTTTTCCATCCACGCTGTTTTGCTGTTTCAAATAATTCTTTGCTTGGATTAAACGCAATCGGATGTTCGACCAAGTTGAGAAATGCCACATCACCACTGGTGTCACCTACACCGATTGATCCTTCGAGGCTTAGATTATGTTCAGCACAAAAGTTTTTGAGTGTCGTATCTTTTACTTCATACGAAGGGAAGAGAACTTCACCGGTGTATAGACCATCCTCTGAGCCATAAATAGTTCCGTAGGCTTTATCAAATTTCCAATCAATGGTAAACGCGTCTACAATTTCCCGAGGCGATCCAGAAATTGCAAGTAGTACATAATCTTTTCGAAGTCTTTCAATGAGGTTTCTGGTATATACGTAGACATGCTCCATTTTTTCTTGGACCACGTATCTACTTACTTTTTCAATATCTTCTACCACTTTTCTTGTTAGACGATTTTTATATGAACGAATGAGAGATTGTTCAAAGTCGCGATATTGTCCCCGGCGATTGATCCAATCATCGTGGTATTCCTCGATTTCTTTCAATACGATTGAAGGAAAAATATCATATTTAACCAATGCTTTAAACAATTCAAAATGTAAATTCGAACGGAAAATAGTTCCATCAATATCAAAGACAGCGATTTTTTTCTTTGTTTCTTCCATAGAGTTTGGTATAGGTATAAAGAAAACAGTATACGCTATACCGGCGTTCTTTGCAATAAGAAAACATCCGCACCTGATTGAACAATCTGTTAGACTGAACAATGCAGGTGCGGATAACGACACTGGGTTTATCGAGGGTTAGGCAACAGCCAACCCGCGGTTGAAGTTAGTATCTTCCATCACCTCTCCCGGTTTTGTTTTGGGGAGAGTGTAAGTCATCGTGCCGGTCTTTTTCGAGAAGTCATACTCCTCAATCAAGACCGAGGGACGCTCATCAGCGATGCGGTAGCAGCCTTCGATCTTCAGTCGATTCATCGATTTTGGAACTCGTCCTACACCCCAGATAAGGAAGGAGTGTTGGACAGGCTCACTAGTCTTTGAATCTCTTCCGTAGAAGGTCACCTCGCATTCACCGAAGAAGTCGCGAGCCTTTGCGAGACGCAGGTAGACTTCGCCTTCATTCGGATTTTTATCACCCTCGATCAGTATCGTAAACACTTTGGCCATGTGGCCACTCCTTGGACGGCATTGTTGACGGTAGCACTTCTCCTCGGGTATGCCGTAAAACCCTGGGAGGGTAATAGCGTAACATGTTCTCGTGTATGAGAAAATACGTCGATGTGTATAACAGACCTGATGTTACTTTTTTTGTTCTTTACCGTATACTATATACACATTTTAATTTTGTATTATGGCTATAGGTTTTTTTGAGGATAAGCTTGTACTTGCACAAAAAGGGGATCGAGCCGCTTTTGGAGAAGTGTATGATGGGTTTGTGAAAAAACTCTACGATTATGCCTTTTTTCGGGTAAAAGACAAGCAGTCTGCCGAAGATATTGTCGCAGATACATTCATGAAAGCGCTCGAGCATGTAGGATCATTTGATCCGAGTAAAGGCTCGGCAGCATCATGGCTATACCGAATTGCAAGAAATACCCTGGTAGATCAATATCGAGTAAACAAAAAAACAACGGGGTTCCCTGAAGATTTTGATGTGGTAGATACAGCTGATTTGAAGACGCATATAGAAAATAAAGACATGCTCAAAAAAGTAGAAATCGCATTGGAAAAATTATCAGAACGTGAACGCGAAATTATTATCCTTCGAGTCTGGGATGAGCTTACCTACAAGGAAATTGCTGAGGTGCTCGGAAAAAGTGAAGCGAGTTTGAAAATGGCTGCTTCTCGAGCACTGAAAGAACTCCGAACCCACTTGCCACTCGGAGTGTATATCGCGTTGTTACTCCAGATGAAGTAATACGTAGTACAGGTGTAAGGATATCCCGTTAATATTTAATGTAGTAAATAATATATGGAAAAAAATATTCAATTTATTCTCGATGAACTTTATCAGATTGATCCTGAGTTAAAAAATCATCAGGCGGAAATCGCACAAATAGTTGATACTATGATGAAAAATAAACCAAACACACAATTCGATGAGAATTTTGCTCGTGAACTGAAAACAAAAGTGCTCGAGAAATTTTCTCATGAGACCGTACAAGAAAAACAGACATTCTCATTCTTCCGATCAAAATTTGTCTATACACTTGGTGGAGCGCTTGCAACAGCCGCAATTGCATTGCCTATTGTCTATATGAGTCCGAATTTGGGATCAGAAATCATGGACAATAGCTTTACGAGAGGTACGCAAGTAGTAAGAGCAGAAGCAAATGCTTTTGGTCCTTTAGCACCGGTAGCACTGAGCACAAACAATACTGAGAGTGCTCGAGACGGGGTTGGAAATATGGCACTTGGTATGGGCGGTGACTCAGCAAAAATAAGTGCAACTTCAATGATTTATAATCCTGTATATACGAATTACAATTTCACCTTCACTGGCGAGTTGCCAGAGCTTAGTGATAGTATTGAAGTATTGAAGAGGGAGTCAGGAATTGACGCTGCAAAACAATACGCAGGAATTTTACAGAAAATAAAACTGGGTATCTTTGATCTCGGAAAATTACAACAAGCTCAGGTACAGAATTTTTCGCTTGCTGAAGATCGAGACAAAGGATATATCATACACGTGGATATGATTGGTGGATATGTATCAATCTCTGAAAACTATGCCAAATGGCACACACTTCGAAGAGAAATCGATTGTGTCAATGGAATGTGTGCTGATCCAAACATGCTTTCAATTGATGAAGTCCCTGAAGATAATCAATTGAAAAGTGTTGCAGATGCATTTCTTGGTGAATATGGAATCGATATGAGCTCATATGGCGAAGGAGCGGTAGATTCACGCTGGAGAGTAGCCTACGCTGCTGCAGAAGATAAGAGTTCGTTCTATATCTCAAACGTCCATACCGTGGTATATCAGCTGATGATTAATGGTCAACCCGTGTATGAGGAGTATGGTGAACCTATGGGAATTCGTGTGAATATCAACACACAAGAAATGAAAGTAACGAGTGTCGACGGAATCATGACCAAGACCTTTAGTGGGTCATCATATAAGGGTGAAACAGATGAGGCTAGACTTCGAGCAATTATC
Source organism: uncultured Gammaproteobacteria bacterium (assembly GCA_964447765.1). Lineage (GTDB taxonomy): Bacteria > Patescibacteriota > Patescibacteriia > Magasanikbacterales > UBA922 > UBA922. Next base: position 123,327 of record CAYUTO010000001.1, on the reverse strand, counting down.
GAAAAAGCTCGAATGGCAGTATATGCTGAACCTACCAAAACAGTAGACGGTGAATTAGAAAATGCTTCACTCGGGTATATGCGCCGATGGCAGTACAATGAAGCCAATGGAAATTCAAGTGAAATATTTGTTCCTGCAATTATTGCAGAAGTAAAAGATTTTGACCGATTACAAGGTGAAGGATTGTGGCAGAGTAAGATTGTAATCCCACTTGCGAGTGAAATGTTGTCTGAGCTTGAAAATCAAGAGCCGATTCAGATCATGCCATTTGAACCAATGCTCCGAGATGCGGTGATTAATCCAGTACCAATGGCAGAGCCAGTGGCTGAGCCAAGAGGATAAAAGTAATAAAAACACACGATTGAATGTCGTGTGTTTTTATGTTAATCTGTCGTTATATGCACCCCAACTTTTGGAAATACTTCGCAATTATTAGTGTCGCAGCAACTTGCGTGGCTGTTGTTATTACGTGGTTATTCTGGCCATCTAATCCACCAGATTTCAGTGACTCTAACCCAAATACAGATGAAACAGTAGTTGAAGAGGATAATAAGACTCAACTAGTAGTTCAAGAAATAGATAAACTAACCATACTGGCAGCAGGGGATATCATGCTTGATCGGACCATGTTTTTGTTGGCACAGAGACATAACGACTTTGGGTACTCATTTCGCATGATTTCTTCTACGTTACAACAAGCAGATCTCCGTGTGGTAAATCTCGAAGGGCCAATTACCACAAATAAATCTACGGCAAATATTGTAAACGGGGGACGAGGACTGAGTTTCACTTTTTCCCCGAAGGTGACGACAACCCTCAAAGAAAATTTTGATGTAGTAAGTCTTGCGAATAATCACACCACAAATTTCGGTTTTGAAGGATTGGAACAAACAAAAAAATTCCTTGATGAAGCGGGGATTGAGTGGTTTGGTGATCCGAATAATCGTGCAACTCAAAAACTTTCAGTGATTGTAGAAAAAAAAGGATTCAAAATTGGATTTGTAGGGCATCATCAGCTGATTGAACAAGGGTTTGAAAATGTGATTGAGGAAATCAAAAGAATTCGACCAGAGGTAGATATGCTGATTGCATACCCACATTGGGGTCACGAATATGTGACGAGTACGCCATCTGTTCTTCAGAAAGAAGAAGCGTACGCTATGATTGATGCGGGAGTTGATTTGATTATTGGAGCTCACCCTCATGTGATTCAACCAGTGGAATTATATAAAGATCGGATTATATTTTATAGCCTAGGAAATTTTGTATTTGATCAATATTTTTCGCTTGAAACCATGCAAGGATTATTGCTTTCATTGGCATTAGAAAAAGATACCGAGAATTTGACTACACAAATAAGTCTGATTCCTGTACATATCAATAAACAAACGCAGCCATTTGTAGCCGACACTCTCGAGCGTGAATCAGTTCTTTCACTTGTTGGGCAAGCCTCAATGGGAGATGAAAATTTTAGAAAATCAGTAACAAATGGAATGATTTCCTTTACCATTCCAGTTCAAAAAAACACTGTGCTCGTTCCAATGAAATAATATTGACGACCGGGTTGTAATAGAAGTATACTATTTAGAGTCTAATTTTTAATTATACACATATATGAAAAAAGCTTTTGTACTCATTGCTGTCTTGCTTCTTGCAGGCGCTGGCTGCTCTACGACATCGAATACTACTATTACTCCATCTGCTCCTGAAACACAGACAAACACTGACACGACTTCTGGCTCAGAAGAGACAAATGAAGGCGGACTGGAACTTGGTGTTGATGTAGGTGTGGGAGTAGAACAAGATGTAGTAGACGTAACAGTGGTTGGGACAAATATGGCTTTTGATTTGAAAGAGATTCGAGTGAAGAAAGGTGATAAAGTTCGAGTCACATTCAAAAATGAAGAAGGATTTCATGACTGGGTACTCGACGAATTCAATGTAAAAACAAAACAGATCGGTGCAGGTCAGGAGGAAGTGGTAGAATTCACTGCTGACAAAACAGGAACATTTGAATATTATTGCAGTGTAGGAAAACATCGAGAAATGGGAATGGTGGGTACTATCATTGTGGAGTAAACAGTTTACATTTCTTATAGAGAAGGCGCCAGAATTGGCGCTTTTCTTTTACAGGACATAATGTTAGAATGAGCGTATTCAATCTTAAGATATAGGTATGGGTTTTATACAGGATTTCAAAAAATTTGCCATGCGCGGGAACATGATCGATATGGCTGTAGGTATTATTATTGGCGGTGCCTTTGGAAAGATTGTATCGTCACTCGTAGCTGATGTAATCATGCCTCCGCTTGGTTTTGTGATTGGTGGTGTTGACTTCAAGAATTTGAAAGTGGTATTAAAACCAGAAGAACTTAATGCGGCAGGTGAGGTGGTAGCGCAAACAGTATCTTTCAACTACGGTATGTTTATCCAAAACATCATCGACTTCCTGATTATTGCTCTCGCAGTATTTATGATGGTAAAGATTGCGAATAAAATGGCAAAGAAAAAAGAAGATGAGCCACAGCAGCCTACTCCGCCAAAGCAAGAAATGTTGCTTGAGGAGATTAGGGATTTATTAAAGAATAAATAAGACTAAAGATTGGTGTATCTTAATAATCTTTAGTCTTCCAATCTTCAATCTGTATAAGGTTATGAAAGCATCCGAATTATTCGTTAAAGCACTCGAACATGAGGGGGTAGAATATATTTTTGGTATTCCTGGAGAAGAAAATCTTGATTTTTTGGAAGCATTGAGTAACTCCTCGATCAAATTAGTGGTCACACGGCATGAACAAAGTGCTGGATTTATGGCAGCTACGTATGGGAGACTGACTGGAAAAGTGGGAGTTTGCCTCTCAACTCTTGGTCCGGGGGCTACGAATTTGGTGACTGCCGCGGCATATGCACAGTTGGGTGCAATGCCGATCCTCATGATTACGGGGCAAAAGCCGATCAAGAAAAGTAAGCAGGGCCATTTCCAGATTATTGATACGGTGCAGATGATGCGGCCTCTTACGAAATTCACCAAACAAATTGTGCATGCAGAGAATATTCCTGCGTTAGTTCGTGAATGTTTTAGAATCGCGATTGACGAGCGACCAGGTGCAGTGCATCTTGAATTACCAGAAGATATTGCTGCAGAAGTTGTTCCTGATACAGTGTTATTTGAAATCAATCAGGTGAGACGTCCTGCTGCCGAAGAAAAAGCAATTGCGCGTGCTGTAGACATGATTGAACAATCAAAACATCCATTGATTCTAGTGGGTGCAGGGGCGAATCGAAAATTAGTAAGTAAATCACTATTACAATTTATTGAAAAAACAAAAATCCCATTTTTTAGCACTCAAATGGGAAAAGGGGTAATCGATGAATCTCATCCGCTGTATCTAGGGTGTGCTGCGCTTTCGGGTAACGACTATTTGCATTGTGCAGTTGATCGCGCTGACTTGATTGTCAATGTGGGTCATGACGTGATTGAGAAGCCACCATTTTTCATGAAAAAAGATCAGCAAGTTATTCATGTGAATTTTTGTTCAGCACATATTGATACCGTATATTTTCCGCAATGGGAGGTACTAGGTGATATTGGAAATGCTCTCTGGCAAATGGCGGAGCGTATTACGCCGCAAAATTGGGATACGAGTTATGCTCTTAGAGTAAAATCAGAATTGTTCGAAAAAATGGAACGTGAAATGAATGAAATTTCTTTTCCACCAAAACCCCAATCAATTGTGAAAACCGTTCGAGAAATGTTGCCTCGAGACGGAGTCCTCTCGCTAGATAATGGAATGTACAAACTCTGGTTTGCGCGTTATTTTCGGGCGTACGAAAGAAATACCATACTTCTTGATAATGCGCTCGCAACTATGGGTGCGGGATTACCTGGTGGGATTGCAGCAAAACTAGTTAATCCAGAAAAAAAAGTAATTGTCATTGCAGGAGATGGGGGATTTATGATGAATTCTCAGGAATTAGAAACTGCGCTCCGACTCAAACTTGATTTAGTTATCCTTATTTTGAATGACAATGGATACGGTATGATCAAATGGAAACAGGAGAGTCAAAAAATGCAGGATTTTGGATTGAGTTTTACTAATCCTGATTTTGTAAAATATGCCGAGAGTTACGGTGCATATGGATATCGGGTTACCGAGACTGAATCTTTAAAATCTCTGTTAGAAAAAACACTCGTACTATCGGGAGTTCATGTCATTGAGGTGCCTATTGATTATAGTGAGAATTACAAAGTGTTTACGAAGGAGTTGCAAGAAAAAGTATGTCCCATCGAGTAGTTTTTCTGCTTTAAGTTTTAGTTTTACATTTTGAGTTTCATGTTATGCCCATTATCTCCCACAATCCAGCGACCGGTGAAGATACTCAGAAGTTCGATGAGCTTACCGATGACCAAATTAAAAATAAAATTGCAAAAGCGCAATCAGCTTTTCAGTTGTATAAAAAAGTACCAATTGAAAAGCGATCCGAAATGCTTCGTCGTGTTGCCACTCACCTCCGTGAAAAAAAGGTTATATATGGGACATTAATTACTGAAGAAATTGGCCGACCACTCGCTCCATCAATCGCTGAAATTGAAAAGTGCGCGGTTGCCTGCGACTATTATGCAGAACATGGTCCTGAAATGCTCAAGCGTGAAATGGTTGTAACTGATGCGAAAGAAAGTTATGTATCACTCGAACCTCTGGGGATTGTATTTGCTGTCATGCCATGGAATTATCCATTTTGGCAAGTACTACGATTTGCAGCTCCTGCGCTGATTGCGGGAAACGTAGGATTGCTCAAACATGCGTCAAACGTGCCTCGCTGTGCTGAAGCGATTGAAACTATATTTCTCGAATGCGGATACGACGAAGGAATATTCCAGAATCTATTGGTAAGCGGGGGACGTACTGAAGTGATTATTCGTGATCCTCGAGTAAAGGCAGTGACATTGACCGGAAGCGAATGGGCAGGAAGAAAAGTTGCCGAAATCGCAGGAGATGAAATCAAGCCATCGGTGCTTGAGCTTGGTGGGAGTGATGCATTTATTGTGCTTGCAAGTGCGGACATCGAAAAAGCTGCACGTGTTGGCGCTGCAGCACGACTCCAAAATTGTGGACAGAGCTGCATTGCTGCAAAGCGATTTATTATTGAAGAATCAGTATATGATAGGTTTCTGGAATTATTTACTAATGAATTCAAAAACTATATTCCGGACGATCCTACAAAAGAGGGCGTATTGATTGGTCCAATTGCTACGCAATCAGGATTGGGGGAAGTCGATAAACAAGTAGTATCATCAGTTGAAAAAGGAGCGCATATTGCAATTGGTGGAAGTAGAATGGAAAAACCAGGATATTTTTATACGCCCACTATTTTGACTGGAGTAAAATCTGGAATGCCTGCGTATAACGAAGAAATCTTTGGACCAGTTGCTTCTGTTATTAAAGTACGAGATGAAGCGGAAGCTATTACGGTTGCAAATGATTCTCCATTCGGGCTTGGAAGTTCGCTCTGGTCAAATGATATAGAACAGGTTGAACGATTAATTCCACAGATTGAAGCTGGATGTGTATTTGTAAACTCAATGGTGAAGTCAGATCCGCGTCTTCCATTTGGTGGAATAAAAAAATCTGGATACGGACGTGAACTTTCATATTTTGGACTTCGGGAGTTTGTGAATGTGAAAACAGTGTCGATTGAGTAATGAGTTATTGGTAGAGGTAGTGTCTTACGTGGTATAATTGTTCAAAAGTTATTTTTGAAGATTAAAAGATTGAAGATTGTAAGAATGAATTAGAATTCCAATCTTTTAATCTTACAATCTTCAATCTTTCTTCCATTATGCCTGTCACCTCCAAACAACTAGCAGCACTCTTTGCCCAATCCTGTCGCAAGTCTATTCTCGAAATGACAGCACATGCAGGTAGTGGTCATCCGGGTGGATCACTTTCGTCGATTGATTATCTTTCAGTGCTGTATACTTCCATAATCTCACAAACAGGCGAGCCTGTTTTTATTTCAAATGGCCACATCTCACCAGCTGTATATTCAGTTTTGGCTGAAATGGGGTGGGTATCAAAAGAAGAAGCGATCCAAGGATTTCGAAAATTTGGTTCCAAGTTTGAAGGGCACGTCACTCGTCAGGTGCCAGGCGTGTGGTATGGGACAGGACCTCTCGCAATTGGACTCTCGGTTGCATGCGGTACTGCTCTTGGGTATAAAATAAAAAAAGTAAGACAGCAAGTCTATGCGATGATTGGTGATGGAGAAGGAAATGAAGGGCAAATTTATGAAGCGATGAATTTTGCGCACAAATACAAACTAGATAATTTAGTTGTTGCAATGGATTACAACCGAGTACAGCTCTCAGATTCAACAGAATCTATCATGCCGTATAATCCCGTAGAAATTTTCAAAGCAGGAGGGTGGAATGTGCTCGAAATCGATGGACATAATTATGATGATATTTTTGAAGCACTTGAAATTGCACAAAAGCCAAATGGTTATCCTACATTCATTTGTGCAAGTACGATCATGGGTAAGGGTGTTGATTTTATGGAGAGCGAAGGAAGAGAACATAAAGCAACCTGGCATGGTACTGCTCCGAGTGTAGAACAGATTGCCGAAGCTGTGACATCTCTTATGTTAACGGCTGATGAAGAAAAGATATTAAAAAAATTTAGAAAAAGTATTCAGATTAAGCCCTCGGTCTGGAAGCATACAAAATTGGGGAGTGAGTCTGATATAAAATCTGGAAAAGCAAAATTATATGCGGCCGATACGCTCACTGATTGTCGAAGCGCGTATGGCACAGCGCTCGTTGACCTTGCGAAACTAAATAAAAATATTGTAGCACTTACCGCCGATCTGGCAGGATCAGTAAAAACTGATGGAGTACAAAAAGCATTTCCGAATCGCCATGTCGAATGTGGTGTTGCAGAGCAGCTCATGGTTTCAGCTTCTGCTGGGCTTGAAATTGCAGGGTTTGTACCATTTTGTTCAACATTCGGTGCATTTATGACGAGCCGTGCAAAAGATCAGGCTCGGGTGAATGATATTAATGAGACCAATGTCAAAATGGTTGCAACTCATTGTGGACTTTCGGTTGGAGAAGATGGACCGACTCATCAGGCAATTGATGATTCCGCTTCGGTTGTTGGATTTTTCAATACCATGCAATTAGAACCGGCTGACCCCAATCACTGCGATAGACTCGTTCGTTTTGCTGCGGCGCATCAGGGTAATGTGTATCTACGGATGGGTCGACACAAAATTCCAGTGCTCACGAGTGGGTCAGGAAAGCCATTTTTTAATGAAAAATATGTGTACACCTACGGCAAGACTGATATTCTCCGGATTGGTGATTCACTTACCATTGTCGCAATAGGTGGAGTAGTGATTGAAGCACTCCGTGCGTGGGAAGTATTGAAGTCAAAAGGAGTAACGGTAGAAATAGTGATTGCAAGTTCAATCAAAGCCTTTGATGAAACCATTTTTGAATCAATCGAAAAAACGGGTAAAGTAATAACAGTCGAAGATCATAATCCTTATTCAGGACTTGGCGGAATGCTTTCGAGAGAATGTCTGAGTCGCGGAATTACAATTGAAAAATACGAAATGCTTGGAGTGACTGGATATCAGTTATCAGGTACTGCAGAAGAACTCTATCATGCTGCAGGAATTGATGCGGAAGCTATTGTTGCAAAAGTCAAAGCTATGCTATAATCAGAGAAAATAAAATAGTGGAATTAAGTAGACGAGATCGTTCTATAATGTCATCTCATATACACCATATTCAAATTACAATTCCAAAAGTTGCTGAGTGGAAAGAGGTAAGAGCTCTAAGACTTCAAGCCCTCAAAAATGAGCCTCATGCATTTAAGAATGGTTACCACGAAGAAATAAAATTGACTGAAAGTGACTGGAAAAAGAAAATTTATAATTCATCCCGATACAATCGGGATGAATTTTTTATTATAGCAAAAGTAGATACTCAAATGGTAGGAATGGTGAGTGCTGAATTGAGAGGTGAGAGTACATGGTGTCTTAAATCTGTGTATGTTACTGGTGAGTATCGGGGACAGGGGATTGGAACAAGACTTCTCGAAGGAGTGATAGCGGAACTTGAGAAAAATTATACGGTGCAGGTGATCGAGCTTACAGTAAATACGCTGCAGACAGCAGCAATTCGAGTGTATACGAAATGTGGATTTGTTGTGAGAGAAATTATGGAAAATCAAGTATCAGGTGATGGGAAAACATATACAAAATACAGTATGCGTCGCAATTTTTGTTCCATTCCTGTGAATCATCGTTAGTTCTATTATTTTCTACTCGCAGTGTTTATCCCCAGATAAAAAATAATTCATTTGACGGAAAATCCTGCAGTGGTATATTAGATATAGCTTCAGTCGCAAGTAAATTTCTCCGTAGCATCTATCCTATATAATATATAGTATGGATGGTGTGGTGAAAGTTTTTAGAGGCAGAACAATCATCCGCACCAATCTTGTGCACTCCCTTTTCCCTTCCCTTGCCTCATTGCTCCTTGTCTTCGTCTTCTCTCTCGGGCCGCTCATTTACAGGGCCCATACCTCGCTTCGACTTCGGTCGTTCTAGTTCTCGAGGCCCTTCTGGTCTCGTTCTGTGAAACGCACCGCGTATCGCGTGGGCAAAGCGGTGTGAGCCTGTAGGTTCATATAGTTGAGAGACAGAAGAAGGGGGTCCACGATCCCCACCATAGTCAGTCGATCTTCGGGTCGACAACTTCGTTCCATAGGGGCGACATTCATACGTGAAAACGTGTGTATGTCGCCCCTCCATACACCTTTGTTTTCTTAATTGTAAGGAGACAAGAGTAATGCAAAATAACCGACTATACATCGGTTATTTTGTTTTTATATATAAAAAATCCGCCGTTCGTATAAAAATTATTGACAAAATAATTAGATTACGATTATATATTGCAGGGCAACGGAAAAAAGGAGTGCAGAATGGAAGCGAAATTTGAGCATGATTGTTCATTTCTCGTCGTTGGTGGGCGGCGATTCCAGATGAAGTCGTGGAACAAGAACAAGAGGTTGCTGAAGAGATTGGCGAAGCGAGGTGATATTACCTCTGATCAGGCAAAGAGCCTGAAACGACAACTGATGGATCGCTTTCGCGGAATGGTAAGAGCGATTCAGAAGTCTGCAGGAATTATCGCATAGCATGCCTATGCTTCAGTGGGGGGGGGGTGAGCCCCCCCTAACATACTTTCATTTTCTCGATTGAGGAAATAAGAGTAAACAAAAAAATCCCGATTTAATCGGGATTTTTTTGTGTTCAGATTAGTGTACATGATGATGACCTGCTGTTTGTTGTGAAGAAATAGGAGGTCTTCTTTTGCTGTAGTAGTTTACGGCGATTAGAGTAACGATTGGTACCGCAATGATAAGTGTGATACTTCCAATAATCATACGTATTACTTCTTCCAGAATAATTTCACTATTTAGAGTGACCCATGCTGGTCTCTCGTAAATGGTAAATAATAAAATAAGTGGAAGTGATGCGCCGGTGTAGGCAAGTACCAGTGTGTTTACAAGAGAGAGGATATGTTCGCGTCCCACGACAGATGCGCGTTGATAGAGCTCTCGTGCACTCAATTCAGGATTGGCATGATAAATTTGCTCAACTACGGCTGCTTGAGCTGTCGTAATATCATCAAGAATTCCCAAGACTCCGATAATAATTCCACCAAGTAATAATCCACGAAGATTAATTACAGCGCCTGGAGCAAATTGGAGATAGAACGCTTCTTCACTTCCCATGCCAAATAGATGGGTAAAGGTGACAAAGAAATATGATAGTGCGAGGGCAATACTAATAGAGATAATAGTAGCGAAAAGTGCAATCGAGGTGCGGGCATGGAACCCATGTGCGATGTAGAGGGAAGTTGCAGCGATAACACTCGTTCCAATGAGACTTACCAGTAGGGGATTGGCACCCTGTATGATCTGAGGGACAATGAACCATACAATCACCCCAAAGCTCACCAAAAGGCCCGCGAATGCCCTCAATCCATGAAATTTGGTAAGAAGTAGGGTTATGAATATAAAGATAGACAGGACGACCCACAAAGCGTTCAGACGGTATTTATCACTAATGTAGTGCTGGACCTCGTCAGCAATAATGCTTTTTCCTACAACAATACGATCTCCGACTCCGAGTTTCCATCCGGGCGTATCTTGGAGTAATACTTCATTAACGAGAGTGACTGTGAGGCCTTTTTCAGCACCAGAAAGTATTTCCACTTCGAGTTCTTGAACGAGTATGGTTTCCCCCTCTCCATAGCCGTGTTGTTCTGTTTCAGTAATGACTTTGGTAATTTTTCCTTGGTAGAATTCATCTTTTACTTCTATAGGCTCTCCTGCTTCGGCTCCTTCAACGTATTCTACAGGAAAGGAGAACGAATCATCGGTTTCAATTGCTTCGCTGACTGATCCGGGGAGTGACGTAGTCTGTGCTTGAGTCGGGTAACCTAAAACAGAAAATAATACAAAGACGAATGCAATACAAATAATTTTTCGATACATAGTATGAATATAAAAGTTGAGTATATTGTATAGTATTTCAATAAAAAAACATAGATTTATTGATAAAAACACTAAAACATAACATTATTTCTACAGTTAGTAGGAAAAGTTAATGTAGATCATAGAAGCAATTGATGAGGGAGTGTTTTGTATTATAAAAGGGTGTTTGGTATAATAAAACAATTAATTTGAGGAATATTAATGCATAATATGAAAAAAGTTCTAATTGGACTGGGAATACTTCTCCTTTTATTCATAGCCTTTGTCTGGTGGGGAAGTACTGTAGAGACACCTGTATTAGACAGTGAGGTGGTAGGAGATACTACTCCAGAGCTCGATAACCAGAATTTTACTTCTGACAAAGGAGATTTCTCAATCTATTTTGAAAATACTCCGCAATATGTGCCAGGCACATTAACTACTCTAAAGGGTGAGACATATCCTACACATCTCTATCAGTCTAGAGCCGCGGATGAGAGTGTGTGGCAAGCATTGTATACCGAATATCCAAAAAGTTATGATGTTTCTAATCCTGAAAATGTATTATTGAATACGGTTCAGGGAATGGAAACTTCTGTGGCAGGAGAAATTATAAAATTGCAGACGGGGGAATATCGCGGGTTTCCTTCAATAGACTATTCAATCAGTGTTCCTGAGCAAAAATATGTGCTCAAGGGTAGAAATATTCTAAATGGCAGTAAGCTGTATTCAATGGCGTATATCTATGGTGAGGGTGAAGAACTGCCTTCCGAACATTTCTTTAATTCTTTGAAAATAGCTGAATAAACTTACGAATAACTGAAAAAATACTCTCCATATGGAGAGTATTTTTGTTCTATTTCCTCAAGATTTTTTCCATCGTCTTTCCTCGTGCTAATTCATCAATCAGTTTATCCAAATAGCGGATTTCTCGCATGAGAGGTTCTTTGATTTCTTCTACTCGCATACCACAAATGACTCCAGTGATCAAAGCTCGTGAAGGATTCAGCTTCGGAGCTTCTGCAAAGAAATCTTCGAAGTTTGTTTGCTTTTTTAGCTGAGTTTCCAACTTCTTCTGACTATATCCGGTTAGCCAGCGAATGATTTCATCGACTTCTGGCTTCGTACGCCCTTTTTTCTCTGCCTTAGCGACATATAGTGGATAGACGCTTGCAAAACTCATAGTGTAGATTCGATGTTTTGTCATAATATCTTTTTATTCTATATACGTAATTTTGGATAAACATGTTTTTCAGTATACCATGCTTCAATGTAAGGTACGACTTATACAAACAAAAAAAACCAGTCCTTACAGACTGGTTTTTGCTCGGCGGGCGGGGCTCGAACCCGCGACCCACTGGTTACAGTTTCCTCCCTCTTTCAAGAGAGACTGGACTATGTCATCACCCATGCCGTAAACCTGGAAAATAAATCCTCCAAGAGCCTGGGGGTGCGGAGCGCTTCCCGCCCCGACAATGTCGGGGAAGTACTCCCATAAAGGGATAGTCTCTGAACCTTCCTCATCCATTACTAGTTCCAGTAAAACTGGAGTATCAGATAAGGCTTGGCTGCAGGTTACCCTATGAAATTCATAGTAGCGGTTTCCTGCAATTCACTCCGTTGGCATCCTGACATTACTATCAGGAGCTGCTAATTTTTAACAGCCAGTTGCTCTACCGCTGAGCTACCGCCGAATATACATAAACTAGGCTAGAGTATACGATATAAAAGGTATTTAGTCAACCACTAGTATTGTTTTATATATAAAGTCTATCCACATCTGTCTAGGTTACAAAAAACTGCCCAATAAATGGACAGTTTGAGTGATTCGAATGATAAGACTATTTCTTGATTTCCTTAAGACTGGTTGCTTTGGTGGTAAACAACACTCCGTCCAGATGATCTACTTCATGCTGTATCACGCGAGCAAAGAAATTTCTGGCTTCAAATGATAATTTGTTGCCCGCTCGATCAAGTGCTTCGACGTGTATTGCTGAGTGTCGCTTGACGGTTCCGTATAGACCGGGAATTGAGAGACAGCCTTCCTGATCGTTATTGGTTTTTCTACTGGTCTTTACCCAGGTCGGATTAATGAGGACTAAATCTTCGTGGGGGATAGTAGCTTTGCGATCCATTTTAACAGCTTCTTTTCCAATGATGCATATTCGTATCGAATGATTCACCTGAGGGGCTGCAAGTCCAATACCTTCGCTTTCATACATTTTCGGGACCATTTCAGAAATCAACCCCTGTATTTTGGGTGTGTTAATTTCTGCGAGTGTCAGTTCTTGGGCAGGAGTTTCGAGTATTTTGTCTGGAATAGTAACTATAGTGAGCATACAGAGGTAAAACTAGGGAGAAAAAATAGAAATAGGATTGAGGTCAGCGACACAGCCGACGGGTAGGTAAGGGTTAATTGCTTCCGCAACCCGACCCATTTGTTTCGGTGCTGTTTTTACGAGTACTCCCCACCAATACATCCGTTTGTGGTAGGTTGGGTGTGTCTCAAATATTTCACTTACGGTAGCAGTAATAGTACCTTGTGTCAATCGTCTGGTAATATCTTCCTTGAATTGTTGTACTCGGGTACGTGCACCCTGTCGATCAGGTGAAGACAGTGTATATTTTATCATACTTTGGTAAGGCGAGTAACCCAATTTTTGCCGTAGGCCAAGCTCGGTACGGTATACACGATCACCTTCTGAAAACAGTTTGAAAATAGATTTTTCAGCTGAATTAGTTTCAATAATAAATTGGGATTCAGGATTTCTCAGATAATTAAAGGTACTCAGTAGGTGGACCACTCGTTCAAATGTTTGAAATTCAGGAATGGCCAGATATCTTTCAAAATCAAGGATGGTATAGAGTGCCGTTCGATCGGGTCTGATATAGGAAAATAGTTTTTCAGTTCCAATCAGTACTCGGGGATTGTCTAGCGCAAGTTGTTTTAAAGTAGCCTCAGAAGTATTATCATCGACCCGGAATACCGGAATATTTATGTGTTCTTTAGTAAATAATTCTGAAAAATATGAAGCAACTTTCTCAGTTCCCGTACCTCTCAAAAGCATCATGGTGGATCTGCATGCACTGCATGCTGTTGGAAGTGGGCGACGTTCATCATTATGGGTGCCGTGCATCATACGAGTATCTTCATGATACGACATGGGAAGTCCGGTAGTAGGAGAGGTTTCAATATGCCCACACTGTTTGCATACGATCATGGTTGCAAACCCTTTGCGCTGTACAAGTATGACGATATCTTGTGTGTTTTGTTGTGCTACATCGACAATTCTCTCTTCCGTTGTTATCGAAGATACTCGAGCATCTCGTGGCTGGACTGTATGTTCAAGAATACGGATAGACTCATGAGTGGTTTTTTGGGTTTCAAATAATAATCCATCAGTGTAAGGTGTGCCATCGACAAGGCAAGGCATTTTTTCTTTTACAATTTTATAATAGAGGTCAAAGCTCGGTGAAAAACTGGCGTAGATGCACTTGGACTTGTAGTGTTTACCGAGTATCTGTACCACATCACGTGCATGATATTTGGGCTGCTGATCGTAGCTTTTGTATTGTTCATCCTGTTCAGCATCAATAATAATTCGATCAAGTCGGGTAAAAGGTAAAGTGAGAGCGCTTCTAGTACCAAGTACAATGAGAGGTTCGGTGTTATTGCGTACCCTAAGCCACAGATCAAATTTTTCTTTATCACTAATTTCTGATTTCCATACAATAATGTTTGATGTATTTTTTTCTTGTAGTATGTTCCGCATTGCCTCAATTTGTGCAACTTCAGGAACGAGAATTAGTGTGGTGTGCGCAGAATCGAGTGAAGAAAAGAATTTTGTACGTTCTTCAGGTGTCCTATAGAGTACATAAGACTCTTCAAACTTGGTGTGTGGAGCAGTTTCGAGAGTAGTAGGTTCAAGAAAAATTTTTGCAATCTTTCTTTTTTGCATGGGTAGAGATGATGTTTTGTATAACGTTGCAAGTGACGTTGCATACAGTATCGAAAGTTCGTGCAGGATGCGTTGAATAGCTGCAGGAAATAATGGTGTATGGTGAACAATGGAAGTAAGTGGCTTGTAAGCATACTCTGGGTTTGGTGTATCTGAAATCAAAACAACAACTCCATATTCAAGAGTTTTGCGAAGTTCGATTTGTACGAGCTGCCCCGGGGCAATTACCTGCTCAAGCTCAGTAGGAATTGAGTAATCAAATAATGAAGAATGGCGCGGTAGACGCTTCAGGGGAACAATAGTCGCGATCATGTATGTGCGTTTAGGAGAAAACGAATTCTGCTGTGAGGTATCCTACGCCAAAAGGATGTTCGTATGCAAGGTGTTTGAATTCGTAATTGATATTTTTGAGGGAGCCAAGAAGCATGAGCAGTGGCTTGTAGCCAGTCTCAGCAGCAGATTCTACAAATGCTGGGTCAAGTGTCGCAATACCACTCGTATTACGTGATTGGAGAAGTTCTATAATTTTTTCATCAAATTTTTTCCCCGATTCTCGGAACCCAGCAGGAGAATCAGTAGTAATTCCATGTGAAAGATTTGCAGAAGCAATGACGGCAATACGCTTATCTGAATCCATGCATGCTTCTTTGATTAGATTACCAAAATTAAGATGAGTTTTGGCATCGAGATCACATGGTCCGATAGGAAGTATTTTTACTTGTGCAAGGTGTCCTACGAGAGAGTAGAGAGGAACGGTAGATCCGTGATCGAGTTTTTCTTCACTGACGAGCTTCAATGGGATATTTTCTCGGCTCGCTGCATGAGCAATTTTTGCTGCAAAATCAGGGGATCCGGTAAATTCTCGGCGGAGTGAATGATCTCCAAATTCTTCAAATGAAGAAGTGAATTTCGTATGTGCATTTACTACAAAGGTATCAGAATGTGCTTGAAAATGAGGAGTGAAGACAATAATCAAATGTGGTTTTGAGAGATATAAATTTTCTTCGAGTGAGGACAGTGCTTCAATCGTTTCAATAGCCTTGTCGCGGTCAGATCCTCCAATAGGAGGAACGAGTACGGGCGAATGGGGAACAATTGCTCCAAATACGAGAGGCATAGAGTAAGGGTTAGAAATTTTTCAAAGCCCATGTGGTAAATCTATTTGGCTCATCGAATCGAGATTCAGAACCAAAGTCGGGGTTACCCATAGTGAGAACAATGAATTTTTTGCCATCTTCATTTCGCTCGACAAGCATGATGAGGCAACTCCCTGATTCATAGAGAAACCCAGTTTTACTTGCAAGAATCGTATAGGATAGGTTTCGCTTGAGAAGTGTATTACTGTGGACTACGGTATGTCGTGTAGTTGTATCAGCACTACTGATCTCATCGTATGAGTATCGGGAAGTACCAAGGGCTGCAGCTATCGTATCACTTTTCAGAGCTTCACGGAATAGTGTTACAACTTCTGTAGGGGTTCCTACATTTGCTGGGTCATATCCATATGAATCAGTAAAAGTGGTATGAGTGAGTCCCAAACTTTCTGCCTCAGTGTTCATAAGCTTCGAAAAGTTCGATACAGAATATCCAAGAGCGTCAGTGAGCATGACCGAAGCCGTATTATTTGATCCTATAAGCATCGAATAGAGAATATCCTTGTTCTTGATAGTATCACCTTCAGCTACAGAAAAATTGTGATACGCAGATTTATGTTTCGATGCGGTGTATGTTGTTGAATCATTGAGTGGCAATTGTTCGTCGATCAATAAATGTGCAGTCATGAGTTTGGTAAGTGAAGCCAGTGGACGTACAGTATCAATATTTTTCCCCGCAAGAATAGTGCCGTCAGTCGTAGCTACGACATACGAATCAATGGGTGTTTCAAAAGTGGTGCCCACAAATGAAACATGGTCCGCGGGAGTCCGGACCATGTAATCGACTGGTTTCTTGGCTTCAGTCGTGGGTGTGTTTGAAGTAGGGAGGGGGGTATAAACACTCGTTTGATTGGAATTGGAAGAGACGGAAGTCGAAGGCTTGGTATAAATCGGTTCTCCAGTTTCATGTGCAAGTCCTACATATTCACTGACCCACACAATATTCTTAGGATTAAATCCGAGTCCATTGAATACGGTTTCACTCGCGATATGTCGTTTTTTACCCTTTTCAACGACATATACTTCATTAAATCCTTTGATTCCAAATACCGTACCATCCTTCAATCCTACAGGACTGCCGAAGCTTACTCCAAGTGCTCCGACCTGCTCGGTTGAGAGTTTCTCAAGCGAAAGGTGCGGAAAATTGATTTTCACAATTGCTGGATCAAATATAGGATGCATCATTCCTTCGTTCACAAAATATAGATTTTTCGATTCTTTTACTTCGATTACTCGTCCGAGTGGAGCAACGCTAGTTCCAGTACCTTCGATTACTTTGCCCAAGATGTATGGTTCAAGATCGCTTGAGTTTACTTCTATGATTTCATCGGGGTTGTATCCGATCTGGCGTACCGTGTCAGCACTAGCAAAGGGACGTTTGAAATCGTAGTCGAGAAGGTAATAGGTAGAGCCATCAAATGCTATGGAATAATTCGGAAGAGAAATATTTTTTCCATCAGCATAACGTGAGAGTTCACTGGTAGGGACGGTAAGGATTAATTTGGGATCAAACCTTGTAGCAAGAGCGCTCATACTGGTAAATCGTCGCTTTTCTCCGTCCTGAATCAGGTAGACGTCTGGGGCATCAACAGTCTTGATAAGTGATCCATCAGGATATACCT
Source organism: uncultured Gammaproteobacteria bacterium (assembly GCA_964447765.1). Classification (GTDB taxonomy): domain Bacteria; phylum Patescibacteriota; class Patescibacteriia; order Magasanikbacterales; family UBA922; genus UBA922. Next base: position 106,039 of record CAYUTO010000001.1, on the reverse strand, counting down.
GATCAAACCATTCTTGCCATAATTTCCAAAAGTTCAGATTCCCTTGAATGTGCGGTGTATAGGTGTAGAGGAAAGCGGTAGCAAAATTTGCAGGGGTCACCGGTGTATTATCAATATTGTATGTATTCATCGCACGTTTGATCCACCCCTGTGTATCTACATTGTCATAATACCAACGTATAATTCCCGCAGCACTGTCAACTTGCGTACCAAATCCTTTGTGTTTCTGAATATCAGGGTCACTCATGGAACAGCTATCACATACGCCATATCCAGTTGCCCAGTCCAATTGTTTTTGTGTCGGGTTTTGTGCAGAAATTAGACTTTGTTCTTTTTGAAGCTTTACGAGTACGTATTTTGGATTGATTTTATTATCTACTGCAGCTCGATAAATAATTTCAGATACAGGACGTTCAATTCCATTTTTATCAGGAGTTACTAGATTTGCAATGTAACTTCCTTTATCAGTAAGAAATGCCTGAATATCTTCCCGATTCATACTCTGCCAATTCTGCATCTCCTCATCGCTCACTAGATAATTGGGATCAAATGTGGAAGCAAAGAGTGAGCTCGGGGCTGCGAGAATGAGGGAAACAAAGCTTAAGAATGCTTTTTTGTATAATTGCATATATTTTTTTAATAATGGACATGGTTCATTATAACAGAAAATAACCCTCTGTTCTATGGGTTATATAATTTGTTTACATGCAGCCATTTTTCTGCTACGATGTGGATACTTTATACTATGGAAACACCTGGAATACTCTATATAGTAGCCACCCCAATTGGAAATCTTTCTGATATTTCTAGTCGTGCGCTTGAGATACTTGGTTCAGTGGATGTGATCCTTTGTGAAGATACTCGAGTCACCGCGAATTTGCTTACCAGGTATAATTTGAAAAAAGAAACCAAAAGCTACCATCACCATTCAACAGATACGGTAATTAATGAAATTATTGAACTTTTGAGGATTGGTAAGACGCTGGCGTGCGTATCAGACGCTGGTACTCCAGGAATTAGTGATCCAGGAAATATGCTGGTTTCAAAAGTTCGTGAAGCACTTCCAGAATGCCAGATTATTCCAATCCCAGGCGCGAGTGCAGTCATTTCTGCGCTTTCTGTATCAGGTTTTCCAACAGACAAATTTCTATTCCTCGGCTTTCCTCCGCACAAGAAAGGTAGAAAATCTTTTTTTGAGGAAGTCGCGAATGCAGAATATACCGTAGCATTCTACGAATCAAACCACAGAATCAAGAAATGTATTGATGAGCTTGCTGAAGTTCTTTCGGCAGATAGACAGGTGGTTATGTGTCGAGAACTTACTAAAAAATTTGAAACTACGTATACTGGAACCATTGAACAGGTAAAGGATATGAATATTTCAGAAAAAGGGGAGTTTGTGGTGGTGGTGCGAGGTAAGCGTTAATAGAACGCGGATTGGACAGAATTGAACGGAATTAATACGGAATTTAATTCGTTTCTATTCTGTCAGATTCCGTTAAATCCGTGTTCCATTAAATAATTTTATGAAAACAAAAAAACCATTCTACATTTCAACCGCAATTCCATATGTGAATGCCAAGCCTCATATTGGTCATGCTCTTGAGTATGTACAAACTGATGCGCGAGCGCGATTTGAACGTCTCAATAATCGAGATGTGTTTTTTTTGACTGGTACCGATGAAAATTCACTGAAAAATGTACAAGCTGCAGAAAAAGCAGGAGAAACAGTCGAAAAATTTGTAGCAGACAATGCAGAACATTTTAAAAAGTTTAAAAATGTACTAGATATTTCATACGACGATTTTATTCGAACGACTGAGAAGAGACATTTTGATGGCGCAAAAAAATTGTGGGAATTATTCAAGACTGATGATGTCTACAAGAAAACATACAAAGGATTATATTGTGTGGGTTGTGAAGCATTTTATACCGAAGAAGAACTAGTTGATGGACTGTGTCCTGAACACAAGAAACCATTAGAAACAGTAGAAGAAGAAAATTACTTTTTTAAGCTTGGTAACTATTCGAATCAACTGAGAGAATTAGTTGAAAAAAACGTAATCAAAATCTATCCAGAAGCTCGCAAGAACGAATGGCTTGCATTTATCGATCGTGGGCTCGAGGATTTTAGTATCTCCCGCTCACACGAGCGTGCACATGGCTGGGGAGTACCGGTTCCAGGTGATGAGTCACAGATTATGTACGTGTGGGTAGATGCATTGTCCAACTATATTACAGCGCTTGGATATGGTGGTGATGAAAACAAGTATGATGCATATTGGGTACAGGAAAAAGATAGACAAGTTGCTCATGTAATTGGAAAAGGGATTGGTAAATTCCACGTACTCTACTGGCCAGCATTCTTACTCTCAGCAGGGGTTCCGTTGCCAACTGAAATTTTCATTCACGGATATGTAACGGTTGAAGGAGAAAAAATTAGTAAGTCTCTCGGCAATGTAATTGATCCGAGTGAAGTGGTGGAAAAATATGGAGTAGATGCAACTCGCTACTATCTACTTGGCGCCATTCCTGCTGCACAGGATGGTGATTTTTCGTACGCGCGATTCGAAGAATTCTACACAGCACATCTTGCAAACGGAATCGGAAATCTCACACACCGAATTCTCACCATGCTTGAGAAATATACGGATAACAAAATTCCAGAAAAAAATACTGAAGACATCTTTAGTGTAGAAACATTTTGGAAAGAATATATTTCGTCATTTGAGAATTATTCATTTGACGAAGTAATTCAACATATCAATAAATTAACAACCCAAATTGATACTGCAATTTCTTCATACAAACCATGGGAAAAAGCAAAAGCAGGAGAGAATATCAATGGACATTTATATCAAATATCAGAAGGATTATTCCATCTCGGAGTTGCGTTACTTCCGTTGATCCTTAGTTCAGCAGAAAAAATTCTTGTTTCACTTGGTATTGATTCAAAAGAGTTAATATTATCTGAAATTACGAAGTGGGGGAATTTGGAAGTTGGGCAGAAGGTTAAAAAAGGTGAGCCGGTGTTTCCACGATTAGAAAAATAATAATATGAATTTTAAATCACTCCAAAAAAATGTATACTTCAATATTGTATCGTCTATATTCTTGGTGAGTATTGTATTTATTGTTTTCTTTATCTGGGTTCCATACTTCGAGGCGTCTGAGGGGTTGAACTGTAGATTTTTTGACCAAGGTGCATTATTTGTTTGTGATTAAAGTATGAACTTACCTTTTCCCCCAGATAAAGTTCAAATTGTGAAACCAAATTTTCCTACTAAAAAAGTCCAGATTAGTTATGTACTCATGGGTGTAAGCTTCGGTCTCGCACTATCACTTGTGCTGTATATAATGAATTACTTGGCATCATCTGGCAGTGTTTCATTTATTTCAGATTCATTTGTGTGGTTATTTTTGCTTGGTGTTATCAGTTTTTTTTGGCTTATTTCATATATTACCGTAGGAGCTGCACTACCCTTTGTAGTTACTCTAAATCAGCTCAATGATCCATCATTGTGGGGGATAGCAATATCTCCTGCGGTGTTCTATTCGATAGTATTTTGGGCAGTAGGAAGTCTGATACGATTTTCAAAAAACTAATGTAGTTGGTATTACTATGAATATACTCGACATCATAATCATCATCACGGTTGCCATATTCGCTCTTATGGGATTATGGCTTGGGTTACTGCATACGCTCGGATCGCTATTTGGTACAGTTGTTGGAGCATACATTGCAAGTAGATATTATGAGGCTGGGGCACAGTGGCTCATGAATACAGTTGGTTGGGGAGAGAATATATCTCGAATAGTCATGTTTATTCTGATCTTCTCTATAATCACACGTGCAATAGGTGCTGCACTATGGTTGATTGGAAAATTAGGCGGCTTTATTATTCCAATCCCATTCAAAAAAGCCTTGAATCGATTTCTTGGTATGATTGTTGGTGCAGTCGAAGGAGTGCTTACGGTCGGGCTCGTGCTCTATTTTATAGACAAATTTCCGCTTGGTGAGCGAGTGATGGACTCAATTCTTACATCCACCTTTGCGCCTTCTGTAATCGCATTTGCCTCAATACTCATTCCATTATTTCCTGAAGCCTTAAAGGCGCTTGAAACTACGGTAGATAAAATAGAACAATCATTATGATGATCGATACTCATTGCCACATCCATTTTAAAGCGTTTGAAAAAAATCGAGATGAAGTTATTGCGCGCTCAAAAGAAAAGGGTATGATTTTGAATTTGGTTGGCACCCAAGAAAGTACCAGTAAAAAGGGAGTCGAGATGGCAGAGCAATACGACTGGATGTATGCGACGATTGGACTTCACCCGATTCATATCCACGAAGTAGATGTGCATGAAGAGACAACTAATTTTACCTCACGTGGAGAAGATTTCAATCCTGAATTTTATCGTGCGCTTGCAACCAATCCAAAAGTAATTGGAGTAGGGGAAACAGGACTTGATCGATTTCATATTCCAAAAGATCAAGTAGAAGCAGATATTCTTGCGGCACAAAAAGAAGTATTTAGAAAACATTATGATGTAGCAGAAGAATTTGGTTTACCTCTGGTCATGCATGTGCGTGACGCGCATGATGAGATGATTGAATTACTTGAAAGTATTAAAAAAGAAAAGGGATCGCTCATTCGCGGTGTAGTGCATTGCTATACCGGGAATTGGACGCAAGCTGAAAAATATCTCGACCTTGGGTTTAATCTGGGTTTTACCGGAGTAGTGACGTTTCCTGCAAAGAAAACCAATCCAGCACCTCAGCTTGAGCTTGAAAAAGTACTGGAAAATATCCCATTGGATCGAATACTTGTTGAAACTGATGCGCCATTTCTTGCGCCACAGGCCTATCGTGGCGAACAGTCTGAGCCCTGGATGGTCGAGGAGGTGATCAAGAAATTTGCCGTGGTTCGAGGTCTTTCTTTTGATCAAATGGCTGATCAGATTAATAAAAATACGAAACATTTGTTCACTCGTATGCGACTCTAATGAGGAGCACCACCTAGTCCTCCCCTTATGAAAATAAGACAAAACCCCTTAAAAAGGGGTTTTGTGCACATGATCAATATATAGGTACTTGAAAGAAAGTTTGAACGGGTGTATAGTGTTTTGGTCTTTTTTAACGTGATAAGAATATGGAGAAAGAAGTGTTGCTACCAGAAGAGGGGAAAAAAATTTCACAAACTCATCTCACACTCTACACATTGTTTGGTATAGGCAGGATCACTCTTTATTTGTTGGTACCTGCATTATTGATGGTCAGATATCAGAATAATCTTGGTGATCGGCTAGACGGAATTGAGAAATTTTTACTTTTTGTTGCAACATTTGTTTTTTCGTGGATTATTATTTTACTTGATTACCGTTTTGTCCTGAAAAAACAAAAACTCATTAAATAATATGCAAATTATCTAGTGTATGGTTAACGAATTTTTGCATATTGAAGGTGCTAAACCTGGCCTTACTCCTGATATATTAGGAAGTGTGTTTGGTATGCCAATTTCGAATGTGTGGGTCATGACCTGGTTGATAGGGGTTCTGTTTATTATTACCATACTTGTTCTTAATAAAAAATTAGCTTTGGTTCCAGGGAATTTTCAGTCACTAGTCGAGATGACTATTGAGTGGCTGGACACACTGATTGTGCAGGTGACTGGGTCTGCTCGAGCAGCTGTAAAATTATTGCCAATTGTCGGTCCATTATTTTTTTTCCTTCTCGTATCAAATTTAATTGGAATTATTCCAGGGCTTTCATCAATCAGCTATGGAGGTGTATCGTTGTTTCGTACCGTCACGAGCGACTTTAATATGACCCTTACACTTGGCTTATTGGTAAGTGTCTTTATTCATGTGAGTACTATTGCACAGATCGGGATTATTTCTTTTGTCGGTAAGTTTATTCAAATCAAGCAGGTTTTTATAGGGATGAAGAAAGGCGCAATGGGAGGATTTGAAGCAATGGTCGGGTTTTTTGTGGGCATTATGGATATTATTGGGGAGATCGCAAAAGTACTCTCCATGTCGCTTCGTTTGTTTGGAAATGTGTACGCAGGTGAAGTAATGACTGTTGTTTTTTATGGGCTTATTGCGACATTGGTTCCGGCGCCCTGGCATATTTTGAGTTCTTTTAGTGGTATTATTCAGGCAATGGTTTTTACTATGTTAACTATTGTGTTTTACTCTCTAGCTGTCACAGAGTCGTAATACACAGCATTTAATTTAGTATTAATTTGTAATTAGATTTATATGGAAGCAGAAGCAATGCAGTATCTTGCAAAGGGTCTCATGGTTCTTGGAATGGCAGGAAATGCTATTGGAGAAGGACTCGTATGTGCTCGCGCAATGGAGGCAATGGGACGTAATCCGGAAGCAGCTGATGTAATCTTCCCGAAAATGATTGTAGCGTGTGCGATTGTGGAATCAACTGCAATCTACTCACTCGTAGCTTTTTTTGTCACCTAAGGATAAAAATATTACGTACCTGATAGGGTGCGTATATTTCCACAAAAACATATGACATGTAGTGTTGAAATAATGAAACCCTATCGTATTTAAAAATAACTATGGATTTAATTAAGGAAATTCTTCAAAAATTAGGATTTGATTGGAAACTTGCATTGATGAATTTGATCAATGTGGGTATTATATTTTTTCTTTTAAAAAAATATTTGTTCGCTACTGTTTCAAAAAAAATAGAAGAGCGTCGTGAATTGATCCGTGCAGGGGTTGAAAATGCCACAGAAGCGCAAACGAAGCTTGAAATGGCTCGATTGTCGTCAGAAAAAATCATTGAAGATGCGAAGCGGACTGCAAATGATATAATCGGGAATGCCGTCAAAGAGTCCTCGTCATTAGCAGAAGACATGAGATTGCGAGCTGTTGAAAATGTTGAATCAATTATTGCACATGCGAAGCAGGTAATTGAGGCAGAAAAAGAGCAGATGCATTACGAGCTACGCAAAGAAACTGCTGAGCTCGTGATCGAGGCGGTAGGAAAAGTGCTTGGTGAAGGTGTTACCGAGAGTATTGATAAGCAATTGACCAAACGATTGATCTCAGATCTTCAAAAGAATTAGTACAACACCGTGTGAAAAACCACAAAAAGAGCTTTAAATAAGCTCTTTTTGTGTAGTATGAGCTCTTAGGTGAAAGACAATGGTTCGGTCATTATTATGTTATACTCGTGTATATGGGGATAAACGCAAAATAATATTGACAAATTGCCAAATTTCCTCTACACTTGAGGACGCTTTATATGAATACATTAAATGAGAAAAAATCGACCGATCGAGAGTATATGATGCTCGGAATCCAGATCATCGGTGATTTTGGGGCGAGTATTGCGGTTCCGGTTGTTGGACTAGTTCTCCTTGGCCAATGGCTCGAAGGAAAATATGGGTATGCGCCATGGTTTACGGTTACCGCATTCATACTCGCAGCATTCATATCAGGAAAAATGATTTACAAGAAGGCGAAAGAATATAGTGCAAAATATCAAGCGATCGACAATCAGAGTAGAAAGTCTTAAAGTCCATAAAGTCAAAAGTAAAATACAATTAACTTTTTGACTCTAAACTTTACGACTTGATAGGCTTTACTACTTTATGACTTAAATGTATGGCTGAAATCCACATTCCAGGACTAGCACCAGAAGTATTGTTCCATATGGGACCAGTTCCGGTTACCAACACAGTAGTGAATGTGTGGATTGCGATTATCATTTTTCTCGTCTTGGGGATTATGATCAAAAGAAAAGTATTGATGCGCCCAGGAAAATTACAGAATGGATTTGAATATATTCTTGAACTCTTACTTCCATACTTCGACCAAGTCACGGGAGATCGAAAAAAAACTATCAGATTTTTACCGATAGTTGGAACGATCTTCTTTTTTATTTTACTTTCTAATTGGCTTGGGCTTTTGCCGGGTACCGGAAGTATTACTTCGGGGCACACAATGGTGCTTCGACCAGCAAATACTGATTTGAATTTGACCGTGGTGATGGCACTTGTTGCAGTCATTGCGTCACACGTTTTTGCTTTTGCCAGCATTGGAGTATTCACGCACTTAGGTAAATTTGTACAGTTTGGAAATGTAATTCGAAGTATCAAGAATGGTCCAATGGCAATATTCTCAGCATTGATCGAATTTGCAGTAGGATTACTGGAAATTGTGAGTGAGATGGCAAAAGTATTATCACTCTCACTTCGTTTATTTGGAAATATTTTTGCAGGTGAAGTATTAATTTCAGTAATGAGTGCGCTCGTTGCAGCTCTCGTCCCAACCCCATTTATGCTGCTTGAGTTATTGGTTGGACTCATTCAGGCAAGTGTGTTTGCAATGCTTACCTTGGTTTACATGACTGTTGCAAGCGCAGCTCCACATGGGGCAGCAGAAGCACATTAGAGAGTACGCTTCATAGAAGAATAATTCTTCTATGATATTATTCTTTAATCGAGACACTACCCCGCGAGGTTAAATTCCCCATTTTTCCCCTCGACCGGTACACGGTATCTCAGAAGGAACGCATATGGAAGGTTTAAGTCATGAGTCAATCGTAGTGATGGCAAAAGCTTTCACTATCGCAATCGGTGGTATGATCCCAGCGCTTGCAATCGGTAAAATTGTTTCAAAAGCAATGGAATCAATTGGACGAAATCCAGAAGGAGCCGGAAAATTGTTTGTTCCAATGTTGCTTGGTGCTGCATTCGCGGAAGCTATCGCGATCTACGCACTCGTAGTTGTATTCACTCTCAAATAGTTCGATTGGTGCACTGATGACAATATGTCGGTGTACCACATTGATTTATTTACCAATCGTATATGCACGTAGCACATAATGGAGTAGACCACACGAATGAATTAATGCAGACCCCCGGTCACGAGGTAGCTGTTGTGGTTACAGAGACAGATGCATCAGAACATACCACTGCAGAAGTTGGACACGGTGAGACGGCGACAGACGCAGGAGTACTAGCAAGTCTTGGAATCAATGGCCCACTATTCTTATTTCAGTTACTCAATTTTGCAATCGTTGCGGTGATCCTCTGGTTTTTGATCTTAAAGCCATTAACCAAAAAAATGGAGGAGCGAAAAAACATTATTGATGAAAGTCTGGATCGAGCAAAAGAAGTTGAAACCAACCTCAAAATGAGTGAAGTGAAATTTCAAGAAAAATTAGAACAAGCAAAGAAAGAATCGAATGAGATTGTAGCGAGTGCTCAGGAAGAAGCTACTCGAGTACAAGAGAGTATGAAGCAGAAAACAAAGGATGACGTGGAAGCCCTCGTAGTAGCTGCAAAGAAGAATATTGAAATAGAAAAAACAGAAATGCAGGCAAGTCTAAGAAAAGAGACCGTTGAGATCGTAGTTGCCGCAATGGAAAAAATATTGAATGAAAAAATGGACGATAAAAAAGATAAAAAGTTTGTTGAAGACATTTTGAAAACAATCACCTAAGTATGGCAAAATTACTTACCAAACAATACGGAAAAATTCTATTTGAGAGCACTAAAGGGCTCAAAGGTGACGAGCTCGAAAGTGTGATAAAAAAATTTCTTACATTTCTACAGAGTAAACAAATGATTTCAAAAGCAGACCAAATCATGAGTGAGTACGAGAAGTATGTAAAAGAAGCTGAAGGAATAAAAATGATTGAGATCGTAAGTGCGAGGGAATTATCGCCAGAAGCCGTAAAAGAAATTAGTAAACATTTTGGGGAGAAAGTTGAGGCAACCGTAATAATTGACCCAAAACTCCTCGGAGGAATCATGATAAGGACCGAAAATGAAATTCTCGATGGAAGTATCAAAGGACAACTTGAAAAACTAAAACAACAACTATAATTTTCATCTAAGCTATATGGCATATACCGATCAAGTGATTGCATCACTCAAGAAAAATATTGAATCATTCAAAAAAGAAGTACATTCTGAAGAAGTGGGTACGGTTATTGAAATTGGAGACGGTATCGCCAGAATGAGTGGTCTTGAAAAATGTCAGGCTCAGGAAATGTTGGAGTTTCCTGGAAATACATTTGGAATCGCATTGAACTTACAAGAAGAAACAGTGGGTGCGGTAATCTTGGGTTCATATCAGCACATCAAAGAAGGCGATACGGTAAAACGAACTGGTCGTATTATGTCTATTCCAGTATCTGACGCGCTAATTGGGCGTGTAGTAAATGCGATTGGAGAACCGATTGATGGAAAAGGTGCTATTAATACTAAAACATTCTATCCAGTAGAGCGAATTGCTCCAGGCGTAATGACCCGCGAACCAGTAAGTCGTCCGATGCAGACGGGTATCAAGGCAATTGATGCACTCATCCCAGTAGGACGCGGACAGCGCGAACTTATCATTGGTGATCGCCAGACAGGAAAAACAGCAATCGCAATTGATACTATTTTGAACCAAAAAGGGCAGGACATGATTTGTATTTACGTTGCCGTTGGACAGAAAGAATCAAAAGTTGCTCGTATCGTATCAAAACTCAAAGAAGCCGGTGCAATGGACTACACCGTGGTAGTCTCAGCAGGGGCATCTGAACCAGCTCCTATGTCATACCTGGCTCCCTATGCCGGAGTGACGATCGGTGAATATTTCATGGACAAAGGAAAAGATGTGTTGATTATCTACGATGATTTGACCAAACAAGCATGGGCATATCGTGAAATGTCACTCTTGCTCCGCCGCCCACCAGGACGTGAAGCATATCCTGGAGACGTATTTTATCTCCACTCACGTCTTCTTGAACGCGCATGTAGTCTGAACAAAGAAAATGGTGGAGGATCAATTACAGCCCTCCCAATTATTGAAACTCAGGCAGGGGACATCTCAGCTTATGTTCCAACGAACGTAATCTCGATTACTGATGGACAGATCTTCCTTGAAACTGATTTATTCTTCCGTGGTATTCGCCCAGCACTAAACGTTGGTTTATCAGTATCTCGTGTAGGAGGATCAGCACAGATCAAGCCAATGAAAAAAGTTGCAGGTAGTTTGAAATTGGGTCTCGCACAGTTCCGAGAACTTGAAGCATTTGCGCAATTTGCAAGTGATCTCGATCCTGAAACCAAAAAATCAATTGAACGTGGTCGCCGAATGACTGAGCTTTTGAAACAACCTCAATACGCACCTCAAGCAGTCGAAGAACAAGTCGCGTCAATCTATGCAATGTCACAGGGATTATTTGATGCGGTAGAAGTGGCGGCTGTAAAAGAGACTGAACAAAAGTTTCTTGAATTTATGACTAAATCAAAGTCAGCACTTCTTGGAAAAATCAAGAAAGGTGATTGGAATGAAGAAGTAGAGAAAGAGCTGAAAGAAGCTATTAAGGAATTTTCAAAATAAACCCGTATGGCAGTCAGCGGAAAAGCGATTAAACAACGCATCAAATCAGTAAAGAATACCAAAAAAATCACCAAGGCAATGGAGATGGTTTCGGCTGCAAAAATGCGAAAAGCGATTGCTGCGGTAACAGCAACTCGCACCTACGCACTTCTTGCGCGTGAGCTCATGGAAAAATTGAGCATGAATAGTGAAATCAAAAGTCCATTAACTGAAGTTCGTCCCGTAAAAAAAGTATTGGTAATATTATTCAGTTCAAACAGAGGACTCGCAGGAAGCTTCAATTCAAATATATTCAAAAAAACACAAACTGTTCTTACACGAGCCGATGTCATTGGCGAGACTATAAGTAATGATACGCTCTACGAAGTTATCGGCGTAGGGAAGAGAAGTGCATATTTTGCAAAGCGCTTCAACTACCCACTGATTGCTGCGTACGATGCAATTAGAGATAATCCGACTGTCGAAGACATTCTCCCAATCGCACGCTTTGCAATAGAAAAATTCAAATCCGAAGAATATGATGCGATATTAGTGGCGTACACTGATTTCAAATCAAGCATCCTCCAAGTTCCTCGAGTGCGAAAGCTATTACCGATTTCGAAAGCAGACATAGAAGCGCTACTCGAAGAAATGCCTGAGTCAAAAAAAGAAAAAACAGAAAGTGTGGTCGAAACAGAAAGTGAATACGAGTTTGAACCAAATGCTGAAATGATTATAGAAGTTATTCTACCCCGACTATTCGAAGTTCAGCTGTATCAGACACTCCTTGAATCACGAGCAAGTGAACATAGCGCCCGAATGGTCGCGATGAAGAATGCGACAGAGGCTGCAGGAGATATGATTGATGCCTTGACCGTAGAATTCAATAAAGCGAGACAAGCAGGAATTACCAAAGAAATCGCAGAAATCGCCGGGGGAGCAGCCGCACTGGAAAATTAATATAATCTATTATCAAACCGTTCAATTAATAAAGACATATGAATACAGGAAAAGTAACACAAGTTATCGGAGTGGTCGTGGATGTACAATTTCCAGGAGAACTTCCAGCTATCTACAATGCACTTGAAGTAGAAATGGGTAAAGGAGTTAAAATCGTATTAGAAGTACAGCAGCATCTAGGTGCTCAAACTGTGCGTACCATTGCGATGGGTTCTGTTGATGGACTTGCTCGGGGTACTGAGGTAGTAGATACAGGTGCTGCGATTTCAGTTCCAGTAGGACCTGAAACTCTGGGACGCATGTTCAATGTAGTAGGAGAACCAATTGATAATAAGCCAGCTGCAAAGACAAAAAAGAAATACAGTATTCACCGAAAAGCCCCAGATTTCAAAAGCCAGTCACAAAAATCAGAAGTATTTGAAACTGGTATCAAAGTTATCGACCTTCTCTGTCCATTCTTGAAAGGTGGAAAAGTAGGTTTGTTTGGAGGAGCCGGAGTAGGAAAAACAGTTATTATCCAGGAACTTATCCATAATATTGCTCAGGAACATGGAGGATATTCTATGTTTGCCGGAGTTGGAGAACGTACCCGTGAAGGAAACGATTTGTACCGCGAAATGAAAGAGTCAGGAGTATTGGAAAAAACCGCAATGGTGTTTGGTCAGATGAATGAACCACCAGGAGCTCGCGCACGTGTAGCGTTGACCGCTCTTGCAATGGCAGAATATTTCCGTGATGAAGAAAACCGTGACCTTCTATTATTTATCGACAATATTTTCCGCTTTACTCAGGCAGGTTCAGAAATGTCCGCACTTCTTGGTCGTATGCCTTCAGCTGCTGGATACCAGCCTACACTTGCGACTGAAATGGGTGCGCTCCAGGAACGCATTACTTCTACTGACAAAGGATCTATTACTTCGATCCAGGCAGTATACGTACCAGCTGACGATCTTACTGATCCAGCTCCAGCTACGACATTTGCTCACCTCGATTCTACCGTATCTCTCAACCGTGCACTCTCAGAAATCGGTATCTATCCAGCAGTAGATCCACTTGATTCAAGCTCTACCGTTCTTGATCCTCAGATTGTAGGAATGGAACACTATACTGTAGCTCGTGAAGTACAAAAGATTCTTCAGAGATATAAAGATTTGCAAGATATTATTGCGATTCTTGGTATGGAAGAATTATCAGACGAAGACAAAATTACGGTAGCTCGCGCACGCAAAATTCAGCGTTTCCTCTCACAACCATTCTTCGTAGCAGAACAGTTTACTGGAATGAGCGGTAAATATGTGAAAGTAGGGGACACGGTAAAAGGATTCAGAGAAATCCTTGATGGAAAACATGATGACAAACCAGAAGGTGCATTCTACATGAAGGGAACTATTGAAGAAGTTGTATAAATAAAAACGACACACGACTTACATATCACGACACAGAATTTTGAGTCGTGTTCCATATGTCGTACGTCGTAATATCCATATGATTAACTTTAAAATCGTAAAACCAGAAGGCATCGTGTATTCAGATGCTGAAGTAGAAAAAGTAACTATCCCTACCAAGGAAGGATATATTACGGTTTTACCTCACCATATTCCTCTCATTACTATTCTTGATGCAGGGGAGTTGATTGTATACAAAAAAGATCACGAAGTTCCTATTGCAGTATCCGGTGGAGTAGCTGAAATTCGAAAAGACAATACCGTATATATATTGGCAGATAGCGCTGAGCGAGTAGAAGAAATTGATCTTGAGCGTGCTGAAGCAGGACGAAAACGTGCCGAAGAATTACTTGCAGCAGAAGAAAAAGCTGCAGACGTAGACTTCACACGCATCCAAGCTTCTCTTGAAAAAGAAATGAATCGATTGCGTATTGCAAAGAAATATAGGCCAACCAGATAACTATGGAACCAGCAATATCAATTGGATTTGCACTTGGACAAATACTAAATTTTGCAATCTTTATTGGAGTAATATATGCGATTGTAAAATTAGTTAAAAATTCAAACAAAACAGTAAGCTCTCTGAATGAAATCCAGTCAAAAGTAAACAGTTTATCTGAAAAGATAGATAGTATTTCAAAAAAGTAACGTATCCAAGAAATCATAAAACTCCCCAAATTGGGGAGTTTTATGATATAATTATCTTCATTATGAAACCATCCGAAGTTACTAATAAACAAGTACTCCAGTTATTTTGGAAATATTTACGTCCATTCAAATGGTCTTTTCTTGTTTCTCTCATATTTATTGTATTGTGGAATGCGGGGGATCTCGGATACCCATATTTCTACAAACTATTGATTGATGCGCTGACGAATGAAAATTTCACAAAAGAAATGGCGTATAGCGAAGCATTGCAGGCGGTGTTTTTGATTTTAGGACTGCTGGGCATTATTTGGATATCAGATAGACTACACCACTACTTTCGTGCACGAGCAGAGATGCACGTACGAAAAAAATTATATAACGAAATGTTGAAAACTACTCTTCGTCATTCGTTTAATTTTTTTGAAAACAAGTATATTGGTTCGCTTATCTCAGACATGCGAAAATTCGAAAGTGCATTTACCGTAATCATGATCGATTTTCTTCAATACACACTATTCGGCTCAGGATTTTTAATCATATCGATCGGAGTAGTATTGTTCATGACCAATTATATATTTGGACTTCTGCTGTTCGGGTGGTTGATTCTATATTTAACAGCAACATACTATACAAGTCTCTATAAACTCAAATTTGATGCGCTCAGAAGTGAGGCTGAAAGTAAACAAACGGGAGTATTGGCTGATATTGTCACCAATTATCCGAATGTAAAATTATTTTCATCATACCTCAAAGAAGAAAAGAATTTTGACACCGTATCAGAGGAAGTACGATCACGACGTTTCTTCTCACGTGTACTCACGATTAAGCTTGATGGACTACAAGGTGCGCTCATGACTATATTTGAAATCGTACTCCTGTACCTTGCGTTGCAATTTTGGCGTGCAGGAACACTGACTATTGGAGATTTGGTTCTGATAAATGGATACTCTATCGCAGTCTTCAACCGTGTTTGGAATTTTGCACGCAGTTTTCGTGACGTATACGAACATTTTGCAGATGCAAAAGAATTTGCTGCTATTTACTACACACCCCATGGAATTACCGATAAAAAAGATGCAATCAATCTCGAAGTTTCAAAAGGTGGTATTAAGTTTGAACGAGTAACATTCAAATATAATACTAAAAAAGCATTACTCAGTGACTTCTCACTGGTGATACGTCCTGGAGAAAAAATTGCACTCGTTGGTCACTCGGGAGCAGGGAAGTCAACTATCGTAAAACTACTACTTCGCTACTATGATGTTTCAAAAGGTGCGATCAAAATTGATAATACTCCGATTACAGAAGTAACGCAGGAAAGTCTCTGGCATGCAATTGCGTATGTACCACAAGACCCTGTGTTATTCCACCGAAGTGTGAGAGAGAATATTATGTATGGAAGACCTGATGCTACTGAGAAAGAAATGATTATTGCGTCCAAGCGTGCGCAATGTCATGAGTTTATTACGTCGTTTCCAGAAGGATATGACACCATGGTAGGGGAGCGCGGGGTAAAATTATCTGGTGGGGAACGTCAGCGTATCGCTATGGCACGCGCAATGTTGAAAGACGCTCCGATTCTCGTCCTCGATGAAGCTACTTCAAGTCTTGATTCAGAATCAGAACGAATGATTCAGGAGGCATTACATGAATTAGTAAAAGGAAGAACCGTAATCGCAATCGCACACCGACTCTCGACTATTATGCACATGGATAGAATTATCGTGGTAGATAAAGGAAAAATAGTCGAACAAGGTACTCACAAAGCATTAGTAACTAAAAAAACTGGAATATATCAGGAGCTCTGGGGCACGCAAGTTGGTGGATTTATTGAATAAAAAAATTCCCTTGGTAAGGAATTGAAACGTTCGCACCCATCAATCGCGTTCTGCGAAAGATGGGTGCGAACAGTGTAGTGTCTACCGCGGGCGAGCGCCGAGCGTACCCTCATCGACGGTCGTTATCGGTCCGAACACCTTCTCGCGCGGCTGGCCGAAGAGGTTGACCTGCTCGGTGTCAGGGTAGCCAGGTCCATGATTCGCGGCGTTATAGAAACCGGCGTACCGGGGACCGCCCTTGATCCGACCACCCAGGATGAACATACCAGACTGACCTGACTCGTAGCTGAGCTCGTCCACGCTGAGCTCGATCACTGTGCCGTCCTCCATCACGAACGGGAGAAAGAAACTGCCCGGCCTCTGCGCGAGCAGAAACGCAGCAGTGATTTCACCTTCACCCGGGTTCCGAGGATCTCTCTTGATACGAATCTTCATTAGACACTCTCATGCAGCCGAGAAAAGAACTGTGCCAGTGCTGCAAAACCTGACCAAAAAATATACCTTATGAAAGGCTTTTTGTCAATATTGCCTCTATGCACGCAATCTGTTACTCTATATACATGAAACCGTATATACTTATAGCTCCAAAGTTGCTTGGATTGAAGAGCTCGTCTTACTCCGCTTATTTCGCTAATTTAACCTAAATATCCTCCTATGGCAGAGCACAAATCAGCAGCACGTGACACTTTTCTTCATTTGCTTTCAATCGTCACACTCTACATGAGTGCGACCGCATTTATCACACTTCTGTTCCAATACGTAAACCGGTTTTTCCCAGATGCGCTTCTTCCAGACTACTATTACTACGACATGAGTAATGGACCTCTTCGTTTTGCAATCGCAACACTCGTAGTTGTATTCCCGGTGTACATCTGGTCTGCATGGTATTTACAAAAAGGGTATACAAAAAATCCTGAACTAAAAACAGTAGGTGTTCGAAAATGGCTCGTATATCTAACTCTGTTTGTTGCAACATTCATGATTATTGGATCTCTCATTTCAATTCTCAACAGCTTCCTTTCAGGAGAACTTACTATTCGATTCTTCCTCAAAGCACTATCAGTCCTCTTGGTTGCAGCTATGATTTTTGCATACTATCTCTATGATATCCGCGATGCACTTACCAAAGGAAGACGGAACTTATTCAGATACGGCGCTATCGGATTGGTAGTGGTATTTGTAGTCGGAGCTTTCTTCCTCATCGGTAGTCCAGCAAAACAGAGGATTCTACGTTTTGATGGCATGCGCTCAGAACATCTTCAAAGTTTGAAATATTCAATAGATGAGTATTACAGCCAAGTTGGTAACTTACCAAATTCTCTTGAAGAGATTACTCGTGCACCTTATTATGGATCTGAACTTCGTGATCCGGAGACAGGAGAATCATATGAATACATCGTAACCGGAGACCGAACATACGATTTGTGTGCAACCTTCGAGATGGCGAGCACGGACACTAATGTTCCTCATGGATCAGATATGTTCGCCTATGAACACGAGGTAGGCAGACAGTGTTTTTCATTGATTTCACCTGAAAGAAATACTGATGGAACTGTGGTTCCATCACCTGTAAAACCAGTACTCTAAAATTGACACGCAGATATGGGAGAGCGTCGTCTCAATGAAGCTCAGCAAAGGGCGGTCGAGTATGTCGACGGTCCTTTGCTTATTGTTGCTGGAGCAGGAACTGGGAAAACTACCGTTATTACCAAAAAGATTTCACATTTACTAGAAAAAGGTATTGCGCAACCTGAAAATATTTTAGCACTCACGTTTACTGAAAAAGCAGCCAATGAGATGCAGGAACGGGTAGACACCGAAATCGAACTCGGATATACCGAACTTCAGATTTCCACCTTTCATACGTTCTGTCAGCGATTACTCGAAAAATTTGGTTTTGAAATTGGGTTACCCAAAAGTTTCCGACTCATTACTGATACTGACGCATGGCTCCTAGTCCGTGATCATATCTATGATTTTAATTTAGACTATTACCGACCACTTGGAAATCCGAATTCGAATATTCATACACTGCTTGATCATTTTTCCAAAGCAAAAGATGAGCTTATTTCAGCGCAAAACTATCTTGATTATGTCGAAGGGCTGATTCTTGATAAAGATGACGCAGAGGTGATTGAAAAAAATCGTCTAATTGAAATTGCAAATGCATACCATACCTACAATAAATTGATTTTAGAAAATAATGCACTCGATTTTGGTGACCTCATTTATTATTCAGTAAAACTTCTCAAAGAACGTCCGAATATTTTAAAAGCGATTCAAGCCCAATTTACACACGTACTAGTAGATGAATTCCAAGATGTAAATTATGCACAATACGAATTAATCAGACTGCTTGCTGAAAAATCGCAACTCACTGTTGTGGGGGATGATGATCAATCAATTTATTCGTTCCGGGGATCAAACGTATCAATCATCTTGCGTTTCAAAGAAGATTTTCCAAGTGCAACTGAAGTCGTGCTCACTGAAAATTATCGCTCAGGACAGGAAATTCTCGACCTCGCGTACCAATCAATCATATACAATAATCCAGATCGTCTTGAAGCAAAATTATCGATTGATAAAAAACTAGTTGCGAAGGGTAAAGTCGAGAAATGTGTGATCGAGCATATCCACACCGAAACGTTAGATACAGAAGTGTTTACGGTTATAAAAAAAATACTAGAACTAAAAAAACAACAAGAAGAAACGACCTGGGATGATTTTGCCATATTAGTTCGAGCAAATGGACACGCACAGCCATTTCTGAATGCGCTGGAAACCTATGGAGTTCCATACGAATTCCTCGCATCAGGTGGACTCTATCGTCAACCGATAGTGCTCGATGTGCTCGCTTTCCTTCGAATTATCGCAAGACAATACGAGAATGATTCGTGGTATCGCCTCATGCGATTACCTTGTATTTCAGTAGATCCAAACGATGTGCAAAAACTAGTTTCAGGGGCAAAACGAAAATCAATCAGCTACTCTGAAGCTCTCGGTCGAGCAAAAGAATTTTTTGTGAATGATGCAAGCATTCTACATCTTGATGCATTGGTATCAAGTGTACACAAGGGAATTGAAGCTGCAAAACACGAGAAACCAACAGCAGTATTGTATGATTTTTTAGAGACCATTGGATATCTAACTTATCTTACTCATGAGGAGGGGGTTGGTAATAAACAAGTTGTTCGCCAAATTCAATATTTGAAACAGGTGTTTGATCTGATCCGCGGTTACGAGGAGATAACTCCAGGGGCAAATGTGCTAGGGTTTGTAGAACATTTCGACTTTGTGCTCGAATCAGGTGACCAAGGAAAAATATTTCAACCACGAGAGACGAGTGAGTCAGTGAACGTAATGACCATTCATGCATCAAAAGGACTTGAATATAAGTTTGTATTCATGGTGAATTGTGTAGAAGAGCGTTTTCCTACACGCGCACGTTCATCAGGAATCGAATTGCCACCTGAACTCATCCATGAACATTTGTCTGATAATGCAGATTTTCATATTGAGGAAGAACGGAGATTATTCTACGTAGGGGTTACGCGTGCAAAAGAACAATTATATTTTTCAAGTGCTGATTATTATGGAGAAGATCGGAAACGGAAGAAAAAAATAAGTAGATTCCTCGATGAAATCGGTTTTGTAGGAGCTCATGCAAGTGTAGAGGGCAGTGCTGATTTGACTACATACAAAAAAACACCTCAACCCAAAAATGCAGAGGTAGTATACGAAATACCAAAAAAATTCTCCCATTCACAAATCATTAGTTTTCTTAAGTGCCCATATCAATATAAACTCGCGCATGTTCTAAAAATTCAGTCAAAGGGTACGGCAAGCTTTAGTTTTGGAAACACCGTCCATGCGACCATGCAAAAATTCTATATTCGCGTACAAGAATTAAACCAAATTACACAAGTGTCTTTATTCGATATCGCCGCACCTTCAACTAAAAAAAGTGCCAACGAAATCAAAGTTCCAACCCTTGAAGAACTCTACAAAATGTATGATGAATCATGGATTAGTGATTGGTACCAGGACAAACAACAGCGAGAAACTTATTATGAAAAAGGTAAAGAAATTTTAAAAGTCTTCTACACCACACAAGAAGGGCAGTGGACTATTCCTGTAGCACTCGAAGGCTGGTTCAAAGTAAAGGTGGGGGAATACATCATCAATGGTCGCATCGATCGAATTGATAAGCAAGCAGATGGATCACTTGAAATTATTGATTATAAAACCGGAAATTCCAAAGAAAAATTGGATACTGATGACAAGCAACAATTATTACTCTACCACATTGCCGCAGAAACATTGCCCGAATATCGACATATTGGTCCGGTAGGCAAGCTCACGTTCTACTACGTAAATGATGGAATGAAAACATCGTTTGTTGCTGCAGAAAAAGATGTTGAAAAACTCAAAGAAAAGTTAGAGACGACCATCGAAAAAATCCGAGAAGGAAAGTTCATAGCAACACCAAGTCAGTTTGTATGTAAATATTGCGAGTTTAAAAACATCTGTGAATTTAGACAGTAAAATACCGAAGCTCAATTCTTTTAACTTTTTACTTTTGCCTTTTTACTTCATTAGTGTTACAGTGTCACTAACTAAACCCTTATGCCATTCACCCCATTAGGCGATACAATACTTTCTAAATTAACTGGAAACAGTACGCTTAAGCGTCAAATAGAAACGTCGAATGTGGTAGAAGTGGCAAAAGAAGTTATCGAAAGTCTACTTGGAGCAGAAATTGGTGCTCATGTACGACCCTTGTTTCTCAAAAATCGAACTCTTACCGTGAGCTGCGGGACATCGACAGTGGCCCAGGAGATACGCCTACATCAGCTGGAAATCGTCACCAAAATAAATGAAAAAATAGGAAAATCAGAAGTAGATCGAGTGCGATATCTTGCCTAAGACAAGTTATGACGCTTTTTGCTTTAAAAATTATTGCACTGATAACCATGACGGTCGATCACATCGGTCGTTTTTTCTTTCCTGATACCGACTGGATGACAGCGGTAGGTAGAATTGCGTTTCCTATATTTGCATGGGGAGTCGCAAATGGGTATAGAAAATCAAAAAATATTAGAAAATACGGTACACGACTGGCGATAGTTGGAATTATTTCACAAATTCCTTACGCATGGGCATTTATACAGATTGGGCGATCACCATATGAATTAAATATTTTATTTACCCTTCTCTTAGGACTCTCTGCAATTATTGTTTACGAAAAAATAAAAAACAAATTTATTCGCAACGCAGCACTAGTTGCACTTATCTGCTTCGCAACAATAATTGATGTGAGTTATGGATGGTATGGAGTTGCGCTCGTACTTATTTTTCACACAACATTTGAAAATACCTCAAAAAGAATCGTACTCTATACAATCGCGACTCTGGGATATGTATTTCTTTACACGCTATTAGCACCAGCCCCAGAGAATGGGCAAATCGTCTATAGAGGAACGCAACAACTATTTTCAATCCTAGCCTTAATACCGATTTCACTGTATCAAGGAGATAGGGGACGCTCATTTAAACACCTTTTCTACCTCTACTACCCAATACACCTCGCAATCCTTGCTCTCATCTACTATTATATAAACTAAAATTTAGCTAATCTAAGCAAAAATTTTGGTAATTCAGGCTGTTGCATAGTGAAAAAAGTTGTGGTAACCTATGGAGTGTTCACCTAAACGTATATGAACCTACGACAATACCTCGCAACCATGATTTTTTCGACGATACTCTGCTGGGCAGCATGGATTTTTGTTATTATTAATATCGATCCATTTGAGACAGGCACTATAGGCTTTGTCTTTTTTTATATTAGTCTATTATTCGCACTTATTGGTACTATTTCGCTGGTTGTTTTCGGCATTTACCGACTCTTCGGTGGACAGGAAATGCCGCTATTTCGACATGTACGCATGAGCTTTAGAACTGCCGTCGTCTTGAGTGTACTGGCGCTTGTCGGACTCTACCTACAGTCACTTTCAGTTCTTAGCCTATTCAACACACTTGTATTCGGTACCATTTGTATCGTAATCGTATCCTTTGACCTGTCACTTACCAATTTTACCAAAAAACATCTCACCCAACACTAATCTTTATGAGACAATCACAATTATTTACGAAAACAAGAAAAGAAGCTCCAGCAGAAGAGGTATCAAAAAACGCACAATTATTGATTCGTGCAGGTTTTATTCATAAGGAAATGGCTGGAGTATATTCGCTTTTACCACTTGGGCTAAAAGTAATTAATAAGATTAAAAAAATTGTTTCAGAAGAAATGGAAAAACTCGGCTCAACCGAGATAATCATGTCGACTCTGCAAAACAAAGAAACATGGGAAAAAACCGATCGATGGGATGATACAAAAGTTGATATCTGGTTTAAATCAGCTTTAAAAAATGGAAATGAAATTGGATTTGGCTGGTCACATGAAGAGCCAATTACTGCAATGATGAAGTCATATATCACAAGCTATACAGATGTACCTCGGTACGTTCATCAATTTCAAAATAAATTGAGAAATGAAACCCGTGCAAAAAGCGGTATTATGCGTTGTCGAGAATTTGTGATGAAAGATATGTATTCTTTCTGTGTGTCTGAGGAAGAACATATGGTATTTTATAACAAAACAATAGATGCATATCTGGAAGTCTTCAAAAGAGTAGGGTTAGCTGAAATCACTCATGTAACCTCAGCAGCAGGCGGAGTATTTACAGACAAATTCAGTCACGAATTCCAAACCATATGTGACGCAGGTGAAGATATAATCTACGTACATAAAGATGGAAAGACAGTACTGAATGAAGAAATTTTTAATGAAAAGACTTTGCAAGAGCTTAATCTTTCAAAATTAGATTTTGAATCAAAGAAAGCTGCTGAAGTGGGAAATATATTTACCTTTGGGACCAAGAAGTGTGAGCAACTAGATCTCTATTTCAATGATGCAGAAGGAAACAGAAAACCAGTGTTTCTAGGCTCCTATGGAATTGGTATCACACGTTTGATGGGCGTAGTAGCAGAAGTTTTTGCAGATGATAAAGGACTAGTATGGCCAGAATCAATAGCACCCTACCAGATTCATCTTGTTTCACTCTGCCGCGAATCTGAGGATGTTAGAACGTGTAATGAAATATACGAAACATTACAGAAAAAAGGTATCGAAGTGCTCTATGATGATCGAGAAGCTCGTGCAGGAGAAAAATTTGCAGATAGTGATCTGATTGGAATTCCAGTACGCATCGTAGTGAGTCCAAAAACACTTGCAAACAAGAGTGTTGAATACAAAAAAAGAGGCGAGACTGATGCAACCTTACTCACGATTGATGAACTTGTCTCAAAGTAAACGAGAGCGATATGAAATTCTCATGGTTTCAAACAAAGAGCCGTAGTCTTGCGATAGATCTTGGAACAGCAAATACACTCGTCTACAGCCCCGAACATGGTATCGTCATAAACGAACCTTCGGTAGTGGCGATAAACACGAAGACTGAACAAATTCTAGCCGTAGGACACGAAGCAAAAGAAATGCTCGGCAAAACTCCGCCGCATATTGAAGTTACTCGGCCGTTGAGCGGAGGAGTTATTTCTGATTACGAAGTGACTGAAAAAATGCTTAAATTTTTTATTGAAAAAGTCACTAAATCTGCTTTTTCATTTGCCACACGTCCACGAGTAGTAATTGCAGTCCCACTCGATGTGACTGAAGTGGAAATCAAAGCAGTGGAAGATGCCACTCTCGCCGCAGGAGCAAAAGAAGTGTTTATTGTACAAGAACCTATGGCTGCAGCGATTGGCTCACGTATGCCTGTCCGTGAACCGGTAGGAAATATGATAGTAGACATTGGTGGAGGGAACACCGAAATCGCCGTAATTTCTCTCAGCGGAGTAGTTACCTGGAAATCTACCAAAATTGCAGGGGACGAAATGAACAAAAATATCATTCAATACGCGCGTGAAGTATTCAAACTTCTCGTAGGAGAAGCACATGCAGAAGAAATAAAAATAAAAGCAGGATCAGCACTACCACGAAAAGAGCGAGTAGAATTTCCGATGCGTGGACGTGATTCAGTCACCGGATTACCAAAAGAAATCATGATTTCAGACGAGCATATTCGCCAAGCACTGAGTCGAAGTGTAAAAACAATTGTTGATCATATCAAAATGACTCTGGAAGTAACTCCTCCCGAACTTACCGCAGACATTCATGAACGTGGAATTCTCCTCGTCGGAGGAGGCGCGCTACTCGAAGGACTCGATGTAGTTATCGGTCGTGCTGCTGAAATTCCCGTACGAGTAGCTGACGATCCACTAACCTCAGTCGTACGCGGAGCAGGAGTACTACTTGAAGATGATGAACTATTGAAGCAAGTAGTCCTTCCTTCGGCGCGCGCAGTTTAATATAGGCTATTATGAAACGTAGACACCAGACAATGATCGGGATTGGTATTGTGATTGTGATTGTTGTTGTATTACAACTCGTAGGAGCTCTTCGACCTATTGAAAACCTAATTGTTAATGTGTTTTTTAATGGAACACAGTTTGCTTACGAAAATGAAGTGGGAAATAATGGCGCAAACTCAGTCAATCAACGTTTGGACGAAACGTTTGATCCTGAATTGATTCAGGCTGTATGTAATATCGAAACAGCGGAAAACGTACTGATCAAAGAAGAAAATGAGGAGCTTCGAAAACAAATGAATTTTTTTTCTAAAAATAATCTAGTTCACCTAGGAGCAGAAGTGATTGGAAGAACCGTGGATCCACTAAGTACGGTCGTTACGATCAATCGTGGTAAAAAAGATGGAGTCATCTCTACAAACCCTGTAATTGTGGGGGAGGGAGTACTCGTAGGAACAGTCATAGAAACATTCGACCATATTTCATACGTTCGACTTATCAATGATAATCAAAGTAGAGTGGGAGCGACACTACTAAACAAAGATCATACAATCGGATTAGTTGAAGGAGGGTACGATATCGGAGTGCAAATGAATTTTATCCCACAAAATGAAGTGGTTTCTCCAGGGGATATTGTAGTGACCTCAGGACTCACCGAGAACATGCCTCGCGGATTTACGATTGGTAGAGTAGAGTTTGTAGAAAAGCAGCCACTCGAACCATTCCAGCAAGCAATTCTTGATCCACTTGCTGATTTATCATATCTCACGATGGTATCAGTAGTGATTACAACCTCAACCTATGTTACCGAGTAATAAAATACTTAAAAAAGTAATTCCGGCAGTATTGTATACTACAGGAATTCTTGGTCTTGCATTTTCAAAACTGATGTTGAACAATCTGTTGCCAAATGTATTCATGTATATAGACATCTTGATGCTTTTTTTTGTCATCGCGATTATGCGTGGAGCCAGAGGTGGAGTGGTGTGGTTTGCGTTTGGTGTATACCTAATAGAGGATATGTTCACTTCACAACAATTTGGAATCGAGCTTTTTGCAGGAGTATTCACGATCCTTGGAATATATTGGTTTTTTGAGAGTGTTTTTACCAATCTTTCAATCTGGATAGCAGGCATTCTTACTTTGTTTGGTATGTTTGTATTTAGAGTGCTCTACAGTGCAGGGGTGTTATTTTCCGGTATGATACTCGAAAATGGTTTTTTATTTTCAACCGGGCTCATAAAACAATTTGGTATGGAAATGCTGTGTACAGCACTTATTTCTATCCCGCTCTATGCAGTATTTATTAAAATAGGTAATATGTTTACAAGAGAGAAAATTAAATATTCCTAAATTACCATCATGGACCTAGATCCATTTGTAAAATTACCAGGGGTAGGATTGGAAAAAGGGAAAATGAAAGGCAAATATCGCTTTGCATGGATCGAAGATTCCTTTACTCCCAAAAGTATCACTCAAAGTGAGGATATTATATATTCAGGCACCTCACATATTGGTACCAGTTTTTCTGATCGAAAAATGTTTTCTTTTTTGGTTGTAATAACAACCATACTACTGACAATAGCAATGCGCCTAGTATATATCCAAATTCTTGAAGGAGAGGAGTTTGCGGTCAAAGCCGAAGGTAATAGACAACGTGCAATTGCAGTACCCGCGGAACGTGGATTGATTTATGATCGAAATAATATACAACTTACCCAAAATATTCCCAATTTTTCTCTTGCAATAATTCCCCAGGACTTACTCCGTGATGAACGGGGGATTACCGAGGTTATCAATAAACTTTCAGAGATAACAGGAACTGCCACAGAAGAAATCCAAGAAATGCTTGAAAAATATCGGGAATATCGACACGAATCAATCGTCATTATTGAAGACATTCCTTATGATCAGGCTCTAAAAATTTTGATTATTTCCGATCAATTACCAGGAATCACTATCCAGCGTGGGAGTAAACGATTGTACCTCACCAAAAATCCTGAAGAAAAAGCAACGAATGACTCGACATCATTACTAGAAGAAGTACATACAGCAACCACAAGTGCAAATTCAGTATCGCATATTCTTGGTTATATTGGAAAATTATCACCCAATGAACTTGAAGAATATTATGAAAAAGGATATTTACCTTCTGACTCAATTGGAAAAGTCGGAGTAGAACAATCGTACGAAGCATATATGCGAGGCATATATGGAGAGAAAAGAATTGAAGTAAACTCTCGCGGAGCCGAGCAATCAGTTATTGCGACAGTGAATCCAACTCCTGGCAGCCATCTCAAATTGTCTATTGATTACAAAATGCAAAAAGAGATGGAGCGTCTACTGAATGATTGGCTTTTGAAAAATGGAAAAGTGCGTGCGTCTGGAATTGTAATGAATCCTCAAAATGGAGAAATTTTAGCTCTCGTAAGTATTCCAGGGTTTGACAATAATGATTTTTCAGGAGGAATTGATAAAGAAACATACCAAAAATATTTAGATAATCCTGATAATCCACTATTTAATCGAGCAATCAGTGGCACGTACCCCTCTGGATCAGTAATTAAGCCCGCTATGGCATCGGCAGCACTAGAGGAGGGTGTTATTACAGCAAAGACAAAAATATTAAGTACAGGAGGAATTCAGGTGGGTCCTTGGTTTTTTCCCGACTGGAGTCGAGTAGCACACGGACTTACTGATGTGCGCAAATCAATCTCCTGGTCAGTAAACACATTCTATTACTATATCGGAGGCGGACATGAAGATTTCAAAGGATTAGGCGTGGAGCGCATCAATCAATATCTCAAAAAATATGGTTTTGGTGAAAAATTAGGAGTAGACATTCCCGGAGAATATGAAGGATTCTTACCAAGTCCTGAATGGAAGAAGCGAGTAAAAGGTGAACAGTGGTATGTAGGAGATACCTACAATTATTCGATTGGACAAGGAGATTTTCTCACCACTCCATTGCAAATTGCATCCATGACTTCGGTTATTGCGAATAAAGGCACACTCTACGCCCCACGCATCGTACGTGCAATTATTGACCCTGTCACAAAAGAAGAAAAAATAATAAGCGGAGAAAAAATAAGTACGAACATTATTAATAGATCACACCTGGAAACCGTACAACTTGGTATGAAAGATTGTATTGATACCGGACCTTGCGGAGTACTTCGCTCACTTCCATTTTCAGTTGCAGGAAAAACAGGAACAGCACAATGGAATGCGGAAAAAGACACTCATGCATGGTTCACCTCATTCGCACCTTTTAATAACCCTCAGATTGTAGTGACTATTATGCTCGAAGAAGGTGGGGAAGGAAGTAGAACCGCTTCACATGTGGCAGCTGATTTCTATCGTTGGTGGGGAAATTACACGGGTAAATAATCGAAAGTCATAAAGTCTGAAAGTCGGTAAAGTCAAATACAAAATACTTTATGACTTTATAGATTTTTGACTTTAGACTGGTGTATGTTACACTGGTACTAATCCTGGTAATAGCCGGAACATTTTTTTAAAAGTTAGCTAAGCAACTCCTCATATGTCGCCACAATACATGACCGAAGAAAAAATTGAAAAACTCAGAACTGAGCTGAAAAATCTCAAAGAAGAAAAAATTCCAGGACTTGCAAAACGTATCGATGATGCGCGACAGATGGGGGATTTGTCAGAAAATGCTGAGTACCACGCAGCCAGAGAAGATATGGCGTGGGCACAAACCAGAGTCAAAGAACTGGTGTACCTTATTGATAATGCAGAAATTATTTCAAAGCAAGGAGGAAAAGGTGATACGGTAGAAATTGGTTCACGTATTGTAGTGTCTGCCAATGGAAAGAAAAAAGAATACACTATCGTAGGAGCACAAGAAGCAAATCCAGTTGAAGGAAGAATTTCAAATGAGTCTCCATTGGGCAATGCTTTTCTTGGTGGAAAAAAAGGACAAAAGATTACAGTGGTATTACCCTCAGGACCTCAGGAATACAAAATTGAAGAATTAAACTAAATTCAAAATGAGTATTCATCACCCCGTAATAGGGGTGATTTTTTTATTGACAAAATATATTACTAGAGTAAGATAATCTCAAAAGTTAGCACATCGCTAACTTCAAAACCAAAGGATCATACGTATGTCTTTCGAGTTAGGTTTGGTTATAGTGATCGCGTCAGGCGCTCTCTACTTCTTCATCGGACTGAACGTCACTACAACGTCAATAGTGGCAAAAGACAGCTGGCATACGCGGGACAATGCGGGTACAGGTCCGTATCTTCTGTATGCCGTCGTATTCCCTTGGACATGTGCCAAGGAGATATACGACAACGTGTTCTCAAGCAGTGTCCCATATGAGAGGACACCCGGAATAGACCCCAACAACATGTGGCCTGAAACAACCTACGCGGTGTGCACTACTTTCCTGTGGCCGATCAAATTCGTGGTGAACTTGGTAGGCTTCATCTTCTTTCTGATCACGCTGATCATCTGCGGAGTAACCATCAAGATTCGAGAGCGCAATGCTCGAAAGGTCAAGATGCAGACAGGAGATAAGTGATTTACCCGACAATCCCCGCACCCCTGATCGAGACATCGCGAAGCATCGCACCTGTCTCTCGGGTGCGGTTCTTCATTTATAGTCGTTTTTATCTATTTTTAGCCATATTTGAAAGGTTTGTAATTTTTAGGCATTTCTGCTACTATAAAATCAACAAAAATCAGCTTAATTAACAGTTTTTATGGAGCAAAAATCAGTAAATATCAATGACGAAAGAAGCGTAAGACTTCAGAAGCTTCGAGAGCTGCAAGAAAGTGGTGTTGATGCCTACCCAGCTCGATCACATCGTACCCATACCACAGCCGAAGCCATGCAGGAAAAACATGAGGCAAGCGTGACGATTGCAGGTAGAATCATGGTAAAACGAGAAATGGGAAAATTAACCTTCTGCCATATTCAGGATGAGAGCGGTAAAATCCAGGTAGTATTGAAAAAAGATGACCTTGGCGACGAATCCTACAAAATGTTTGTAAAAAAACTAGACGCAGGTGATATTATACAGGTTACCGGTGAACGTTTTATTACGCAAAAAGGTGAAGAATCAATTTTGGTAAAATCTTTTACACTATTAGCAAAAGCACTCCTCCCACTTCCTGATAAATTTTACGGTCTCCAAGATGAAGAAATAAAGATGCGCAAACGCTATCTTGATTTTATTGTAAACAGTGAATTAAAAAATAAAATTGTTACACGGTCAAAATTGGTACGCTCACTTCGCGAATTCATGTATGCAAAAGGCTTTATCGAAGTAGAAACTCCGATGCTCGAAACTGTTGCGTCAGGGGCTCTTGCAAAAACATTTGATACACATTTCAATGCGTATGACATGCCCGTGCATCTACGTATTGCAATTGAAATCCCACAAAAGAGATTACTGGTCGGAGGATTTGAAAAAATATTTGAAATTGGACGATGTTTTAGAAATGAAGGAGTCGATCATCAACATAATCCTGAGTTTACTCAGATCGAATATTACTGGGCATACGCGGATTATGAGGATAATATGAAGTTGCACGAAGAAATGCTTCCTCGTATTATCGCAGACGCTATTGGAGGACTCAAAATTGAGCTTGAAGGAAATACGATTGATTTCAAACCTCCATACAAACGAGTAACATTTAGAGATATCGTACTCGAATATTCAGGAATAGATCTAAATATTGCAGACACCAAAGAAAAACTTGCCGAAGCTATGAAAGCCAACGGTCATGCAATAGATCCAAAAGCAGGATTTGGCAGACTTGCAGACGACCTATACAAAGCAACTGCGCGACCAAAAATTATTCAACCAACGTTTGTATTGAATTATCCAGCTGAATTAAAGCCGCTCGCAAAACATGCCGAAGATCGTCGATATACTGAAATGTTTCAGCTTATTGTAAATGGATTTGAAGTAAGCAACTCATACACCGAATTAAATGATCCAATTGATCAGCGTGAACGCTTTGCTTCTCAAGCAGAGAATAAAAAAGCAGGAGATGATGAGGCGATGGAAATGGATGATGATTTTGTAGAAGCACTGGAATATGGAATGCCTCCAGCTACTGGCACCGGTATTGGTATCGATCGACTCGCGGCATTAATCACTGGATCACATACACTGAAAGACGTAATCGTATTTCCAATCGTAAAACCATTGGAACAGAAAAAAGCTGCAAAAAAGAAAACCTAAGATATGGAAACAGTAATGGTATTTGGTACATTCGACATCGTGCACTTGGGGCATATTGCACTTTTTCATGAAGCAAAAAAATATGGAGACACTTTGATTGTTGTTGTGGCACGTGACAAACGAGCACGCGGAATCAAAGGTGCAGACCCTGTATTTGGAGAAAAAGAACGCGTGTCATTTCTCCAAGAATTATCAATAATCGACCGTGTAATTCTCGGCGACAAGTCAGATGTATATAAAGTAATAAAAAACATCAAACCAGATACCATTTTGCTCGGATATGACCAAAAAATGTTTACGGAAGAATTGGAGAATAAAATAAAAGAATTTGGATTTGATACTCAGATTGTTCGTGCAAAAGCGTACAAAGCAGATAAATATAAGACCGGAATGATAAAAGAAAAGCTCATTACGCGTCTATGAAAAAAATTCTGATCGCAACAACGAATGAAGGAAAATTCAAGGAATTGAAAGAATTATTGAAATCTACTCCTGCTACGTATATTTCACTTCGAGACCTGGATCAGAACATAGTAGAACCCGAAGAGACTGAGCCAACAATCGAAGGAAACGCGATTTTGAAGGCACGATACTATGCACATCACTCAGGACTTATCACTATTGCAGATGATAGCGGAGTATTCATAGATGCGCTCAATGGGTGGCCAGGAGTGAAAAGTGCTCGAATTGCAGAAAATTCAGATAGTAGGACAGTGCAAGTGCTTGAAAAGCTTGCCGGCGTAATCGATGAAAACAAGAGAACCGCATCATTTCAAGCAGCTCTCGCAATTATTGATCCTCATTCGAATGACCTATTTATAGGAACAGGCAAAACAAACGGTATAATTTTAAAAGAAAAAAAAGGTGAAAGCGGCTTTGGGTACGACCCCATTTTCTACATCCCCGAAGCACAAAAGACGTATGCAGAGATGGGAGAAAGTGAAAAAAACAGCATAAGCCATCGAACAAAAGCAGTTGCCGGAATAAAACGCTATGTAGTGAACGCGTACGGTGGCAAACATGTGGTAGTACCAGTCGGGATTATAGTAAAAGATGGAAAAATCCTTATCAATAAACGAAACGATGTTGAAAAACCAGAATTACACGGGCTATGGGAATTTCCTGGCGGGGGAGTGGAAATAGGAGAGAAAGTGCAAGAAAATGTAATACGAGAAATTAAGGAAGAATGTGGGTATGATGTTCGGATAATAACCCAACTCAAACACGTCTGGACCGTACAAATCAAAAATCCTCGTAGCACGCATTACGGCATCCAGATCTACCTTCTCCCATTCGTATGTACCATTACCGGAGGAGATGGAAAAGTAAACGATGAGGAGGTATTGGAAACAGCATGGGTATTACCACAAGAAATAACTACGTACAACCTTATTGGAGAAAATAAAAAAATGTACGAAGAAATTTATCCGGAACTTATAAAAGTAATCAACACTAACAACCTGTAATCAAGATCTCTATGATCGACATCAAATACATTCG
The DNA here is from genome assembly GCA_964447765.1 of uncultured Gammaproteobacteria bacterium. Taxonomy (GTDB): domain Bacteria; phylum Patescibacteriota; class Patescibacteriia; order Magasanikbacterales; family UBA922; genus UBA922. Next base: position 73,647 of record CAYUTO010000001.1, on the reverse strand, counting down.
CGAACATACAGAAGAAGTGCAAAAAAACTGCAAAGACCGTCACGTAAAAGTAGATATTGACGCTTTGTTAGAATACGACGATCAAATTAGAGAATTAAGTCCATCACTGGATACATTGCGCGCAGACCGAAACAAATCATCAAAAACCAAACCAACTCCAGAGGTTATTGAACAAATGAAAACACTAGGGGAGGAAATAAAGAAAGTTGAAAAAGAAATGGAAGGTCTTCAGGTAAAAAGAAAAGAATTGCTTCTACAAATCCCAAATATAACACATAAAGATACTCCCATAGGAGGAGAAGACGATTTTAAAGTTATCACAGAGCACTTAAAGGCGCCAACATTTGCATTCACACCAAAAGACCACGAAGCTATAATGCTCGAGCGAAACTGGATTGATTTTGAACGAGGTGCCAAAGTTGCAGGTTCCAAATTTTATTTTGCAAAAAATGACTTGGTTCGATTAAACCAAACTCTAATTACATACGGAATCGATACTGCTACAAAACATGGATTTGAATTACTAGAAACCCCTGATCTCGCACGTCATGAAATTCTCGAAAGCGCAGGATTCAATCCTCGAGGAGAAGAAACACAGATCTATTCAATTGCAGGAGAAGACCTCAGTCTCATTGGTACCGCTGAAATTTCAGTATTAGGCTATCATGCTGATGAAGTACTTGATCTGTCAAAAGGACCAAAGAAATATGTAGCTCTTTCACACTGTTTCCGTACCGAAGCAGGAGCCTATGGACGTACCAGCAAGGGTTTGTACCGTGTACATCAGTTTACCAAGCTTGAAATGTTTGTATTCTGCACACCTGAAGACAGTGAAAAAATGCATGAGGAATTATTATCAATTGAAAAAGAAATTTGTGACGGACTAGAAATTCCATATCGAGTAATCGACATTGCAAGCGGGGACCTTGGTGGTCCTGCATACCGAAAATTTGATATTGAAGCGTGGATGGTGATGAATGAAGGCTATGGCGAGATCACCAGTACAAGTAACTGCACTGATTACCAGGCTCGCCGGGCAAATATCAAGTATAAAAATGCTGATGGAAAATCAGAGTTTGTGCATACACTCAATGGCACCGCAATTGTTACCAGTCGCTTCCCAATCACGCTTATTGAAAATCATCAGAACGAAGATGGTACAGTGAATATTCCAAAAGCATTACAACCATACTTAGGAAATAAAAAATCATTATAAATGTATGGTGGAGCATACTCGCCCAGTATTATGCATTGTCCCAGGTTGGGGAGGGAGCCAGGAGACCTGGAAAGAATTCATTGCTACGGCAAAAGAAAATTTTGACGTGCATTGTATCGAACTTCCATGTTTTGGCGGAGTTGCGTGTCCGCAGAGTGTATGGGGGGTGGAGCAATATGCCGAGTATGTGAATCTGCGGTTAAAAGAAATAAAAAAAGAATCAGGTAGCAAAAAAATAATCTTACTAGGCCACTCATTTGGTGGGCAGGTGGCTACATACACCGCAAGCATACATCCAGACTCATTTGACGAACTTGTACTCATCGCAGCGGCTGTGGTGCGCCCACGACGCATTATCAAGCGTGCCATTTTCCGCACCTGTGTCAAAATAGCAAAAATAGTACTCCGAACTAATACAAATAACACCAAAGCGTCGGAAATAAAGAAAAAAATGTACAATGCGATTTTTTCTCCCGACTATGTTCAAACTACGGGAATTGAACGAGAAATATTTAGGAAAGTTATTCGTGAAGACATGCGACACGCTCTACCAAAAATTATGGGGAGTACACTCGTGTTCTGGGGAAAACATGACACGTATACGCCATTACGACATGGAAAATTAATTGCAAAAAAACTACCAAATGCTGAATTAATTGTATTCAATAATGGTAAACACGGGCTTCATCATACGCACGCGACTGATATTCTCAAGACACTCAAAGAAAGGTATACTACAGGTTAACCCCCGCACGTTATGAAAGAGAGTCTCCTATATCTCATGTGGTTTTTGAGTGCAGTACTCATATATACTGAATACTGCTATTTTTGGCAGCTCAAATGGTATAGAATCGACCGTTTCAAGGATTTTCTTTCAACAAAACAAGGTAGATCTCTCATAACCAATCCATACACCATACTTAGACTGATTATTGCACTTGTTCTATTCATATGGTGGCCAATAAACAGCACTACGATAGTATATATCATTTTTAGTGTCTTCATTGCCGATATTGGATACAGTGCGCTCCGTAAATTCAAAGGACAGTATCGCCGTCCCAAACTAAGCATAAAAGCAGGATTGATACTAGTAGGATCTCTCATACTTGAGTATCTCGTATATGCAATTACTCGGGACTGGAGTCTCGTATTATTCGTGAGTTCAATTCGTCTCGCGATTCTCAGTTTTGTAGTTACCGGAATTGATTGGGCAACGAATCAGATTAAGCATGTATATTTCAAGATGGCTGAAAAAAAACTTCAAAAATATCCAAACATAATCAAAATCGGAATTACCGGAAGCTACGGAAAAACTTCAGTAAAAGAATTACTTGCACAAATCTTGTCTCACAAATATAAAGTCGCGAGTACCCCAAAAAACACTAATAGTGACATCGGAATTTCCAAATTTATTCTTGCAACAGATTTTTCCACTATCGACGTGTGTATTGTGGAGATGGGAGCCTACAACAAAGGAGATATCACCTTAGTCTGCGATATCGTTCACCCAACAATTGGAATTCTAACAGCGATCAATCAGCAGCATTTAAGTCTATTTGGTTCGATAGAAAATATCCAGAAAACAAAATATGAGCTCCTACGTGCAATGCCTGAGACAGGTCTAGCTATTACCAACGCTGACAACGCGCTCTGCATGGAGTACATTAAAGATTTAAAAAGTACAGTCAAAACATTTGGTACCGAAGTCTCAAATAACCCTAATTGTCTGATCGAATCAGTAAGAGGTCGTGAAGGTAAACTCGAAGCAACGTACGCCCTAACTACCAATGAGATAATAGAAAAAATAACAGTTCAACCAAAATTGATTGGCGAACACCAAGCATCAAACATTGCCCCTTGTATCATCGTAGCCAAACACTTGGGTATGAGCACGAGCGAGATCACTGCAGCAGTGAATGCACTAATTCAACCCGAGCAAGGAATAAAGATGTATGAGTTTGGTAAAGCCATCATTATCGATGATAGCTACAATTCAAACCCCGATGGATTTAGAGCAGCACTAGATATTCTTTCCACTTTTCCTGCAACCAAAACAAAAATAGTTATCACCCGTGGAATGCATGAGCTAGGAAAAGAAAGTAGCGAACTACATGAAAAAATAGGAAATGAAATTTCTTTTGCAGCTGATGAATTAGTAATTACAACCACAGACTTTGCTACAGATTTAAAAAGAGGAATTCTCGAAAAATATCACACCACCGTTAAAGAAATATTCGACACTGAAAAATTGATCGAATATGTACATAATTTGCGTGAAGGAGAAAATGTGATTTTAATTGAAAATAAAATACCTGGTGTCGTACGGAACCTGTATATAAAATAAGAATTATGATTTTTACTGGTTTCCAGCCAAATGCTACAAAAAAAGATGTTACCACCGCACTTGCTTATCTGTTCCTGCCATGGAAATGGAGTAAAGTAATCAAGGGAGGTGAGTATGAAGCAAAAGCGTGCCGCGTACTTCGTAAGAAATTTTCAGTCTACCATACCTATCTTTTTGACAGTGGGAGAAGTGCACTCGAAGTGAGTTTGCAAGCTCTAGGAGTAGGGGAAGGAGACGAGGTGATCGTACAGGCCTATACCTGTGTTGTAGTAATAAATGCAATCAAATGGGTGGGTGCTATTCCAGTGTACGTTGATGTACGTCCAGATTTTAATATAGATGTTTCAAAAATTGGAGAAAAAATTTCTCCAAAAACAAAAGCAATCATTGCTCAACACACATTTGGAATTCCCTGTGAAATAGACCAGATTATGCGTATTGCGAGGGAATATAACCTCGTAGTGATTGAAGATTCTGCACACACAATTGAAGGAGAGTACAAGGGGAAAAAATTAGGTACCTATGGCGACATTGGTATGTTTAGTTTTGGCACAGACAAGGCAATTTCGTGTGGACGTGGAGGCGCATTAATTGCAATGAATGACGCTATTGGAGAAAAAATTGGAGCACTGTATGAAAAAATTCAGTATCCCAAACGCTGGTGGGTGCTTCCATATCTCTGGAATTTCCCTTTATTTGTAGTTGGAAAAGCACTGTACAAAATAAAAATTGGAAAATTATTACTTGCAGCTCTGAAAAAACTGTCAATCACAGGACGCGTAATCTACGAAAAAGAAAAAGAAGGTGTTCGAAGTCATTTCAAAGTTTCAAGACTTGCTAGTAGTCTGTGTCATATTCTCTGCAACCAACTCGAAGCGCTCGAAGAAGTAAACGAACATCGAGGTGAAATTGCTCGATGGTATCATGAAGAAATTGGAACCAAAAAAGTTCAAAAGCCTCAAAAACTAAATGGAAATTTTTATGTCAGGTATCCAGTACTCGTAAGCGAACCTGGCAAAGTGATGACGTATTTCAAAAATCGAGGAATATTACTCGGCGATTGGTATGACACTGTCATTGGCCCCAATGATATTAGGCTTGAAAAAACAGGGTATGTAATGGGTACCTGTCCCATAGCAGAGGATCTTGCCAAGCGCTCACTCAATCTACCAACTTCCCAAAAAATTTCAGTAAAACATGCGGACAAAATCTGCCAACTACTAAAAAAATATTATGATAGTGGTGAAACAAATTGAAGATCAAAAAATCTGGAATACCTTTGTACGCGAAGTACCATACTCACCCATGACTCAAGCCGTCGAATACGGGAATTTTTATCAATCAATGAGCGAGGAATCATTTATCGTTGGAGCATACGAGGAGAGTACTCTCGTCGGTGGAGCACTCGTAATTGCGATTCACGCAAAACGTGGATCCTACTTCTATCTTCCGTATGGACCACTTTCAAAAAATGATGAAGAATATGGAATAGTACTCCAATCAATTACCAATTATTTGAAAGAGAAAGCAGGAGAATATAATGTCTCATTTATTCGCCTAAGTCCGTTTATTGAAACAAATGAACGGAATAATGCGTTATGCAAATCACTCGGATTCAGGAAAGCACCAATTCATGCACTTGCAGAAACCACCTGCATTCTCGATCTTTCCCCAAGTGGAGACGAACTCATGAAGAACATGAATAAGAATCACCGAAATCTGATTCGAAGGTGCGAAAAAGAAAGAGTGAAAATAGTTTCACACACTTCACACGATAAGCTTACTGAATTCCACACACTCCACACGACAACCGCCAAACGCCACGGATTTATTCGTTTTTCAGATGAGTATGTAGAAAAAGAATTCAAAGCATTTGAAAAAAATAAAGAAGCAATGGTGTTCTATGCATATTTACCCGATGGAACACTCGATGCAAGCGCGGTCGTTTATTTTTATGGTACTACCGCAGCCTACAGACATGGAGCATCCCTCAGTACTGATAATAAAATTCCAACTCCATATCTCGTACAGTGGGCAGCAATATGCGAAGCAAAAAAGAGGGGACTGAAATGGTACAATTTCTGGGGTGTTGCACCAGAACATGCAAAGAAAAATCATCCGTTCAAAGGTATTACACATTTCAAAAAAGGATTTGGAGGAAGTATCAAAGATTTGATCGAATGCCAAGATCTCGTGATTGATAACGTGCGATACTGGCCTATGTGGTTATTTGAAACCCTGAGGCGCATCAAACGCGGTTTCTAAGCAAAACAGTTACCTATAAGCCTGTCTATTGGTACTATGAGAAGAAAGATCGTCAACCATCATCGACTGATCAAAAATATCGACCGCACTGCGGAAAAAACCGAGCGTTTTTTTGATAAAATTTTCAAGCATCATGGCCCCCGAAAGATCAAAGATTTTACCTGGAAGGGGACTCAGTATAACCCGTATCGAAAAGAAGACACGGGGCGAAGTAAGAAAATAGCAATCGAACTTTCGATACTCGGTGTTTCAATAGTACTCCTCATCTACCTAGTAATTTTTAGCGGACTATTTAATATTACCGAAGTGCATATTACCGGAAATAGTAGGATTCCCACCGAAGAAATTGAAGAAGTCATTGCAAATACACTTGAATACAAAAGTTTTGGCTTTATTCCAAATTCAAGCTTCATTGTCGCTAATACGCTAGACATTTCAGAAGTATTAAAAAAACGTTTTCCGATTGAAGATATTCAGGTAGAAAAACATTTTCCCCATGAAATGAATATTGTGATAACAGAAAAAGTGTCCACGATCATCTATGACAATGGTAAGATGTATGGACTCGTTGGACTCGATGGGTCGGTCGTAGAGCTTATCCGTGCAGTCGAAAATCATGAATGGAAAGATATTACAGGAAAAACAGTTACTACTACCGCAGATGGCGTTACCTCGACAATCGATATTGTGGTAGACCAGGTGCATACTCCGAACACCGCAAATGTCTATGGAGACAGAACCAAAGAATTTCCTATAATTTATGACAAACGCGCGCACGAAGTAGACAAAGGACTCAAGGTACTGAAACCAGAAGAAGTAGAGCTTCTCATTACCTGGTACAATCAGATAAAAAATATGGAGTTCGGCGTCTTATACTTTACCATAGAAAATAATGTTGATTTCTATATCACGACACAAGATGGATGGATAGTGAAAACAAGGTTCGCACGTACTCGTGCCGAAGACCAGGTTCGTGAAATCAAATTAGCACTCCAAAAAATTGAAAGTACAAAAAGCTTGTCATATATCGATATTCGGTACGAGAATCGAATATACTGGAAGTAGTCTTGATAAAATAGTAAAAGTGTGATATACAACTATACTGAAATAGTTCTTTTTGGCGTATATAAGAGGAAGTGACAATTCGAACAGAATCGATTTTTCACTCCCCCTTATATACCAACCACCACAGGTACAGCTGACGAGGGGCGCACCATACATGCGAGCTAGGTACCTTAGGGGAAAAACATGAGTATTACAAAAGCAGATCTTAGAGAAGATCAAGTCGCTCCGCTCGAGCACACAACCCTCGACGACGATGAGTACGTCACGATAGCGACAGAAGAGAGCACAGAGGCTCAGCGTGCCAAATGGCAACGCGAGGTCAACAGCCAAGCCAAGGAAGTGGAGAGGCTCCGAAATCTCCGCGCCAGTAGAGGTTATGACGGAGGCTAATCCCTCTCGCTCATACTCTATCGCGACTGTCTGCATAACCAATGCAGTTCAGTCGCGAATGATTCACTCTATATGAAAAATTCGTATCAAGTGAATCATTCGACACAAAACTTCGTACAAAATCTAGTTATCCACACACATCCCCCTAACCACACTTTACACCCGAACGTACGTTCGGTATACTTGTATTCAAGGAGGAGAACAAACGTTCGGTTCAAGATCACATCCATGTCTACCCGGCCGGGGACACGCGTGTGACACATTAATTAACCCTTTTTATATGCCCCTCGATCTATATAAAAAAAGGATGCAAGCTTTGCTTTCCTACTACAACAAAAACAAACGGCTTCCAACCTACGAAGAAATGACCAAGGTCTTTGGGGTGAAGTCAAAATCAGCAGCATTCGACTATATTGAAAAGTTTATCGAGGATGATGTTGTACGAAAGAGTGATGAAGGATTTCTCATTGCTACTCCAAAACTCTATGGAGTGAGAGTACTAGGAGAAGTCCGTGCGGGAATTCCACACGACGCTGAGGAAAGTCTACTCGACTGTATATCACTCAATGACTTACTCATTCACGAGCCCACACACACCTTCCTTCTAAAGGTCTCAGGTGACTCTATGCAAGGTGCAGGGATCATGTCAGGGGATATGGTCATCGTAAACAGAAAAAAGACTGCAAAACCAGGAGCAGTCGTAGTTGCAGAAATTGATCATGAGTGGACACTGAAATTCCTCATGCAAAAAGGCAAAAAAATGTTTCTCCGTGCAGCAAACAAAAAATACCCGGACATATTTCCAAAATACGAATTGAAGGTTGGGGGAGTGGTGACTGGTGTAGTAAGACAATATATATAAAATATCCTTACTATGAAAACCTATCTCATTTCATACGACCTTACCAAACCAGACTCCAATGCGGAATATACGATGCTCATAAAAATGATCAAATCTGCAAACCGATGGAGTAGACCACTGAAATCACTGTGGCTCATACAAACAGACTTAAGTTCACTCGATATCGTGAATCAACTCAAAAGTGTCATTGATGCAAAAGACAAAATTTATGTGACAGAGATCACGAGAAATTGGGCATCAATCAATCTACCAAGTCCACTGTTGGTGGGTGCAAACTAAAAGGAGAAAAAAATCGCGGGTCTGTATAACCCTCGATTTTTTATTTTTAGCTAACTAAATAGGGGAGAAAATGACACTAGTCGTATTTATAGCGATTTTTGCCACATTCACGAAAATTTCAAATAAAAAGTATAAAATAATTTGATGGACTTATATACTAAAAAATGTCAGAATTATAGAAATATTCTTAAATAATTATTTCTATGTCTGAAGGCATATGGATAGCAGTGATTTCTGGCATGTTTGGTGCTATTATAGGTTCCTCAATAACAGCTTGGCTTAATCATAAAAATGAAAGAAAACGGATAATCTATGAGAAAAAATTTGTTACCTATTCAGGTTTAGCAGAATCAATATTTTCTCTCCATCTAAATAAAGGAGCAGGAAACGAAAAAGAGATAATCAGATTAATGGGCCCGGCTTTTATATTAATAGGAGAAAATGAAGATCTTAGATCGGCAGTTAATGATTCTATTTCAGAAATAATATCTGGAAATCATGCTAAAGGAAAAGCAGAAAAATTTATTACTTTAACTAAAAAATTATCTGAAGATTTAAATAAAACACTTTAATAAATAAAAAATGGATTACTTGCTCAATGAACATTCTTCATCTTTAGTACACTGATAATAAATAGACATTTCTTCAATCTCTGACTCATGTAAAGAAGAGATGAAACTATCAACGGTAATGTTATTTGAACCATTAAAAATATCAAACCAATTAACTGCACTGGGGGTCCTACTTTCTGAGTAAGGAATACTCTTCAGATAGGGCACATAATTCATAGCGTATAGAAGCTCAGTCTTATCTCCTGGAGGAACAGGTAAGGACTGTGACCTAAATAGATGCCCACCTACATCATTAAATAAAAGGTAAATACTATCGAATGCAGTAAAAGGTTTGTCTCCTCTTGAGACTTTAATATGAAGATAAGCTGCTGATAATTGACCGCCAGTTCTTTTAATAGTTATATTGAACATTTTATCTTCTTGCTTAGCTTTTTCAGGAGTCCAGCTAGTAAACGGTTGATCAATAATTTTAAAGAGCTTATAAGTAGATGATGCCTCGGTTGAAGTACTCATTACACTATCATAATCAGGGTACTGAGATGGGGGGATAACAATTGGTTCGGATACCAAATTACAAGAATTATTCCACCAATGTAAATTTTGTTCTTTACAGGATACCTCATTAATACAAAGTTCTAAATTTGAGGTAGAGCAAGCGGGAGATTCGCTCGTTTTTAAAAAATACCGAGCAATTGATATTACACCTAAAACAACCAACATTGAAATTGTAATTGTAATTGCATCACTAGCAATACTAGAAGTCCAATCCTTAGTTTTTTCTGTCATATTATTTTTTTAAGGTGTGTCTAGTCCTAAAAAATGCAAAAACGTTAAAGGCCAAACCGATCATTATGAATAAGCAAAGAACTGAATTTGGAAATCTCCGAACATACTTAAAAACAATTAACGCACCAGTTCCTGAAAGAACCAGACACTCAGCAGTAGCTTGAGAAAAAATATCAAAAGATCCGTAAGTATTGATTAAGACAAACTGTAGAGCAAGTAATAGAGCGAGGGAGATAACAGAAATCTCAAGAGTTTTCCTAACCAATTGTCTTCTTTGATCTAATCGATAAGCACTGAGAAACATACGAGTTTACTCTGCAAAAGTAACAGATAATTAAAAATACATCAAGTAAATATAAATCAGTATACCACGTAGGAAATACTAGTCGACCCCGCGTCGCACGACTTTAGCTATAGGACATAGGGAACTGTTTCGTGACTAGGCTGAGAGGATAGATACAGTGTCGCACAATGTATATTATAAGACACGTATACTATAGGAAAACCCACTTTCAATAATCCCTTTGAATCTTAGCTTCTGACTTTTCTATACTTGTAATCAAAATAAAACTTTCTTCCTTCCTCTATCTAGTCACACGATATTCTTCCCCGTATTTTCTTTTCACTTTATAGACTTTATGACTTTCAACTTCTACGCCACTCCCCTACGTTTTGCGACACTACAGAATAGGCGTTAAAAAATAGGTGGTATAGGATATCATCTTTTTATAGAACTTTTGAAGGCGAGGCTAATTTTTATGTCCGATGTACGAAAGAAATTTATAATATACTTCTTTCAAGAGTTGTGCATCTTCTAATGCATTGTGACCACGAGTCTCGTAATCAGTCTTGGTAACACCAATGCGATCAAAGAACTCTTGTTTACCCATACTACCAGGATCAAATCCATGAGCAAACAGAATTGAAGCAAAATCAATAGGTATCCAGAATGCGGGATGTTTTTGCGGATCAGAAAAAAGATCGTACCAAAAGACCGCATCAAATTGATTTACATATGCCAAGAGATAAGGCTTTTCAGTACCTACAAATTCTCTAATTTTTTCTCGAGCAGCTTCTTTTGATAATACCTCTTTTCCAGACAGAGAAGGTAATACATGTTCCACTACCCATGGATCCATTTTTTCGAGCGGTGGTTGTTCCAATTCAATATATAATTCCTCACCAGTTTCTTTTACCAAACCCAAAGACAAAAGCTCACCTTTTCGTGCGTCGAGATAGGTGAATTCAGTATCAAAAAATATAATTTGCTTATCATTTTTCATAGTGGTATATTCGAATTAACAACACAACTAATCAATTATTCCCAATCTTTTACCAAATAATCGAGGGGATTCACTGGGATACCATTTTTTCGAACTTCAAAATGTAGATGAGGGCCAGTGGTAAATGGACCAGCACCCACCGTGCCAGGAGTAGCCCCAGAATAGCCAATAACATCACCACGCGTAACAAATTGATCTTCTTTGACCGAAATTTTACTCAAATGTCCGTATACCGTAGTAATTCCACCTTCATGAGCAATCATAACGTATGCGTAGCACGATGCAAGAGTACACGTGCGCGCACGAGCAATGTAACCAGATTTTACCGCAGCCACAGGTGTTCCCTGCGCGCCACGAATATCAATTGCAGGGTGCTCATAGATATAACGGAACGGATAACTCTTGTCATGGAAATACGCCGTAACATATCGACTCTGTGTAGGCCAGGAAAGGAGTGTTTCGTCGTCGGAAAGATTATTAAACTGATTATTTTGAGCTAATTTTCTACGTACCGCTTGTTCAGACGCCACAATCTCGCTTTCTTCCTTTTTCTGTTGAGATTTGAGATTCGAAACCATTGATTTAATGGTCATTTCAGACGATTGAGTCTGTGCGAGAAGTGTCCCTTTGAATTTAGACTGTTCATCAAGATCACTTTTACGATTAGAGAGCCTCTCTTTCAATTGTTCATAGTCTTTTTTTCGATCTTCAGTTTCAGTTTTTTTCTGCTCCAACTCTTCTTTTGCAATACGAATCGCTTTGGCACTCTGACCCAAGTCTTGCTCGATACTCTTGAGGTATTGCACACGAGTATAGAAATCAGAAAAATTGTCATATGCTGTCATGACCTCGATGTATTTCTTATTGTTTTCATAATGAAGCATTCGAATAAGCTCTGCAAGCATTTTCTGCTGCTTATCTATCATTGCTTCTTTACTGGTAATCCCAACTGAAAGCTCTTCAATCTCCAGCTGAAGTTTCAGAAGTGTCGCCTCGGTAACTTCGATATCAAGCTGAATTTGCGTAATCTGATTATCAAGAATGGCGAGCTGATTGGTAAGTGACTGTGCTTCGGTGCGCTTTTCACTAATTTTCTTATTATACTCATCAATACTTTTTTGAAGTTGCTCAATTTTACTCTTACCTTCATCAATTTTTTTATTTAACTCATCAATTTCAGTCTGAGTTGCAGCATGCACTGGTTCTATAACCAAAAATTGCCGCGTTCCAAGTAACGCAGCGAACAAAATGATACCAACACTAATCTTAAAAGATAAATGATAATTCATGTATTGCACAGTATAGCACACTCTAGGCGAGGGCTGCTATACCTGCACGAATTCGATCAAGTGTTCGGGCTTTGCCAAGAACAGCCGCAATTTCAAATGGGCCCGGAGAATTCTTTTGCCCAGAAAGCGCTGTTCTCATCGGCCAGAGTACATCCCCTACACCAAATCCTTTTTCAGCAATCCATGCGAGAGTGTCTGCTTCAAGCTTCTCTCTCCCCCACTCCTGATCACTTTTTTGATTCAAATATTCCGATAGTAAGATAAGCTTTTCATGTGTACCTTCTCTTGTACTTTTTTTCCAAACCAATAATTCCGATTCATAACTGAGGCTTTCAGCAAAGATAAAACCAAGCGCTTGAGGAAATTCAGCAAGCGTAGTCGCTCTCCCCTTCTCCAGCTCGATAACTTGCGCCAAATCTCTTAATTCTTTCTCAGACTGTGGTAACGTTTTGATCAATCCATGATTAAGCATGAATGGTGCTACCCGACGTGCGAGCTCAATCGTATCCATTGCCATCATGTATTGCTTGTTATACCAATCTAATTTCTCGACATTGAATACAGCAGCAGCCTTTCCTACTTTATCAAAATCAAAAGCTTGTTCCAATTCTTTGAGAGAAAATATTTCCTGTTCAGTACCTGGGTTCCAGCCCAAAAATGCAACAAAATTAACCAGTGCTTCAGACAAATATCCTTTTTGTGTAAAGTCTTCAACACTCACATCACCATGTCGCTTACTCATCTTTTGCTTCTGTGCGTTTACAAATAAAGAAAGATGGGCAAACGTAGGACATTCCCAACCAAACATTTTATAGAGCTCGACATGTTTAGGTGTAGAAGGTAACCATTCTTCTCCACGAATCACGTGGGTCACCTCCATAGTATGATCGTCTACGACAACCGCAAAATGATACGTAGGAAATCCATCAGCTTTGATCAACACTTGATCATCTACTAAACTATTTTTAAACTCCACTTTTCCTCGAACCAAGTCGTCAATCATAGTAACACCCTCTTTCGGCATTTTCATACGTATAACAAAATTTTCACTAGAGGCTATCCGTTCATCAACTTCGGAACGAGACAGATCGCGACAAGTCCCGTCATACCCTGTAGGCAATTTATTTTTTTCCTGATGTTCTCGAACTTGAGTAAGCCGTTCTTTGGTACAAAAACAATAATAAGCATTACCTTTATCCAATAATTCTTTGATGTATGTTTGATAAATTGATAAACGTTCAGATTGAATATACGGACCACAATTCCCCTTTTGTGAAACAGTGTCATCATCATTCATGAGAACACCTTCATCAATCACAATCCCTGCCCACCGTAGTGACGAAGTAATATTTTCAATCCCACCCTCAACAAAACGTTCACGATCAGTATCTTCAATTCGAAGCATAAAAACTCCCCCCTTTTTTTTGGCAAACAAATAGGCAAAAAGAGCAGTTCGGAGACCACCAACATGAAGCATTCCCGTAGGACTTGGAGCAAAGCGAGTTTTGATCATAATTATATTCGTGACATGAGTATTGCAGCCGAGATCGCAATGTTCAGTGATTCAGCTTTTCCTTTACCTGGAATAGTATATCGGACATCTACCACCTCTTCAAGCTCAGGCGACAGACCCTGTGATTCAGAGCCAAAGAGAAAAATCTTGTTGTCTGACTTTGGAATCGACGAAGGTAATGGTTTGCCCTTCAGATCAAGCGCACTAACCGAATATCCATATTGCTCTTTAAGCTCAGATAATTCTTTGAACAAATTATGTGAACGATAGATTTTTGATCGGAACATAGATCCCATCGTACTTCGAACGACTTTTGGATTATATTCATCGACACTATTTTCTGAAAGTATGATATTGGTAATTCCAAACCACTCAGCAGTTCGAATCACCGTCCCTAGATTCCCTGGATCTTTGATATTATCAAGAGCAATAATAGGACCAGCGGAGATATCTGTAAGAGTATATTCAAATGAATCAACCACCGCAAGAATGCCTGAGAATGTATCGGTCGTTTTTATGTCTCCAATATCTTTTCTACCACAATACTCTACCGGAATATCCTGCTCTTCTGCTTGTTTGATACACAAAGCAATGGGTTCTTCTTCTCGTCTAGTTCCCTCAACTACGAGAAGTACCACTTCAGCATATTGAAGCGCCTCCCCCACTCCCTTGAACCCTTCTACCACAAATTCCCGAAATTCGCGTCGGTATTTCTTTTCCTGCAGTTGATTGAGATGTCTAACGACTTTTGGTGAGAGCATAATAAGGAAAAATTATAATTGCAGTAATGATTCTATTGAAGCGTTTGGGCTGAGTAAAAAATCTGTACAACCATTCAAAACCTGCTGCACGTAGCCATTCTGGAGCGCGAGTTACTGAACCAGAAATGTAGTCAAATGCTCCTCCTACCCCCATGGCGATTTTTACACCTTCCAATTCTTTCGCATGAGCATCAATCCAGATCTCCTGCTTCTCGTGACCAAATGCTACAAAAAGAACGTCTGGCTTATTCCTTTGTATTTCTTCGACTACCTGCTGATTAATGCGCTTTTCTTCTGCCGTCTTGTAGACAATCGTACCCTTACGAATAAAAAAATGGGGACCAGGATGCATGCCTGCAATATGTAAGGTTGGATACATTGTCTGAATACAATCAAAAAGTTTTTTAACCGTCTTAGTCTTTCCTGATCCGAGCAAAAATACTGATTTTTGCTCTTGTTCAGCAATAACAAGTAATTCACGCATAAAATCCACCCCAGTAATTCGATTGAGCTTGCCGTCTGAAAAAAGCGCGAGCCCATTCCCATCACAAAGTGATAAATCAGCCGTATTTAAAATATTCCGAAATGAATCATGGCGCTGTGCAGCTACCAGCATCTCTGGATTAGGAGTAAATATCCGATGAAGTTTTTGTTTATGTAAAAAACCCTCTGCCTTAGCTTTTGCCTCATCGATTGTTACCTCGTCTATCCTCACATCAAGAATACGCATAGATCCCTAAATCATGGATAATTATGCTATACTAACACAAGTTGACACTTTTGGCGAGTATGCTATAGTATTAGCACTCACACAAAGAGAGTGATAATTTGTAGGATACAGATTATTCTAATTACTCTATATTTTCTATGATGCCCCAAAACTTTACCAACAAATCTCAAGAAGCTATTCAAAACGCACAAACTATTGCCCATGAAAATGGACAACAGCAGATCGATCCCCCACATCTATTCTTAGCTTTGATTAATGAGGACGAGGGAGTCGTTGTTTCTATATTCAAAAAACTAAACGCCCGTGTAGAAGAAATAAAGAGTAATACGCAAGCGCTCATCAATCACCTACCAAAACAACCAATCGGCGCACATGGTATGGGGCAAGTCACCCTCTCACAAGCGACACTCTTTGTTCTTCAGAATGCAAACAACGAAGCTCAGAAGATGAAGGATGAATTTATCAGCGTAGAACACCTACTTTTGGCATTTCTTACGGGCAAAAATCCTATTAGTGATTTTCTAAGTCAGGAAGGCGCAAATTACCACGAAGTCTTGAAGGTCCTCCAATCAATTCGCGGTAACCAACGAGTAGACTCACCTGAACCAGAAAGTAAATATCAAGCACTCGAAAAATACGGGATGAATCTTACCGACCGTGCCAGAAAAGAAAAACTTGATCCAGTTATCGGTCGTGATGATGAGATTCGCCGCGTCATGCAAGTACTCACTCGTCGTACAAAGAATAACCCCGTACTCATTGGTGAACCAGGGGTTGGAAAAACTGCTGTTGTCGAAGGACTTGCTCAGCGTATCGTAAATGGTGATGTACCAGAAAACCTCAAAGACAAAGAAGTAATTTCTCTTGATATCGGATCCCTCCTTGCGGGAACCAAGTTCCGAGGAGAATTTGAAGAACGCTTTAAGGCAGTAATAAAAGAAGTTACGAATAGTAACGGTCAAATAGTACTCTTTATTGATGAGCTTCATACAATCATTGGTGCGGGAAGCTCAGAAGGCGCAGTTGATGCGTCAAACATGCTGAAACCTGGGCTTGCTCGAGGTGAACTCCATATTATTGGTGCAACCACGATTAAAGAACATCAGAAACATATCGAAAAAGATGCAGCATTTGAGCGCAGATTCCAAACCGTCATGGTACACGAACCATCGCTTGATGATGCCACCGCAATCTTACGTGGTATCAAAGAAAAATATGAAATCCATCATGGGGTACGAATCACCGATCCTGCTATTGTAGCGTCAGTTAATTTTTCTGACCGATACATTACCGATCGATTTCTCCCAGACAAAGCAATTGATCTGATAGATGAGGCCGCAAGTGCGCTCAAAATGCAGATTGATTCCATGCCTGATGACCTCGACAAAATGAAACGAAAAATAATGAAAATAGACATTGAACTTCGTGCACTCAAAAAAGAGACCGATACTGATTCCAAAGAACGTGAAAAACTACTCAAAGAAGAATTAGCAAACCTCAAAGAAAAGAGTAAAGAAATCGAGATGCAATGGGGCAATGAAAAAGAAATCATTACCAAAATGCGTGAGCATAAAAAAGAAATTGATAAATTAAAACAAGAAGCTGAAATCATGGAACGTAAAGGCGACTTACAAAAAGTTGCTGAAATTCGATATGGAAAAATTCCAGTTATTGAAGAAGCGATCAAGAAATATGAAGCCAAGCTTGCAGATCTACAAAAGAAAAGTTCAATCTTGAAAGAAGAAGTGACCGAGGAAGACATCGCTCGAGTAGTGTCAAAATGGACCGGAATTCCCGTAAACAAAATGCTCGAAGACGAAGTATACAAGCTTGCAAAAATGGAGGCTGAACTAGGCAAACAGGTGGTAGGACAAGTTGAAGCGATCGGAGCTGTCGCAAATGCAATCCGCAGAAACCGCGCTGGAATATCAGAAGAGAAGCGCCCGATTGGATCATTTATCTTCATGGGTCCAACAGGGGTCGGAAAAACTGAACTCGCAAAAACACTGGCTGAATTCCTATTTAACGATCGAGATGCACTCGTCCGCGTCGACATGACCGAGTATATGGAGAAACACGCGATTAGTAAAATGATTGGTAGTCCTCCAGGATATATCGGCTTTGATGAAGGCGGACAGCTCACTGAGATTGTAAGAAAAAAACCATACTCTGTCATTCTATTCGATGAAATAGAAAAAGCGCATCCAGATATTTTCAATATCATGCTTCAGATATTAGAAGATGGACACCTGACTGATGCCAAAGGTCGAAAAGTAAACTTCAAAAACACCGTCATCATCATGACGAGTAATATTGCGAGTGACCTTATTGTGCAGATGGGCAAGCGTGGAGAATTCGGATTTGGAGAAAAAGGAAAAGGAGCGAATGCTCATAAACAGTCGCAAGAAGAAATAAACAAACGAATCTTTGATGCACTTCGCGAACAATTCAAACCAGAGTTCTTGAACCGTATCGACGAAATCATTGTCTTCCACCCGCTCAAAGAAGACCAAATTCGCTCAATTGTAGATTTACAACTAGAGCATGTAATGAAGCGTCTGGAAAAACAAAAAATCAAACTCGCCGTATCAGACAAAGCCAAAGATTGGCTTGCCAAAAAAGGATATGATGAAAACCTGGGAGCACGCCCTCTCAAGCGTGTCATCCAGACCGAACTCCTCGATAAACTTGCAATGAAAATTATTGAGAAAAGTGTCGGTGAGGGTGATACTGTAACCATTGATGTGTCAAAAGAAGGACTGAAGATTGGGTAACAAAAAAACCGCTCGAAAGGGCGGTTTTTAGTTTGGAAACAACTTATTCCCCTCTTCATCGTAGAGATAAATGGCAAGTACAGGACAAACTTGTGCTGCCATCATGATCGTATCATCATCAGCTCCTTCAGGATCAGTCACATACGCGAGATTCCCATCATCCATCTGAAATACTCCTGGTGCCACAACTACACACGACTGTGCTCCAATACAGGCCTGGCGATCAACCACAATACGACGGATCTTTCCGCCTTTTCGTATTTTCATTGATATGTCTTCTGGTAAATTGTCAGGTAGTTTTGGTTCGATATCAGACATAACTATAAATCACCTAAAAAATCATTCGTAAGATCAAGACTATTGGTATCAAACTTCTTATACGGTTCACCATCAGTTTTCTCTATCCTCTCAACAATAGTAGCGGGATTACTATACGAAAAAATTTGGTTTTCGTCAACGATTACGTTTACCGCCTTTTCGCACTGATCAATACAACCACACATCCGAACCTCGGTTTCAGTTTCCGAATACTTTTCTTCAAGTACACCCAAAACAGCATGAGCACCCGCGATCATACAATCCCCACCACAACATACTTCGATTTTCTTTGGTTGTACATTCATAATTTGAATTTTAGCTGTCATTCCGAGCGAGGAGTGCAACCGACGAGTCGAGGAATCCCTTGCATTACGCTTATATCTACTATAAACAAGGGATTCCTCGACTTCCTCGAAGACTCGGTCGCTCGGAATGACACAGGGACGTATCACACCCCCATTGCAACCCGCAAATCTGGTGGCGCTACCCAAGGTGGATCAAAGGTGACATCAATATGAACAGACTCTCGTTCAAACCCAAAAGACATAATGGTCTCACGAATTTCATCAGTAATCTGCGGACCAAACGGGCAAAATGGTGTGGTGTACGTCATAGTTACCTCAACTTTATTTTTCACCTCATCCACACGAACATCATAAATAAGACCCATAGTAACCACATCTACATGGACCTCGGGATCAAACACGGTTTTTAATTTTTCTAGAATTTCTTCTTTGGTGACCATATATTATTTAAACGTTGCATATCCATCTTTTTCCACTTCATGCGCCAACTCTGGTCCCCCACTTTTTACAATAGTGCCATCAATCATAATATGCACCACATCAGGAACCACATAATCAAGAATACGGTTGTAGTGTGTGATAAGCAGAACTCCAGTCTTCTCATTCTTAAAAGCTTTAATCCCCTCTGATACGATTTTCAATGCGTCGACATCAAGACCTGAATCAGTCTCATCAAGAACTGCGTATGTTGGCTCAAGCACTGCCAACTGCAGAATCTCAGCCCGCTTCTTCTCTCCCCCAGAAAATCCTGTGTTCACATATCGAGTCGCAAATGTTGGATCCATTCCAAACTCTTTTATTTTTTCAACTAATTTTCGATGAAACTCAAGAGGATTCACTGCAGTGCCCTTGAGTGCATTATACGCGAGCCGCAAAAAATTAGAAATCGTCACTCCTTCGATCTCAGGAGGATATTGCATCGAGAGAAACAGCCCATGCTTTGCTTTCTCATCTGTAGACATCTCAGTCACATCAACTGAATCTACCACTATCGTTCCACTAGTAACCGTATATTTCGGGTGCCCAAGCAAAGTATTCGCCAATGTTGATTTACCAGAACCATTTGGTCCCATGATGGCATGTACTTCCCCTGCTTTAATTTCCAAATTCAACCCCTTTACGATCGGTTTTTCTTCTACTGAGACATGTAAATTTTGTATATGTAAACTCATAATATATTTATATAAGTGATTCTTGAGATGCTCTGAAGACAAGTAACGCACATTTTTCTCGATTAATCCCCACATCGATCCCAAGCAATCCAAGCACATCCGTATCTTTCATTTGTTTTACCTCATTAATATCTTTATTTTTAATATGCTCGGTAAACAGTGACGCAGATGCTTGGGATATTGCACACCCTGTTCCTTCAAACCCCACCTCAACGATTTTTCCATTTTCGACTTTCATATATATCGTTATCTGATCTCCACAGGTCGGATTATTCTTGCTTACCGTATTAGTAGCATCCTCAATCTTTTTTTTATTCTTCGGATTGCGATAAAGATCCAGAATATATTCTCGATAAATTGTATCCATTCCGTGATCCATATCTTATTTCTTAAATGCTTTTACAAGTTGACCCAAAGCTTTATCCAATCGATCAACATCTTCTTCAGTGGTGTATATTCCGACACTTGCACGTGCAGTCCCCTGCGGCAGACCTAGTTTGTTTACAAGTGGCATCGCGCAATGATGACCAGCACGAATCGCAATATTCTTCTCATTCAAAAACCCTGCAATATCATGTGGGTGTATCCCCTCAATCGCAAATGATACTACACCAGTTCTATAATCAAGATTATGCGTACCAACCAATGTTCCATGTGCAGACACTGCTTCAACCAATTTCTTGGTTATATTTTTCTCATGTGCAACAATTACATCAAATCCAATATTTTGAATAAAAGATACTGCAACACCGAGACCAATCACACCTGCAATATTCGGCGTACCCGCTTCAAACCTACGGGGAATTTCCGCCCAGACACTTCCCTCATACGTCACACTATCAATCATGTCTCCCCCAAAACTTGCAGGGCTAAGCTTTCCCAATATAGCAGTCTTACCATATACAATCCCAACTCCAGTTGGGCCATACATTTTATGACCAGAACAAACCAGAAAATCACAATCATTTTTTTTCACATCAATCTGCATATGTGCAACAGACTGTGCCGCATCAAAAATAACAAGCGCCCCAACCTCATGAGCAAGTCTGACGATCTTTTCAATTGGCAAAACAGTGCCAAGCGTATTTGAAACATGCGTAACACTCACAATCTTTACTTTATAATCAAAATATTTTTCCAAATCAGAATCAAGTTCAAATGTTTCTTTGTTTACTGAAATAAAACGAAGAGTCGCTCCAGTTCTAGTAGCGAGTTGCTGCCATGGAATCAAATTCGCATGATGTTCAAGCTCAGTTAATAGAATTACATCGCCTTTGGTAATCAAATGCTCAAGTCCATACGCTAGTTTATTAATCCCATCAGTCGTGCCAGACGTAAAAAATATTTCATTTTTGTCTGCACCAAAAAACTTCGCCACCCGCTCTCTCACCTGTTCATATACTGCACTCGCTTTCTCGCTATCAGCATATACACCACGATGAATATTAGCCCGATACTGCTCGTAATATTCACTCATAGCTACGACAACACTATCCGGAGTAAGCGCACTAGCTGCACTATCAAGATACGTGTATTCAGGACGGTTTTTGAGGATACTAAATGGTGATCGTAGATCTTTATTCATATTAGACAACTAGATTTCGATGAATTCTTTCCTGCAATCCAATTCGCATAGTTTCATCTGGAATTACATCAATACAAGGAGAGAGATGACCATCTACAAATAATTGCGCTGCATCCTTCTCATTAATTCCCCTACTCTGCGCATAGAATAATTTTTCACCATCAATATGTGCAGTCGTTACTCCATGCGAACATTTTACATCACTATTCTCAATTTCAAGGTTTGGTACCGCATTTACTTCCGCACTATCCGATAATACCAAACTATCTTGTTTCTGATACCCCGTACACCCGATAGCCTTCTCATCAATATGAATAAGTCCCTGATACATAGCACGTGACTTACCTTGCAAAACTCCTTTGGTAAGCATGTCAGACGTAGTATGAGATGCGAGGTGATACATTGAGTGATACATGTCTACAACGGTAGTTCCTGAAAGTGCGAATATTCCCTTTACTTCAGCACGACTCCCTGGTTCATATAAATAGGTTCGGATATGTGATTGGATCAATTGTCCCTCAATAACTCCTTCCAACCACTTAATCAAAGAATTTTCTTGCACATATGCATTTCGAAGTACGGTTCTCATACTCATATTTTCCGGATGTGCAACAAACGTAACCTCAGCCCCTTTTCCAACTACAATATCGAGTGCATATCCCACATATGAATTTCCAACCATTGATTCTACAATAGTCACTTTCGCTCCATCTTCCACAGTAATCACCACATGCGTTCGAGAAGAATTTTGTATATCTAAGAAAAGTTTGTGCGTAGTCAAGTTATTAGTATTTTTAATCGTAAAATAAAATTCATCAGTTGGTTGTGTGTGCACCAAGTTGAATAGTGGAAAAAAAGTAAGATGATTATTAACAACCGAAGAAAGCTTTTCATTATTTTGTAAAATTGATTGAACTACATTTTTATTCCCCTCTTCAGAATCGGAAAGCGAGACCATACTCGCACCTACTTGAAATTTGAGCGTATCATAAAGAAGCGGCTCAAAGTTCATGAGCATTCCTATACCATAGTGAATTGTATAGGGAGTTGATTTCATAATTGACTTTTGTATAAATAATGTTAGTATCTGATATATCGGGCACCTTCACCGCCCGAAGGAGAATAGCATGTCGTTCAAACTACTCATCACGTTCGAAGGCTTCAAGAACGAAGAATCGGCTGTTGCGGCACTTAACCAACACATCGTGAATCTCGGTGGTGTTCTACATCACAACTCCTTCAACAAGGAAGACAAAGACGTGTACACGGTCACGATCGTCGGAAAACCATACTATGGTGAGCCTGAAGCCGACGTCTGCGCCCGAGTTACACGAAAGCCAGCTTCAGATGTCGAGTTCATAAACCGAGTCAGTAAGACCAAGGAGCTCGGCCTGAACGACTCATGACCCTACCCATGCGCGCTGCACCAGACAAGTCTCCCATTCGGGATCGACGACTCTGGCGCAGCGCTTCTTAATTTTAAAAATTGTTACATATAGTTATTACCCTACACTGCCTTCCATCTCAAGCTCAATCAGTTTATTCAGCTCAAGTGCATATTCGAGTGGAAGTGATTTTATAACTGGTTCAATAAATCCTGAAACTACCAGATTCATTGCAGCTTCTTCTGATAGTCCTCGTGATTGTAAATAAAAAATCTCATCATCCCCTATTTTCCCAACCCGAGCTTCATGTGCAATATCAGTCGTACTATTATTTATTTTCATGTACGGATAAGTGTTTGATATCGCATCGTCCCCAATGAGAAGTGCATCACACTCAACTGACACTTTTGATCGCTCTGCACTCTTTGCAACTTTTACGAGTCCACGATACGTCGTAATTCCACCGTTTACTGAAATAGATTTTGCCTTGATCGTTGACTTCGTATCAGGAGCTACATGAATCGCTTTGGCTCCCGTATCCTGATTCTGACCAGGTCCAGCAAATGCAACTCCCAAACTATCTGATCTCGCACCTCGTCCACGAAGGACTGAGGAAGGATACAACATCGTTGTTCCTGATCCCATGTTTCCATTTACCCATTCAATCACCGCATCTTCATCCACCAGTGCTCGTTTAGTATTAAGGTTGTACGTATTTTTTGACCAATTCTCAATTGACGAATACCGACATCGTCCACCTTTTTTTACAAAAATTTCGACTCCTCCCGCATGTAGCGAACTAGCATTATACCGAGGAGCCGAACATCCTTCGATATAATGAAGTTCTGCTCCTTCATCGACAATGATGAGGGTGTGCTCAAATTGCCCACCCTTTTCTGCGTTCATTCTAAAATATGCTTGCAAAGGCAAATCCACTTTTACATTTTTTGGAACATAAATAAACGTACCCCCAGACCATACCGCAGCATGCAACATGATAAATTTATGATCATTAATGGGAATACACTGGGTCATGAAATATTCCTTTACCAAATCAGGGTATTGCTGTACTGCCACATCCATATTTTCAAATACCACTCCCTTAGCTTTCAGATCATCTTTGATTTTATGATACACGACATCACTATCATACTGTGCTCCAGCACCACCAAGTTGAGTTCTCTCAGCTTCAGGAATTCCCAATTTTTCAAATGTTTTCTTGATATCATCAGGAACCGTATCCCAACTGGTTGACTCACCAGTGTTTGGACGCGCAAAATAAATAATCTCGTTCAAATTAAGACCAGACAAATCTGGTCCCCAGGTAGGAAGGTTTGTATGTTTGAAATATTCAAAAGCCTTGAGTCGTTTCTCAAGCATCCAACTCGGTTCACTCTTCTGCTCTGAAATTTCTCGAACAATATGCTCAGTCAATCCTGGTGCCGTCTTAAATTTCGAGGTATCAACATTAGCCCCGTCGTAGAGAGTTCGATCAATCGTGAAATGTGGTTGAAGTTTATTACTCATAGTTTTATGCGTTCATATTTCGAACTTTCTCTACAATATCAGGCAAAATCTCAAGCACATGATTGATCTCCCCCTCAGTAGTATCTTTCCCAAGAGTAAACCGAATAGCAGTATTTTTTCGAGATACTTCATACCCGCAAGCTTCAAGTACATGCGATCCTGATCGAGAATCCTCAGCACAAGCAGATCCGGTGCTGACGCAAATTCCTTGTGCATCGAGATACAACACAAGTGCTTCACCAGGGGCTCCAATAAATGAAACATTAAGATTATTTGGTAATCGTTTTTCATCACTTACGTCAGGACCATTTAAGATAACATCAGAAATATTTACCTTAATACCATTCCACAATCGGTCACGAAGCAACTTAATTTTTTCATGTTCTGAATTTTTAGGAATCAACTTAATAGCTTCAGTGATACCAACAACCATAGCCATATCGATTGTTCCGCTACGTCTTCCGCCCTGCTGTCCTCCACCAAGAATCGTTGGATCAAATTGTATTCCTCGTCGAACATACAAAATTCCAGAAGATTTTGGTCCGTATATTTTTCCACCGTTACATGACAATGCGTCTACGTGGAGTTTTTCAACTGAACGCTCAAGATAGAGAATACTTTGACATGCGTCTACGTGGAATAAAGGAAAAATAGTTTTTTCTTTTTTTCTATATTTCAAAATTTCTCGCCCAATTTCTTCAATCGGCTGAATCGAACCAATTTCATTATTAGCATGCATGATAGAAATAAGAATGGTATCTTTTCGAATTGCTTTGAGAACGTCTTTAACCGAAACAAAACCATGTTCGTCAACAGGTACATAGGTAATTTCAAATCCATATCGTTCAAGCGCACGAAGTGGTTCGAGCACAGCACTATGCTCAATAGTAGTCGTAATAATATGTCTCCCCTGCAACACATGCGCACGTGCAATTCCCATAATCGCACTGGTAATAGACTCGCTTCCCCCACTTACATACGTAATGTTGTCCGGTGTGGTATGAAAAAAATCAGCGACCTGTTTCTTGCATTGAATATATGTTTCTGACAATTTTGTGGAAGATGCGTACAGTGAAGAAGGATTCGTAAATGAATCAGTAAAATAAGGCTTCATCACTTCAAATACACGAGGATCAACCGGAGTAGCTGCAGCGTAGTCAAGATAGATTGGATTCTTCTTTTTCATCATATTAATTTTGAGATACCACAAATCGTGAACCAAGAAGCTCCGCAATTTCAGTCTCGACAGATCGAAGTCCATGCTTTGCCGTGCACATAGCCTCAAGCTCACACTTTTCTCTCTTGGTACATGCAAGTACGGAAAATGGTCCTTGCACTGCCTCAATCACTTCTCGAAACGAAATAGTTGATGCAGGTTTCAATAGTCGATATCCCCCATTAATTCCACGAACAGCTTCAATCAGTCTCGCCTCACGCAAAGACTTGGCAATCCGTTGTAAAAACAAGAATGATATGGTACTTTGTTTAGAAAAGACGCGTAGACTCAAAAGTTCACTTTCTTTCAACTTTGAAAGCGCCAAGATGAGCTCCACCGCATAGTCAGTTTGTTTACTAATCGAAAGCATAGGGTATTATTGCAGAAATCATACTTTTGTAGTATGATATACGAATTAATCTCGATTGTCAATCGTTATGAATGAATTCCAAAGCAATCTAATAGAAAAGAAATATCTAACCGAAGATGTGCTTCAAATTCGCTTAAATAAGCCAAAAAACTTTGATTTTCAGGCTGGTCAATTTATCCAAATTATTGCGCCACAGGGTGAAAAACAAGTATTTCGTTCATATTCCATTTCCTCTGTTCCAAAAGACGAGTATCTAGAACTATGCGTGAAACTCTATGATACCGGTATTGCTTCCAAACTTTTTCAAATTTCAAACCCAGGTGACACAATTTCATTCCGCGGACCAGCAGGAAGGTTTGTCGTAAACACTAGCAACAGCGATCTCTGTTTTATAGCCACAGGCGTAGGATTAGCTCCAATCATGGGAATGATCCAAGATGAACTGGAGAGTAAAAATAATAAAAACAAATTACACCTTATTTTTGGAGTTCGATACGAAAAAGATATTTTCTGGGCAGACCGATTGGAAGAACTACAAAAAAAACATACAAACTTTAGCTACTCGACCACTATTTCACGCCCCGAAGACTCGTGGACTGGAAGTCGAGGACGCGTGACCGAACACCTACCTACAAACACTTCACATCTCCATGCATTTCTCTGCGGAAATGCTGATATGGTAAAAACAGTTCGAGAAATGCTCACTACTCGAGGAACTGACGCAAAAAATATTCATTTCGAAATATTCTAAAAAACCTCCCATCTGGGAGGTTTTTTGTTTAAAATTACTAATACTCTTAAAAAGGTAACGTCAAATTAACTCCACCTTGTACACCTTGTTGTGCAGCAACCTGAGGTTTGGGTTCAAAGTTTACAGGAAATGGCTGAATCTCTCCGGTGAGAGTTGGAAAATACAACATTTTATTCTTCCGACCAAAATCATAAATCTCTTTGGTCACTTTCACATCTTGTTCGCAATATTTTTTAATCAGATCAATCTTTCCTTCTTTATACCACTCCATTGCCTGGAGTCCATCAGCACTTTTCTCAATCTGAAGCGTTGCTTTTGCAAGATCATTCAATTTGTATCGTCTGCCCGTAGACTCTTTTACCACTTTCAGTAAATCAAGATGTTCAATCCGTTTCAAATCACCACTGTAATATCTATCTAAAATAGGAATATCAAATGATTCACTATTGAACCCAATAAGCCTCTCTGCTTTTTCTAGAATTGGCCAGAGTAAACCAAGTTCATGCTCATCGAATGATCGATATGAATCTGTCTCAAACTCATACACTGAGACCACCGTAACTTTCATCGTATTGTAATCCTTGATGTCCCCGACAGTTTCAATATCAAATATAACTTCTCGTGACATAGATGATTACTGTTTTTTAAATTTGACTGAAAATATTGGCTCGTAATTATTCTTATACTCATCTGATAATTCAAATGTTTCACCTTTCATCATCTTCGTCAGCGCCATATCATTCAACATTTCAGTATCAGATTCAATATCAATTTTCAAATCATCAAGTTTTTGCATTTCACTTGAAAAACCTTCTTTAATCGAAGTTTCAATTCGTTTTTTATTTTCACGAATTACTTTCATCTTATCTTGTATTTCTTGATACTCCCCATTTCCATCAAGTGCATCTTTAAACATTACTTTGATATCTTTCTGTTTTTTCTTTGACTCTTGTATACGGTTGAAGATCGATTGGATATCATGTTCCATAGGCTTACAAATGGTTTGGTTAAGTGGCTAATATTGTATCATAGCAATAAACAACGAGCAACTATATCGAAAAGTTAAAAAAATAAAAATTGAAGACTAAAAATTCTAGATAATTCTCCAATCTTTCTCGTCTAAAGCCTATCCTTATATTTCAAAACTTCAAGTTCAAATTCATCCCGATGTTCATCTTTTATTGGATCTCCCGGAGGAAACTCGACTTTAAGCGGGTTTACGAGAGCTCCATTCTGTCTGATTTGATAATGAAGATGAGGTCCAGTGGAGAGTCCAGTCGATCCAACGTAGCCAATCACCTGCCCCTGCACTACACGAGTTCCTGATTTAATTCCTTTTGCAAAGGCAGATAAATGGGCGTATTCAGTAATAAACTTATCATTATGTTTAATAGTCACAAAATTACCAAATCCACCACTATTCCATCCTGCAAACGTTACCGTGCCGTCACCTACAGCCATAATCGGTGTTCCTATTGCCGCTGCATAATCAATTGCAAGATGCGTCGTGTTCCTACCTAATATTGGATGAAACCGTGCATTAGTATAACCAGAAGTAATACGCTTATACTCAAGAGGTGCTCGCAAAAAAGCCTTAATCATAGATTCACCTTTTTCATTAAAATATGAAGGCTTCCCTTGTTCCTGCTCATACAAAAATGCGTACAATTCATTCCCACTATTTACAAATTTCCCTGCACGAACAAATCCCGTTCCAGCATCCACCCCCTCTCGTTTTCGTTTTTCATATACGATTGAAAAAGTATCTCCATACTGAACTTGGGTGGAAAAATCAATCGTCCATGCAAATGTATCTGCAAATTGCATAATGACTGCATCAGGAATACCAAGCGACAAGGCATCCAAATACATTGATGATGAAACAGTACCGACAACCACTACCTCTTCTACTTCATACTCAATTGGAATAATTTCAGCTCGAGCATCGGCAAAATAAAAACGAACGATTGAATCACGATCTCGTTCGTAGTCAAGGTGAACGATTTTACCATCTTTATTTTTTGCCAAGGTCAGAGGTTGCCCCACTTTTACTCGAGTAAAATCATACGTAGACGAAGCTCGATCAAGAATCTGAAGCATCTCTCCATAGGGAATCCCCAATGCATTTGTCGCAATACCAAAGGTATCCCCTTCTTGAATAACATGAGTTTGAAGTACAAATTCAGGCTCTACCACCTGTACAGAAGTGGTTGTAGTAAGAGAGGTGTTTACTATTTTCTCACCTCGAGTATCCCCACTTTGTGCTACAAAAAAATAACTCAATCCCCCGAAGACTGAAATAATAATAACGATAATGATGATTTTGAAACTCATAGATAGTATAAAAACACCATCTCATAATATCAAAAAATGGGTAGTGTGTCATTAATCCTTGAAAAAATAGCTTAGTTGAGATAATATTGAAGTTATCTACGTTTTTACGTCATTCCCGCGGATATGGGAATCTAAGATCCCCGTCTTCACGGGGATGACATATACTATATGCCCATCTCAATCACCTTCTTCGGAACTCATGAATTTGGAGTAACCATCCTCGAATCACTCGCAAAAGATGATCGTTTTTCAGTTGACCTCGTCGTAACTCAGCCAGATAAACCTGTCGGAAGAAAACAGATACTTACTCCCCCACCAGTAAAAGTTTTGGCAGATACATTAGGAATCAAAACTGAACAACCAGAAAGTCTAAAAAACTTCCATCTTGAAAAAGATTTGTATGACGTTGCAGTCACCGCGCAATATGGATTACTTATTCCTTCGCATTTATTTGAGGAAACTAAGCATGGATTTGTAAATGTGCACACATCACTTCTTCCAAAATATCGTGGTGCCTCCCCTATTCAATCAGCGCTTATTAACGGCGAAACAGAAACGGGGGTGACGATCATGATTATGGACACTGGCATGGATACAGGTGACGTTCTTTCACAAGAAAAAACTTCAATCGACGAAAATGATACTTACCCTGTACTCGACCAGAAACTAGCGAACATAGGTTCTGCATTACTTCTTGAAACTCTACCAGAATATATCGCAGAAAAAATTACACCACAAAAACAAGATGAAACTCAAGTAACAATGTGTAGAAAACTCTCCCGTGATGATGGAAAAATTGACTGGAGTAAAACAACAGAAGAAATTTACAACCTCTACCGAGGCACTACTCCATGGCCTGGCATCTGGACAACACTTAATGGTGCGCGAGTAAAGTTACTCGAAATAACGCCAGGATACCAAAAATTAGAACCCGGTTTGATCAGTTGTGAAGAAGACTGGATAGCAGTAGGTACAGGCGATGGAACAATTGAAATCTTAAAAATACAATTCGAAGGAAAAACAGCATTAGACGTGAATGCTTGTCTTGCTGGATATTGGCTCACGCTTGATAAACAAAAATTTGTATAAAAAAACGTCCTCAAAATTTGAGGACGTTTTTAAATGATATGATGAGGTCGAGGGAAGCGGTTTCAGTGTTCAGAAGGAACACCTACTCCCGCTCCCCTAGACAGGGCTAATTGTGTATTCACAGACATTACACTTGTTTTGGACGAGTCACGCCTACACTCCACGGAACGGTTCCGGATTGTTGCGGGGCAATCCCCGCTCGACATGGAAGTAGACGGCGGGGAGGAGACATCGACCCAATACAGGTGATAGATCTAGAATAACAATAAACCCGATAAGGTTGTACCATACACTATGGCACATGTCAAGATTACAAAGACTAAAAAACAAAAAACCGAGATGCACTCGGTTTTTAAATACAGTGGTGGACTAGGGAACATGAGGGATTACTCCCCCACGTTCCCTAGTGAATTCGTCTTATCTCGATGAATGCGCAAACCAGGCAAAGTGGATACAGACTACCGCACACCGATACCCCAGCATAATCACCACACGCTGTACGGTATCAGTAGAGTGACTGGCGGAGCAACAGATTCACTACCCAATTGCGGAATCAAAAAGTCCAACAAATTCGTCCACGTTATATCATATTTATAAAAAACTTTCAAGTAGTTAATCTGGAATCACATGTTTATGTAAAATAATCTGCCGAGCACGCTCATAGTCTGCGACTTTTGAGCGAATACCGGGTAACCACCGAAATGGCTTTGCATAGGCAATAGATGGTAGCCACGAACTTATTCCACCAGTAGCTTGCACCTGAAATAATGTCTTATCAATCCATATACCCTTTTTTCCAGACTCAGCGATCGTTAGCCACAAATCCCAATCCTGAAAACGTTTTAAAGACTCGTCCCATTGAATACTATCTTTTTTTCTAATAAGCGAGGTCGTAGTAATATAATTTTTCTTTTTCAATTCTTCAAAAGAAAATGACATCCCTCGAAATAACTTTTTTCCAAATAAAAAATTGGAATACGCAAATGACGCGTCTTTATTTTTCTCTAGCGCTTCATACATTGTGTGAAGCATTTTAGGTTCACCAATCACGTCTGCGTCCCAGAATATAACAAACTCACCCGACGCTTCAGCTAACCCCCTATTTCTCGCAACAGGCGCACCTTTATTTTCTTGTCTTATAAACAAAAAACGTCGCCCCTCACCTTCGTATGTAGCTCGAATATGTTCAAATACCGATTGGATATCCTCACTACTCCCATCATCAACAACAATAATCTGCAATACAGGATATGTTTGAGAAACTAGAGAAGTAAGTGAATGTAAAAAAACTTCCCGGCGATTATACACGGGTACAACCACGCTTATGAGCTCCATAACGAATGTATTTCTTTTTTTTCACCACCACGAAGTGTGAGCGCTTCTCGCACCACCACTCGATCATCCCATGGAATTATGTTTCCGCCTGCAATACACATCCCCTGTTCACTTCCCTTTCCAGTCACGAGTACAATATCCCCTGCTTCAGCCATCATAATCGCACGTTCAATTGCTTCTTTTCTATTTTCAATCAAAAACAAATCTTTACCTGGTATTTTACCTTTCTTTTCAACTGCACTGGATACATCATGCATAATCAAAAGTGGATCATCGTCATAAGGGTCTTCATCAGTGACAAACACGATATCAGCATGTTTTCCTACATATTCACCCACACTAAATCGACGAGACGTATCGCGACCACCACCCGTCGAACCAAATACATGGATAATACGTCGTACTGAAAGATGTGATACTACTGTATAGAGTGCTTCAATAGCTTTGGGTTCAAATGCGTAGTCGACAATTACCTTAAATCCATATTTTTCCGCCTGAGTAATAAATTCATTTCGACCAGGCGCATTCGTACATACACGCGCTGCAAGAATAATTTTATCCCAAGCAATACCAAGAATTGAAAGTACACTAAATACAATCGCGCAATTTTCAGCATTATGTTCTCCATAAAGCGGTACCCGTACTTCGTGCCCATCAAGTGAAAAAGCGATTCCTTTTTCTTCACTTCGAGTATCTGAAAGAAGAAAATGATGATCAACTCCATCAATCATCCGGACTCCTCGACCAAATGCATATGTGTGATCAAAATCGCCTTGTGCAAAAAAATCCGGAGCATGTACTGAATCACCATTAACGAGCGCAATTTTTGACATATACTCAGTACCCGGACGAGTAAGGGCGGGAAATCCCAATGCGTCAGCCTTCTTCTTGTTTCGTCCAAATCGTGCAATATAACGAAAAATAGACAATTTTGCTTTTTTATAATTATCAAAACTACCATGAGATTCAATATGTTCAGGATATAAGTTTGTGAGAATAATCATGTCATAATTGATAAACTCATGACGATGTTGTACTGCCCCCTCTGAAGTAGTCTCTACAATAGCAATTTCACACCCTTTGTTTACCATCTCCCTCAAATATTTCTGCGTCTGCATACGACCGAGCATTGTCATCTTCTGATTATTCAATTTATTCTCTCCTGCAATATGGAAATCAATCGTAGAAAGTGATCCTACGCGATATCCTAATGCTTCGAGCATATTACGAAGCAAAAAAACCGTCGTAGATTTTCCACTCGTCCCCGTAATACCAATTACCAAAAGCTCATTCGATGGATACCCGTATCGAACTGCGCCATACCATGCAAATATTAAATGACGAAGGTTGAGAACCTTTTTTGGTACATATTTTTTTATGAATTTTTTAATCTTTTGAAGCATACACCAGTTATGCAGATGGATTACGAAGTGATAACTCATACACCACATGCTCCAATTTGTGGACAGCGGTCTTTGCCTGATCAAATTTATTTCGAAGATAACTCGTAAGATTGCATTCAATCAGCTCACCAATAATTTCTTCTGCAGCTTCCGCACACGCAGTTACCATTTTTGTATCTCGTGCAGTTGCAGCTTTGATTGCAAAACGATAGAGCTCACCTGGCACATCAGTTAGTCCCGCCACGTAGGATTCAGAAGAAATTTTGATTCCTTTTACTTCTCCAATTTTATACGTAGTTACAAATTGATAAAATAGTTCAGCTTCCACAAATTCTTCAAGTGCAGCTTTGTATGCTCCCTCTTCGAGCGCTCGACCATCCCTACCATATTCTTTACTAATTTTTACTAAAAGCGCTCGTGAAGCTTGTAATTTTTCCTTTGCCTCCCCTACCTGATCACGGTGAAGAGAAAAAATTGCCCGCTTTGCCTGAAATAAGGCGTCATTTGAATCTTTGATCACTCGCTGTCGGATTTCAGCGTAGGTAAGTAAATCTTTTCTAATTTTTGAAAGTAGTGTGGTATTGAGCATAAAAATATATAAATATTGTATCCATTCAAGTATAGCTAATTTTCAATAAAAAGAAAGGCCCTGCACTATAGAACTAGTACAGGGCACTCGATTGGCCGCTCACCTTCTTTGTAAAGCTTTTTGTGCAGAGTACTCCCACTTACGTAGCATCAGGAACTTACAGCACCCTTCCCACTTATTTTCGGGAGCATCCCAGTAAAGACCAAGATTCCTTACAGCCGTGTCCCCATAGAGACATGTGACACGATGACTGCCATTAGGAACAGCCCAAGGCGAACCGAGAGCGACGATCGCGAACTCGCGTTGCCTGTCTGGGAACTGTGCTCCGAAGGCGAGAAGTTCAGGAAGCGCAGCCAGACGAAATTCAGCGCTCAATTCCTCGATCTTTGCAGTCGTTACAGGATAACCGAAGCTGACGAGGTAGAGTTTGAATTTAGCAGTCCAACCAGTAGTCCAGGCGAAGTTCTTTAAGGTAATGTTCTGATCCACCCAATCATACTTCCCGACCGAGATTGCCTCCTTGAACGGAAGGTCGTAATTTACCGTAACATCAAAAGTATCCACGTTCTCCTCCTACCCTAAGAAACGCATTATCACTAAAATTAGTGATAAAAAAGTTTAGCATGGCGTGGGTAATTTGTCAACCATTTAAGGTAATATTTGACTTATTTTAACTAAATTATCCATGTAATCCCTAAGTTCAATCAGTATTTAAAACAAAAACCGCCGTGTTTGGCCCGGCAGTTTTGCGGTGAACTTTTTTCAGTCTGCGTACTTTTTAGGTATGCAGGTACACCTGGGATCCCGAAAGTAATTAATACCCTACTCGTAAATTTGTACGAGATTGATCTTGAGAGTTTTCGAAGGGTTATTCGTGTAAACCTGCTTAATCAAGTCCGAGTTCTGTTGCTACGCGCTTGTAGCCATTAATTCCAAGTTGTCCTGATGACTGAAGCCCAAACAGTTTCTCGTGCATCTCCCACGCCATTCCTTGTTCTTTAGCACATTCAAATGCTTCTGCAGCTTTTTGTGCATTTGGATGGAATGATAATGGGAAATGTCGGTAGGTAAATCTAATCTTGTCTCCGTATTCAGTAAGCATCTGTTTGACTGCAGGTTCAAATCTGAGACAATATGGACATTCAAAATCAGAAAACTCTACCACAGTGACTTTTGCATTCTCATTTCCAAGCCATACTGCACCTGGCAATTCAGGTATAGTCACTTTTATTACTTTTCCAGTTTCTTGGTCTTTCAAAAATTCAAGATTATCAACTGATTGACCTGCAAGTGTCGCATCGATCACCTGTTTCAATGAGTCGTATGGAAATGCCCCACTTACCAATACTCCATTTACAAAAGTTGCAGGAGTTCCATTCACCCCGATTGAACTTCCGAGCTGAAGATCAGCAGAAACAGCACTCGCTGTTTTTCCAGAATCAAGACACTGACTAAATTCTTCTGGCCCTTCTACATTACCACTTGCATCAGTCACGACCGTGCCTGGTGTTCGAGGAGTCTTCGTAGAAACACCATCACCAAGCATGATACTTAGTACTACAAAAAAACCAATAGTACACAGCACCATGATCCCCCCAACGAGTCCGGTAACAAACATTTGTTTAGGTGAAAGCGCATCAAATATGCTTTTCTCTTCAGGCATAAAATCTTCAGATTAATGAATAATAAAAGCTTGGGGCAAAGTATACCATGAGCTTTATATTGATACAATTGTGGATAAGAATTTATTTCAATTTAACCATTTGACGTAACAAAGGCGTACTTGTATAGTATAAAAATTACAACTAAAGATTGAAGACTGAAGATCAGCATACTTAAAAAACTGCTTTAAAAGCAGGTATATTTAGTCTTCAATCTTTAATTTTAAATCTTTTTTCTATATGAAACACGAACTCTACCAACTCCCGTACGACTTCGCAGCTCTTGAACCACACATCGATGCGAAGACCATGGAAATTCACTATACCAAACATCACCAAACCTATCTTGATAAATTTTTGGACGTCATAAAAAAATATCCTGGACTCGAAGAAAAATCAGCTGAAGAAATTCTCGGCTCACTACAAAATCTTGAGGTTGAAGAAGCTGACCGCACTATGCTCCGCAATCACGGCGGAGGATTAGTAAACCACAACCTCTATTGGTCAATCATGGGTCCATCAAAAAATGAAGATACAATCCTCAAACAAGAAATCGAAACTGAATTCGGTTCAGTAGATTCTTTCAAAGAACAATTTTCAGCACTTGCAACCAAACATTTCGGTAGTGGATGGGCGTGGCTCGTGCGTGATGAAAATGGAAAATTGAAAACATATTCACTGCCGAACCAGGATTCTCCATACATGCAAGGACACACACCGATTATAGGTCTCGACGTATGGGAACATGCGTACTATCTGAAATATCAAAATAAACGTCCTGACTATATCAAAGCATGGTGGGAAGTAGTAACCATTGTATAAAGATTACAAAATAAAAAACTGGCAATAAGCCAGTTTTTTATTTTGTAGTACCACTTCAGTTTAATAATCACTGAGTTTTTCAATCACTTCAAAACCCTTGATCTTCTCAATAGCCTTAGCTTCAATCTGACGAATACGTTCACGAGTCACGCCAAATTCTTTTCCTACTTCTTCAAGTGTATGAGTAACACCATCATCGAGTCCGAATCGCATTTCAAGAATCTTCTTCTCACGTGGAGAAAGATCTTGAATTGCCTCACGGATATAATCTTTCAATAATTCAGAGCCTGCAGCTGCAGACGGACTGATATTTTTTACATCCTCGATAAAGTCAGAAAGTGATGTATCGTCATCGTCATCATCCCCTACTGATGTTTCAAGTGATACGGTATCTTGTGAAATTTTGATAATATGTTTGACTTTTTCTACTTCTTCTCCCATTTCAGCTGCAATTTCTTCAGGCGTTCCATCACGTCCCAAATCTTGAAGCAAGCGTCTCGATACTTGCTGCAATCGATTGATCGTTTCCACCATGTGCACTGGAATACGGATAGTACGAGAATGATCTGCAA
The DNA here is from genome assembly GCA_964447765.1 of uncultured Gammaproteobacteria bacterium. Classification (GTDB taxonomy): domain Bacteria; phylum Patescibacteriota; class Patescibacteriia; order Magasanikbacterales; family UBA922; genus UBA922. The sequence goes on along the minus strand of CAYUTO010000001.1, from coordinate 37,084 downwards.
GAGCACGTGTGATCGCCTGTCGGATCCACCACGTTGCGTAGGTAGAAAATTTAAACCCTTTACGATAATCGAATTTTTTCACCGCTCGGAACAATCCAATATTTCCTTCCTGAATCAAATCGAGAAGTGATAATTGTTTTCCCACAAATTTCTTTGCAATAGAAACCACCAGACGCAAGTTTGCCTCAATCATTCGGCGCTCTGCTTCTTTGTCTCCACGTTCTTTGCGTTTTGCGAGTGACATTTCTTCTTCAGCATTCAATAAATGTACTTTTCCGATTTCACGTAAATACATCTGAATAGAATCTTGTGAAATACTACCAAGATCAAAATATGAACCACTCTCTTTGTCTGGCTGTTCACCCTGGAAACCCTGAAGCATCGCACGCTTCTTTTCAACCGTATGGTTTCCTCCCAATAGCCCTTCCTGACCTTCGACAAGAGAGATACTATTCTTATCCATGAGATTAAGAAAATACTCGTACAAATCAAGATAAAGTTCAGCCCGAGGAAACTTCAATAAGACTTCTTTTTCAGTAAGAAATCCTCGATTACGCCCCTTGGTTACAAACTCATGAATCTGATCAGCGGTCGGAGGAAGAGGAATATCTTGTTCAGATTTTCGCTTAACCGGCTGCTGAAAATTACGTACAAACTTTTTCTTACCTTGATTTCCTCGATTCAATCGAGGATTTTTCTTAAACTGACGCGCTGGTTTTGCCCCGCCGATACGGCGTGTGTGGGCTTTGGCACTAAGTGCCGATGGTACTGCTTTTTTTGAAGCAGTATTGGTACGTTTTTTCGCCTTGGGCGAATGTTTAGTTGTCGTTGGTTTCTTGGCCATGACGATAACAATGATTACACTGACTAAACTTACTGAAATTGCGCGAGAGAGCGAAGTAGTGAATCAATTCGACTACTATCGCCTGCCGCTTCTGCTTCTGCGAGTGCATTTTGCACACTACTACGTTTGCGCTTGATCCATTCGGATCGTATCTGCGAAACGAGCGTCGAGAGTTCGTCTTCACGAGCCGCTGCCGTAAAATCAGAAAACTCCTTCTCACCCATGAGAAGAAGTATGTCTATTGGATTTTCTGCGTTAGCTTGTGTATATCGCTCTCGGACATGTGTAAAATCACACAGTATACGCTGAGTATAGGCTATTTTGAGGGTTTCGTAAAGGTCCTGCTGTACTACTGTGGAAAACGTATCAATCGTAAAAAAATTCTCTGGTATTTTGAGGGTTAAAGTCGGGTCAATACTAAGAAGGGCAAAAAACCTATCAGAGAGGGTCACAATCCGATCAACCTTTGCTTCAGGGAGAATCGACTCTTTTACTGCGGCACGAGTGGGAATGGTTTTACGCTGATCCCGCAAAATACGGGTAATATCTTCACGAAGCACAGATACATCCACCTGCAAACGATGTGACAACAAAGAAATCCAGTGATCCCGCTCAACTGCATAGGGAATTCGGGAAATTTCGAGAAGTAGTTCATTTGCAATCTGTTGTTTTGCTTTTGGATCAACAAGATTTTTATCTTTAAACGATCGATCAAAATACCACTGCATAATATCTTTCGCGCTCGCAACTGATTCAAACCACACGTCTTTATTTTTTTGAATACATTCATCAGGATCTTTTCCTTTGCCTTCGGGAATCTGAATTACCTTTATATTCATTCCATCTTCAATCAATAAATCAATACCACGCTTTGCCGCAGCCACTCCTGCAGCATCTGAATCAAAAGCCATGTTTACATTTACGGAATATCGTTTCAATAATTTTACTTGATGCTCAGTCAACGCAGTACCACTCGTTGCAACGACATTCGTCATTCCTGCTTGATGACACGCAATTACATCCATTTGCCCCTCGACCATAACAATCAAATCTTTTGCTTTGATTTCACGCTTTGCTTTATGTAATCCAAAAAGTACACGAGATTTATCATACAACATCGTCTGAGGAGTGTTCACATATTTTCCCCCACTATGTTCAGTTTCCACAAGCACACGCCCGGTAAACCCAACTACCGTGTCATGCGCGTCCCAAATCGGAAACATAATACGTCCACGAAATCGATCATAATACCCTCTTCCGCTTCGCGCATCGGCACTATCTTTTTTGATTACCAGTCCACTTGCAAGAATATCGTCAATTGAATGCCCTTTTTTGAGTAAATATTTGATGAGCAAATCCCATTGGTCAGGAACAAACCCTACTTGCCAAGCTTCAATGGTTTCTCTCGTAAGTCCACGAGTAAACAAATAGTCGAGCGCTGGTTTTGATTGATCTAATTTCAAAAGAATATAATGAAAAAATTTTGCCGCTTCATGATTGATGTCTTTGATACGATTTTTCTGAGTCGTCTCTTCGGTGCTTACAATTTGTGACAATTGTATACCTGCCTTGTCCGCCAAAAATCGAAGTGCATCCCTGAATTCCATTCCTTCCATTTCTTGAACAAAAGTAAAGATATCTCCGCCTTTTGCACAACCAAAACAATGCCAACTCTGACGTTCGCGATTGACCATAAACGAAGGTGATTTCTCATTGTGCAAAGGACACAGCCCCTTGTGATTGATCCCCGAGGGTTTCAATTGCACGTATTCAGAAATCAAATCCACGACATCAATTTTCTCTTTAATACGAGAAATATCATCATTCATACTTACCTGAGCGTACAGTATTGTTCACAAACTTTCAAGATTACCTGTAAATTAATTGACAAGATAAGTAATCGGTCTATAATTAGTTTTTGTGGCACACCTCTCTAACCGTCACATCCGAGAGAGAAATCACAATGACTGCTTGTATCATAGGTGGATTCGTCCTCATCATCCTCATCGTGGTACTAACTCAAGAATGGTCCTGGAACCGCTACAAGGATAACAAGATCCTCAAGATAGACTCGACTACACCTTCCGCGAGAACCAACCAACACAACACGGAGGACACCGACCAACCTCTCGATACCGCAGAGACTGCGAAGTTTCTAAGCGACGCAGGCTTCTAAGCCTTTCAAGCACAACATCCCCCGAAATAAATGTAGGCGTCACAGCCGAATTAGCTCGCACTTGCGAGACCTTGGGGAAGTTGGCAAAACACCGCTCGCATCCCCATTACTAAATCTGATACATATCGGATTTAGCAAAAGGAGAACCTACGAGCGGTGTTTTTGTATGATAGATTTATTAGTCAATAAACGAACAAACCCGACTGCGAGATGCAGCCGGGTCTACCAAGGCACGCTCTAGTTCCGAACAGGAACCGAGCTAGTGGATACCGAACCCAAAGGGTTCTACCATTTTGTCGAACGCCGTCTTCACCGGTTCAGGAAAAGCATACCTGATATCCTTGCACCGGCGAGTACTTTCTGCAACATAATGTTGATCTGCTTCGTTGAGATCCGACATGTGGAGGACCTTGTTCAAAGACACCAGAGAGATGACCAAACGGTCCAACTTATCGAATGAATGTCTCTGAAGATCTCCATGAACTTTGGTATTAGGAGTGATCGTGCCGATCTGCTTCATGATCTCCTCCATGTTACCACACAGCACTTCCAGTATCGGACGTTTCTGTTTACCCACACCTACTCCTTTTCCTCCTCGTGAAATGGGAGGAAAAAATACGTTAATACAAAAATATGAGAAAGTCAATAGACTTAACCTCGTTTAAATAAATTATACTATTACAATTCGATAAATGGCTTAATAACGGTCCCCTTAAATTTCTTTCCCTGAATCGCCTTCTTCACTTCACCCAAATCACTTCCGCGAACAATTGATACATTCATTCCAAATTTCTCTGCATCTCTACTTGCGATAGGATCAAACGGCGAATTTTTCCCTGGTGTCCATGTGTCACCTACAATTTCACTACGATACGTTTTCCAATCAATCACTTCTACCTTTTCTGCATCAGGAAACTTATTTGGATCTTTGGTATATACATATTCAATATTCGACACATTCACCAATTCTTTTGCTCCATATGCTCGTGCCAGAAGCACTGCATCAGCATCGGTACTACATCCCGGTTTCCATCCGCACGCAACAATAATAGATTTTGATGTTTTTACCGGCTTGGTCGGATCAAAAATAACTTCTCCGTATGCATGTTCACCAAAAAATAAACGAACAAAATTTGCATTAAGTCTCGTAGTTTCAATTCCAATCAAATCAAGTGTCCGATTATCACTACCAACCAATGCTTTGAGTCCAGCTTGATAGGTACGTGCAGTAACTCCCCCACCAATTACTAGAATAAATCGTGTTCCTTTTTTTACTTCTCCGAGGATAAGTGCTTTGAATTTTTTGAGGAAACCGATATCGAATCCGGTCGCAGGGATAATGATCGAGCCTCCAATGGAGAGTATTTTGGTTTGTCGTTTCGCCATATACGTATTTTATTAAATTGACTAGCACGTACCTTAAATCCGCTCGACGTACGATAGGCTACTCGCCCTTTCCCCGCACGATTCGAGCTATACTTCTTCATACAAAAACTAGTCTCTTTTGGAGACTAGAGTTGAAATAAGCCAACTTGCAATACTAAATAACAAAGCGCCCCAAAATGCCGGCCAGAATCCAGCGACTTCAAATCCTTTGACAATTGATGAAGCAAACCAGAACATGAGTGCGTTAATAACAAAAGTGAACAGTCCAAGTGTTAAAATGTTTACCGGTAAAGTCAAAATAAGAATCAACGGTCGAATCAAAGCATTAACAATTCCAAGGACGATTACGGTCACAATTGCTGACCACCATCCCCCGAGTTTGATACCCTCAACAATATTTGAAATAAGCAGAAGTACGCCAGCGTTCAGCACAATTCGAAGGAGAAAAAGCATAATTCAAACTGATTAATAACTAATAGAATTATTATAGCATACGGATTCAAACAATCAATGGGAAAAGTTGATATTTACAGAAAAAATACTCTCAGGTACACTAAACTAGCCGAAAACAAAACTAGACAACTAATTATCGCTATGCCCGAACTCCATCTCTACAACACCCTCACTCGAACAATTGTACCATTCCAAGCGATCAATGAAACAGAAAAAAAAGTTGGTCTCTATACATGCGGACCTACAGTATATGACTATGCACATATTGGAAATCTGCGAACATACGTTTTCGAAGATATTCTACGACGTACCCTTACCGCACATGGATATGAAGTGAAGCATGTCATGAATATTACCGACGTAGGACATCTATCCGGCGATGATGATACAGGGGAAGATAAGATGGAAAAAGGGGCAAAACGGGAAGGAAAAACTGCATGGGAAATCGCTGAACATTATACTGCAGCATTCAAAAATCACACACTCAAGCTCAATATCTTACCCCCCGATATCTGGTGCAAAGCTACGGATCATATCACCGAACAAATTACTCAAGTACAGACTCTAATTGATAACGGTTTTACCTACGAAACTAGTGATGGTATTTATTTTGACACAACCAAATTTCCTCAATATGGAGAAATGGCACTACTCCACAAACAAGAGCTACAGGCTGGAGTACGTGTGGAATTGGGCGAGAAAAAAAATGCACACGATTTTGCACTGTGGAAATTTTCTAGTCCCAATGAAAAAAGACAAATGGAGTGGGCTGCTTTCGGAAGAATGGGATTCCCTGGCTGGCACATCGAATGCTCGGCAATGAGTATGAAATATTTGGGAAATCATTTTGATATCCACTGTGGAGGAATTGATCATATTCCTGTTCATCATACCAATGAGATTGCACAAGCAGAATGCGCAGGAGCCAATCATCCATGGGTAAACTACTGGATGCATGGAGAATTTCTTTTGATTGAAGATAGTAAGATGTCAAAATCAGACAATAATTTTATTACGATTGATACATTGATTGAAAAAGGTTATTCCCCGCTCGCCTACCGCTATTTACTACTTCAAGCACACTACCGAAAGCAGCTCAGTTTTTCATGGGACGCACTCGATGCAGCAGAAAAAGGTTTAACTAATCTCTACCGCACGATTCAGTCACTCGGAAGTGTTGTTAGGGTGTCAGATAAAAAATACCTATCAAAATTCAATGAACACCTAGCTGAAGATTTAAATACACCTCAAGCAATAGCAGTACTTCACGAAATGTTGAAGTCTGACTTGTCAAAAGAAGTAAAACTCGCAACTGCGTATGAATTCGACACAGTTCTTGGGTTAGGACTCAATAATATTCAGAAGAATGAAGTAGAAATTCCTGAAGCAGTAACCATATTAATGAAAGAACGAGAAACTGCTCGCAAAGAAAAAAATTGGGCACTAAGCGATGAGCTCCGCGACAAAATAATCTCTCTTGGTTTTGAAATTGAAGATGCTCCGGAAGGACAACGAATAGTGCCACGCACATAACTTCTCTATTTGTAGCTAAACAATTTATTTTTTGGTATACTATTAAGCGCTAGATATTTCTGCGCTTTTTTCTTGTCATTTATGACCCTACGTGACGGTCGAGATTCAAAAAAATTTACCGAACAACCTGGAATTGGCACGACTGAAAGCAATTCATTTCAAATTAAGAGAGAAACTCCACCGACTGAGTCTTATTCAGTATCCCCTACTCCTGAAATCCAAAAAACACTAGAAACAAAAGAACAAAAAATAGATCTTCCCGAAACAAAAACTGAAAATATTGAATCAGCGATAAAAAATCTGACGGGAAAATTGAAAATGAGCAAAAAAAAGAAGACTATAATCCCTACCGTGAAAGATGAGTTTACACTTCGAGTAGAAAAAATTATGGAAGAAGGTTTGGGAGATGCGTATCGCGAAATGACTACGGTTCAAAAACAAGAATTCAAAATTAAAGGCGAAGAAACTGCATGGAAAATCCGCGAACTCTTCAAAAAGACGCATATAAAAGTAAAAGAAGTTTTCAAACTACTTGTAGAGTGGCTCCGTATACTTCCAGGGGTAAATAAATTTTTTATCGAACAGGAAGCAAAGATCAAAGCAGACAAAATTCTCACACTCAAAAAACATCAAAACTTCAAATAATATGCTACCTATCCTCCAATTCACGGCAGGATTTTCGGAAACTCCCGTGCTCACTGCTCCGAGTATTACGATATCTAGTTTTACGATTATATTAATCGCGGTAGTTCTCATATCAACTGTCGCGATTGTTTTTATTGTACGCAGCGTCCTCCATTCATTACACCAAGTACAAAAAGCATTCGATCGAATTGTATTGCATATCTTGGTTCCCAAAGAACGAAAATCTGAAGGGTCAAACAATATGCAAGAAGACCGACTGGAGCAGGTAAAGGAGGAAATTGGAATCACTGAAACTTTTTTCTCCACTCTCGCAGGACTCAAACCAGAACACGGATTGAAAGCATGGTTCACAGGGAGAAACGACCACATCTCATTTGAGCTCGTCGTGCACAACAATCTAATCAATTTTTACATTGGAGTTCCTCAAAAACTCAAAGCGTTTATCGAGCAACAAATCAATGCACAGTATCCGTACGCACATATCGAAGAAATCACTGATTATAATATTTTTGGAGAGCGCAGTTCAATTGTCGGAGCATACCTCAAAGGAAGAGCAGTAGGAGCGCTCCCCTTCAAGACGTATAAAAAAATGGATTCAGATCCTCTAGCCGGAGTATTGAATACACTAGCTCGAATACGCGAAGGAAATGGTTCAGCTGCAATCCAATATGTAGTTCGAGTTGCCGAAAAAAAATGGCGAAAAGAAGGTGTGCGCATTGTACGTGAAGTACGCAAGGGCAAACACTTCGAAGAAGTAATTGGGGGTAAAAATAAATTAGGAAATTTATTGCAATCAATAGGAAGAGAAGCAAGTCGCCAAGTACTGAGCACCCAAGAACAAAAAAATGAAAAAGAAAGCTATCAACTCTCGGGACTTGAAGAAGAGATGATGAAAGGGATTGAAGAAAAATTAATCAAAGGAGGATTGGAAGTGACCATGAGAGTCATATCAGCTTCCGACAATGCAGAGCTTGCAAGTCTCAATCTAGATAATATTGTAAATTCATTTGCCCAGTACAACCTCTATCGATACGGGAATTCTCTTGGCGCGGTAGTGCCCAAAAATCCTCAAAGTATTATCAGATCATTCATTTATCGTTCATTTCACGAAAAACGAATGACTGTAGTGAATACCGAAGAAATGGCAGGATTCTGGCATCTCCCCCTCCATTCGACCGAAGCTCCAAATATCAAATGGCTGCTTGCAAGAAAAGCTCCACCTCCACCAAATCTTCCTACTAGCGGTATCGATCTCGGACGCGTGATCTATCGCGGACAGGAATACCCTGTAAAAATGAAAGACGAAGACCGTAGACGCCATCTCTATGTTATCGGTAAATCAGGAAGTGGAAAATCAGTGTTTATCGAAAACATGGCTGTGCAGGACGTAATCAATGGTAAAGGAGTTGCGGTCATTGATCCCCACGGAGATTTTGCAGAATACGTTCTCGAACATATTCCCAAAGAACGCGCTGACGATGTCGTAATCTTCAATCCTTCTGATTTTGAACGACCCATAGGATTGAACATGCTCGAGGCAAAAAGCGAAGATGAAAAAGATTTTGTCGTGCAAGAAATGATCGCGATCTTCTACAAGTTGTTTCCGCCAGAAATGATTGGTCCAATGTTTGAACACAACATGCGAAATGTGATGTTGACTCTCATGGCAGACCTCGATGATCCGGGTACGATCATCGATATCCCCCGCATGTTTACGGATGACGCATACGTGAAAAAATATCTAGTGAAATTAAAAGATCCCGTGGTCCGAGCATTCTGGGAAAAAGAAATGGCAAAAACGAGTGATTTCCATAAATCAGAAATGCTTGGATATCTCATTTCAAAAGTAGGCCGATTCGTGGAAAATGAAATGATGCGAAATATCATGGGTCAACAAAAGTCTGGTTTTGACTTCCGAGACATCATGGATAAACAAAAAATCCTGATTGTAAACCTAGCAAAAGGAAAGACAGGTGAAGTAAATGCGAAATTGATTGGGTTGATCATTGTAGCCAAACTCCAGATGGCAGCACTTGGCCGGGCTGACCTACCAGAAGAGCAACGAAAAGATTTCTACCTCTATATCGACGAGTTTCAAAACTTTATTACAGATTCGATTGCAACCATTCTTTCAGAAGCCCGCAAATATAGACTCGATCTGATTGTCGCTCACCAGTATCTCGGACAACTCACTGATGACAAAGGACGATCAGATATTAAAGATGCTGTACTCGGTAACGCAGGAACTATTGCAAGTTTCCGAATTGGTCCAGAAGATTCTGAGCTCATGGCAAAAGAATTTGCACCGGTGTTTGGTCCCTATGATTTGATGAATGTAGAAAAGTTCACCGCAAATATCAAACTTCTTATCGATAATGAACCAACCAAACCATTCAACATGTCGACGTACCCACCTACTCGTGGCAATAAAGAGCTAGGCGAAGCAATCCGAGAACTTTCCCGCTTGAAATATGGACGTGATCGACGTATTGTAGAATCAGAAATCATGGAGCGAACTAAATTGGGCGAAAGTAGTGAGAGCAGTAAGACAGATATGATCGAGGCTTCACTATAAGACGACACACGATATATGTAACACGGCTCAAAAAACTCCTGTCGTATTCCATGAGTCGTGTATCGTCTACATAAGTTACAAAAAAATCACAAAATAAATCAGTTAACTCACCAACACAAACATATGGACCACATCTCAAACTTTCTTAATTTTTCGCTCGCAGGAATTGATCCTCCAGAAGAAAAGCAACCGACTCCATCTTTTACCAATACACCAACTGATCCGACACCACATACACCAACAGAATCAAGTAATGAAAAACCTAATCCAACACCCGTAGACACGGCAGAGCTCAAAAAACGCCTCTACGCATTGAAAGATGAGGTATTATCAATCATACGCCTACTCGAAGGCGATGTAAGCTCTACTCCCCTTTCCTTATCTACCAACGCCTCTATTTCAGCACCCATTCAGACTGCGGGTGGTGAGCAGATTATAGAGGGTGTATTTAATGGTGAAAAAATGGTGGGGCCTGATGGACAAGAATATGCAGTACCCCCGAATTACGCAAGTAAATCACGATTAGTTGAAGGCGACCACATGAAGCTTACGATCACCATGTACGGCAAATTTATCTACAAACAAATCGGCCCAACTGAACGAAAACGAATTATCGGTGTTTTGTATTTCGACGAAGCAACACAGCTCTGGACCGTAGTCCACGAAGGAAGCACGTACAAAATTCTCACTGCGTCAGCCACCTTCTACCGTGGTAAACCTGGTGACCATGTAGTGATTCTTGTACCAAAAGACGCCAAAAGCTCGTGGGGTGCAGTAGAGAATATTATTGCTTCGTAAAAGCTCCTACACTTGACAATATACCCCATTTGGGGTATATTTTTTTGTTCTACACCAATTTCCCCGTGCGTTAGAACAAAGGAGTGTTCACCATGATCTTTGTCGAATTTGTCTCAAAAAACCACCCCACCAAGGGATCGAAGCACTACTTTGCAGGAGAGAGTCTGAAGGCAGTGCTAGACGATACCAAAGATGGTACCGAATTTGGCTTCGCAAAGTTTTCTTCACACAAGGAGATCACCGAAGCTGAGATTCGCACACTGAATGTCCCCTTCCTAAACCAAGGAATCGAAAAGTTCAAGGATAGCGTACTAAAGAGTGTGCACATCGGTTACCAGAGGCGTTAAAGCGAATCAAAACGCCTTCAGCGACTCACTCGAAGATAAAACTTTGGGTGAGTCGTCAAATCAAAAAACAAAAACCCCGGCACTAGCCGGGGTTTAAAATTTTTCGATCAAACCGTGCATTAGGCAGCGGTCAAATGGTTGTTTACGAGCTTAGCCATTTCAAACATGGTCACTTCACTCTTGCCACCAAAGATTGCTTTCAATTTGTCATCAGCGAGGATATTTCGCTTGTTCTTTGGATTCTGGAGATCCTTGCCTTTGATGTATTCCCACAATTTCTTTACTACCTGTGAGCGAGGCATAGGTCCTGCACCTACTACTGCGGTGAGCTCTGCTGAGAGCTTGTATGGTCTCATGAGCGCTGGGTTTGCTTTACGTGGCATAGAGATATGATTAAATTATTAAAAGTGTCATCGCGAGTCTCTCGACTAGGTATCGGAGATGTTCACGATTACTATGCGAGATTAGTATAGCATCGCCCTTACTCCCTCGCAAGGGGGCTAGGATAGAGGATATTTGAAACATACAAAAATCTGAGTTATACTACGCCTACATTTTATACAAAAAATACTGACTAAAATCAACCAAAAAAACACATATGGCACTCTACCACAAACACCGCCCTCAGACATTTGATACAATTATCCACCAAGAACACATCACGACCACGCTCAAAAACGAAATCACCGGAGATAAAGTAGCTCACGCCTACCTGTTTTCAGGTCCTCATGGCGTAGGTAAGACTACAACTGCCCGTATTTTAGCCAAATCTTTGAATTGTAAAAATCGAAAAGTCGGCGACTCCAACCCCTGTGACCAGTGTGATTCATGTAAAGATATCTCCAATTCACGCTCAATTGACGTTATTGAAATCGACGCAGCGAGCCAAACGGGGGTAGATAATGTACGGGAAAATATTATTGAAAATGCACAATTCAAACCCACGCTTGGAAAATACAAAATTTTTATCGTGGACGAGGTCCATATGTTGTCCACAGCTGCGTTCAATGCCCTCCTCAAAACACTCGAAGAACCCCCTCAACACGTCGTTTTCATTCTAGCTACCACTGATGCTCAGAAGCTTCCTGCGACCGTAGTTTCTCGCTGCCAGAGATTCACTTTCTCCCGTATTCCCGATGAAACCACCAAAAAACATTTACTATCAATTGCAAAAGAAGAAGGAGTCACAATTGATGACGATGTATTGAATGCAGTAGTTCGAAAAGCACGAGGTGGAGCACGTGACGCGGTGAGTCTTCTCGATCAATTGATTGGAATCGGAGAAAAGCATATCACTACCACGAGCGCATCGTTTATCATGCCGACCACCACCAATGAAACACAGATTATTTTTCTCTCACATTTGATTGAAAAAAATACTACCGCCGCACTTGAGGATATTCATGCATTGAGCGAACAAGGAACGCATCCTCATTTTTTCATGGAAGAAATCGTCCAGATACTTCGTCTACTCTTAATTACCTCGGTTGACGAAAAGCTTGCAAAAAAAGAATCATATCTTCCTGATAGCGATCTCGCAGCACTCGTCGCTCTCACAAAAAATATTTCACGGGGAGATATCGTCCGACTTACCGATCGTGCAATTGCACGAATGTACGAAGTAAAATCTTCCCCACTTCCCTATCTCCCACTCGAGCTCCTCGTAGTCGAATGGTCAGCAGGCGCACATACGACAACAAGCGCTGCCGTATCCACCCCTACCCCTACACCAACCCCACAACCTGTGCAACCCGTACAACCAAAACCAGTGACCCCTCCTGTTTCAAAGCCAGCGACTCCTTCAGAACCCCTAACTACTACAACCAAAACGCCAGAACCCGTAGAACCTGCAGTTGTAGTCGAAGAACAAAACACCTCTCCTGCTCCAGAAAATGCAGATATGGTACAAGTAAAAAAAGCATGGAACGGATTGATTTCGGAAATCGAAAAAACAACCCCTTCGCTTATTTTTATACTCAAAAATGCAGTACTCATTTCTGCAACAGCAGGAGTGCTCAAACTCAACGTAGCATATAGTTTTCATCAAGATAAAATTATACAAGTCGCAACACGAAAAAGAATCGAAGACCATCTTGCAACTCTTCTTGGTTACCGATTATCACTTGAAGTAGGAATTGATGAGACGATGCAACAAAAAAATGTTGCTGCAGATTTAAATGATCTAGCAACCGCGCTTGGTGGAAGTGTAATCTAGTCCTAATAAAAAAACCAAGCTACGAAGAGCTTGGTTTTTTGATACACAGGTTAATTTTCAATCACCATCGGATACCTCTGTTCTTTCCACATACGCATACCACCGACTACATTATACACATTCGTAAGACCTACAATTTCAAGCTGTGCTGCAGCAAGCATGCTACGCCCACCAGACTGACACACGAGATATATTCGTTCATAAGAACTGAGCCGATCTTTTGCTGACACTATCTGGTCCAAAGGAATATTCACTGCACCGGTAATTTTTCCACTCTGCACCTCAAAAGGCATTCGAACATCCACAATAATTCGATGTGGATCATCATGATCAAGTAATGAATACAATTCTGGAACCGTAATTTCTTGGAACATATATAAGTTGTTATATAACCATATTACCAGCCATCACCCAAACAATCAATTACCTATCACCATAGAACACTCTGGAAATAATCTTGACTTTTATTGTATTTTTGATAGAATTTTCTAGTTGCATAATTAATACCATATTCGGGGATCGTCTAATGGTAGGACTACAGGTTCTGGACCTGTGTATCGAGGTTCGAATCCTTGTCCCCGAGCTAAACAAAATACCCTCAAAACAGGGTATTTTGTTTTTAACTTATAATGGTATACTATATGCCTAATTTTATCCTATGCTCGACCAACTCATCGTCTATATCCAATCACTCATTGCCACCTACGGTGCATGGGGAGTATTTCTCGCAACCATGATCGAAGAAATTATTGCACCCATTCCTTCTCCTATTGTCCCCCTTGCTGCGGGTTTTTTTCTCATCACTCCGGAAATTACCTCACTCGCACACGTACTGATAAAAATATGTGTCGTAATTGCCATTCCAGTGACCATAGGTATTGCAATAGGATCTTCGTGTGTATATGCAATTGGTTTTTTTGGCGGAAAACCAGTACTTGATCGGACCAAAAAATGGCTCGGATTCGGATGGGAAGATGTACAAAAAGTAGAAGCTCGTCTCCGTAAAGGAAAAAAAGATGAATGGGTATTATTTTTTCTTCGCATGATTCCGATCATACCTGGTGTTGCAATCTCTGGTTTATTTGGTATCATACGGTATCCATTTTACAAATTTTTTACCATCACCATAATCGGAGCGTTTATTAGAGCCTTCATTCTCGGTATTATTGGATGGAAAGTCGGAGAAGTATATGGTGCATTTGCTCATACCGTAGAAAAAAGTGAGGATTATATTCTATTCGCAGTTCTCGGTATAGCAGTCATATGGGCAGTGTATTACATAGTCAAAAAACGTACCTTAAAAAATAAGACCATCCAATCATAAACTATGCATTCAAAAAATATTTTCTTTATTCTCTCCATCGCGCTAGTCACCATAGGCGCAGGATGTAGCAAAACCTCGACACCAACAACGTATAATTACAACGATGGACCAACTGCAGAAGAACTATTTGCAAAAAAAGAATCAGTAACTACTGACAACTATCAAACAGCTCCCAGCCCACCATCTCAATCACCAGTTACTTCAACTAATTCACCAACCAACACAAATCCTATGGAATTCAATGCTTCTACCCACTACACTGCCGTACTATATACCACCAAAGGTGATATCGAAATTGAACTTAATTTTGGACAAACCCCAAACACCGTAAAAAACTTTGTCGATCTTGCACGAAAAAATTTCTACGACCAGACAATCTTCCATCGTGCAATCACAGGATTCATGATCCAGGGTGGAGATCCAAAGGGAAATGGTACCGGTGGACCAGGATACAAATTCAATGACGAACCATTTACCGGTGAATACACTCGTGGCGCAGTAGCCATGGCAAATGCAGGACCAAATACGAATGGTAGTCAATTCTTTATTATGCATGCCGACTATCCCCTACCAAAAAACTACACAATCTTTGGTAAAGTAACCAAAGGAATCGAAGTAGTTGATGCGATCGCAAATGATGAAGTGAGGATGAGTGGCTCAGGAGAACTTTCACAGCCAGTAAACCCAACAACCGTTACCAATATTGAAATATTAGAAAAATAAATATTCACTATACCAGCCTCAATAGCTGGTATTTTTTTACCACTTATTATTGACAACGTACTACAAAAGCTCTATCTTATTGTCTGGACAAGAACACTCACAACCAGGAGAATAGTGTCATGTCTGACAAAAGTGAGGTCCGAAAGGAAATCAAGGAATGGTGCAGAACTGAGTTTCGTAGTTGGTTCGGCAAATACGCTGTCAATCAATATGGCGACACTATAGATGTTGCACTCTTCCGACGAAAGAAGCTCGCCCCGGAGATTGATACTGAACCCATCAATAATAAAATCTCCGAGCTGAAGCGCAGGTTCCGCACCGAAACGATAGTAGTAGACATCTACGAGGCTCGTCCAATGCAGAAAAAGCGCTCGAAAAAAGCTTAAAAGCTGTTCCACCGAGATCATCGCTTCATGCGACGATTTTAGTGGAACAGCTCAACTATTGCTATTTTTAGCGAAATTTGATAGACTCACGTCTTATTCATTATACTTATTAACACAACTGTTCATATGGGTAATTTTAATAGAGATAGATCAGGTGGCGACCGAGGTGGTCGATCATTTGGAAAAAGAAGTTTTGGTGGCGGTGACCGAGGTGGAGATCGAGGCGGATTCCGAGGTGGAGATCGCAGAGAAGGCGGTCGATCAGAAATGCATGCTGCTACCTGCAGTGAATGTGGTAACGCATGCGAAGTTCCATTTCGACCTACCGGGGCTAGACCTATTTTCTGCAGCAACTGCTTTGGAAAACAGAAAAGCCAGGAAGGTAAAAGTTTTGGCGGAGGATCAAGAGAACGAAGTTTTGATCGCCCACGATTTGAGAACAAACGACCTGATTTCCGCGCAGCTCCAGTTCAAGACAACAAAGCATTGAATGAACTAAAACAGCAGATGGAAATCATGAACAACAAACTTGAACGCATCATGAAAGCTGTAGGCACTGAATTTTCAGAAGAAAAGCCTACAGTAAAAAAGAAAGAAGAGAAAGCGCCAAAGAAGTCTGAAGAAAAGAAAGAAGAAGTGGTTTCTGAAAAACCAAAAGCAAAAAAAACTGATGCTAAAAAGAAAAAGGCAAAAAAAGCGTAACATAAAAAAACATCCCGACTCAATCGGGATGTTTTTTTATTCAGAGAAGTAGCTAGAATTTCTTTTCATGTTTATCGCAATAATATGCAATCGCATCTCGCATAAATACTGCAAGACCTGGACGAAATTTTTCATAATGCGCAGTAAAACGAGGATCTTCGACATACATGTTTCCCAAATTTCGAAACATCTCATAGCTGCATTCGTAGAAAAAATTTACACCCTCATGACTCTTCTTGATAAGCTCCTGAACTAGAGGATGCTCAATACCCTTATCCATTGAGTCAGCGATAGCCTGAGTATGTTTCTTTCCCTCTTCTTTTAATTTCTCCATTTCTTTCTTTGTCATCTTACCCACTTTCGCCATACTCTGACGATACGCATCACTATTCCCCCATCGTTCCTTTACTTCATCCTGATACTGCTTTACTTCATCGTCTTTAAACACATCATACATTTCTTTGTCATTAATTTTTTGATTATTGTTCATAGTTTTAATTGTCTTATCAATTGCTCGAATTAATTTTTCCAATCTCGATTGTTTTAATCGGATTAATTTTTTCTGATCTTTCAGTGCTTCGACTACACTAAAACCAGGACGATTAAGCATTCGCTTAATGTCTTCTAAAGGGAATTCAAGTTCACGGAAGAAGAGTATCTGCTGCAAGAGGACAAGCTCTACTTCTTCGTAATACCGATATCCATTATTTCCGACGACTGAAGGCTTCAAAAGCTCAATTTCGTCATAATAATGAAGCGTACGAACACTGATTCCAGCCAGTTGTGATAGCTGATTGACGGTGTATTTCATAAGTCTAGGATCCTATATATCTATACTAAACTATAACGTAACGTTAGGGTCAAGAGAAATGTACAGCACTTATCCCCAGACAAACAAAAAACAGCCTATAGCTGTAAGTAATATCTAGTCGAAGCGGAACGTCTGCATGATGCTGCAGCACGCCCCGCTTCGAATTTTTGCCTTCCCGCTCACCAGCTCTTGCCGCGAGGGATAGGACGCCACGCAGTCGCCGACCCGACCGAAATAGGGTCAGACTCACCCCGAGGAATGAGCCCATAGTGGAGGGTGGGGTTCATAAAGAACCACCCAGCTCCTTCGTGATCGCCATCGCCCGGACAGTTGATCCATTTGCTCTGAAATTTACTACCTGCATCGAGACGAATCATTCGGCCGGGATGCATAGCGAGCATGTACGCGACAGCGAAGGTATCGAGTCCAAACTCAGAGCCCTTGAGCGTTCCCTGGACTTGTTGAACCGACCAGCCCGTGTACTGGAATCCCAGCTGAGCTGGAAGCAGCAACAGATCACTCTGCTGTGCACGATAAATCTCGTTGAAGATTCGTGCCGTCCGAGGATGCTGACATGCACCTTTCAGCTGAAGCGGGCTATACTCGATCGTGTCAGGTCGAGAGATGATGAGTAGCTCGAAAGCAGCCTCGACCGCCTTAGGGTACGTATCGGCCACAGCCTGCCATCGAGGCATCACGTACCACCCCTCGGCCTTCTCAGGATGTGTGTCCATACTTACAGCATCCCGATTGACGTCCGCAGCACTCGAGAGAAATTGCTGAGACTTACTCACTTGGATCTCGAGAGTGTGCAGATGATGCACTCCCACGTTCATAAACACCTCATGCAAAGAACCACCGGATTACACTTCCAGCTAGTGACTGTATCGATATGAAAACAGTACTACAGAGACTAAGATACTCTCCATAGTACTGGTTTAATTTTATACAGCAAAAAACTATAGCATTTATTATGCAAAATGTCAATACGTATTTCGTAGAGTAAATATACAAAATATGATATAATTTTTGCATTATGCCTGTCTATCTATCGATTCTCATATTAATTATTTTATTTGCTCTTCTTGGATTTTCTGCAAATATCGTAGTAAATGGAATAAAAAAAATAGCTCACAAATTAAGCATTCCAATTTTTTTATTAGGATTAATTTTGGGTTTACTCACTTCACTCCCCGAATTATCAATTGCGGTAAATGCTTCGATACGTGGAATAGAAGAAGTATCTGTCGGAAATCTCCTAGGAGGAACCGTTGTACTCCTCGGTCTTATTCTCGGACTGAACCTTGTACTCAACCGTAAAGTAAAAACAGATGGTAAAATAATAACCCCTCTTCCAGGTTTCGTATTATTACTCCTTCCTCTGCTTTTAGGCTTAGATGGAAAACTCGGAATTATAGATGGAATCATTCTATGCGCAGGTTATGTCGGTGTATTAATTCATTTTTATCGACAAAACCACTCACTCATAGAAAGACCAGGATTTAGCATCACATTATATAATAAAAAAATCATTAAAGATATCGCACTCATTCTTGGAGGATCACTAATCATTGTCGTGAGTTCAAACATAATGATACGTATAACAACTGACATTCTTACTCAATACAATATTTCTGGATTCTTAGTAGGACTCATGGTCTTTTCTCTTGGTACCAACCTACCAGAACTAGTAGTTACTATCACTTCATGGCGTAAAAAAATAAAAGAAGTGGCATTTAGCCACTTACTCGGATCAGCGATTGCAAATCCACTTATTTTAGGTAGCATTGCACTACTTAATCCTATATCAATCAACGTTGATCGTTCATTTCTATTAATTCTCTATTTCTTCCCAATTCTATTTGCAATGTTATTATACTTCTACCGATCAGAGAAATCATTAAGTAGAATTGAAGGCATATTCCTTCTCGTCATGTTTGTCGCTTTTGGATTCCTCCAAATCCACATTTTTTATTAAACATAATTTAGATTCCCGACCGTACCCACATGGTACAGCCAGGAATCTCCCACGAGGAAGTTCATGCGCCGAGTTGTTGAGGACGCACACGTTGCCATCTAACAACGCTGTCCCGACCCACACGAACCTCATTAGCAGCAGCATCCATGAACTCACCATCGACCGTGAAGAGCCAGTAGAGTTTGGCCTCCTTATCCTCTGCCAGACCATTAATAGACGTCACGTACACCTTCTTCACACCATTGATCTGTCGAACTTCGTAGACCACATCGTCCTCAAATTGAAGGAGGTGGTTGAGCACCGTCTCTTGAGACGGACCGAGATCGAGATCACAAGCAGTCACAGAGAAGGCAAAAAAGCCCACAACACTCTGCAAAAAGTCACGCCGATCCTGCATGAGTATACTCTCCTCTGTAAAAACAAACACCCGTTCGGAACTTCCGAAGCGGGTGTATTGTTATTTGGACATCCGATAAGGATCACAATCACAAGCATGTAACTGCGATACTCAGTAGGATATCGAAAAAACTTGTACAACCGCTCCTGCTCGGGAGTGTGTGAAAAAGACGTGGATAAGCTAAAGACCGGGCTAAAACCGTTGCGGCACAGCGGAGGATACCTCTCTATAAAGGTTACCTCACTTCCATAGCACTACACGTATATTCGAAAGGACTGAACGAATTTTATCATGCAATAAATTGAATCGTCAAAATTGGCTAACTGCTTTATTTTTTAAGCATTTTATGCTAGGATATCCACAGAAAAATAAAAAACTTACATGCCTACAAAAATCATCGACGGTAAAAAACTCTCAGAACAGATACTTTCTTCTCTTGCGCAAGAAGTTACAAGACTAAAGAAGCAAGGCGTCACCCCAAAGCTCGCTATTGTGCATGTGGGAGAACATCAGCCTTCAAAAACGTATATCAAAAGAAAGGAAGAAGCTGCCCGATTGATTGGAATAGATTTTGAATTGCATTCATACCCTGCCGAAACCTCAAAAGAAGATATTGTAGGGTATATTAAGAAAATCCAAAAAGACAAAAAACTTTCAGGTCTTATTGTACAATTACCTCTTCCAGAACCACTCTTTACTGCCGAAGTACTAAATGCGATTGACCCTGAGGTCGACGTGGATTGTCTCACTGATGAACAACTAGGAAAACTCGTCATGAAAACAAATACAATTGCTCCGCCAACGCCAGGAGCAGTATGTGAAATTCTTGAAATGTTGAATATAGACGTGCAAGGAAAACACGTAGTGATTGTAGGAGCAGGAGCGCTAGTTGGAAAACCATTATCAATCATGCTTTTGAATAAACTCGCGACTGTAACCGTATGTAATTCTCATACAAAAAATTTAAAATCAATCACCAAAAAAGCAGATATCATAGTATCTGCAGTAGGAAAGAAAGATCTGATCACCAAATCTCACATAAAAAAAGGATGTGTGGTAATCGACACCGGTATTGTATTTGAAAATAAAAAAATGTATGGCGATGTAGATTTTGCCCGAGTATCAAAAAGAGCATCATACATCACCCCCACACCTGGCGGCGTAGGACCAGTAACCGTAGCACTGCTTTTGAAAAATACAGTGACGCAAGCGAAAAAATTAAAGACTAAAGATTGAAGATTGTGGAATAATAAATAAAAAATACTCCGTAGCGAGTATTTTTTTAATCTTCAATCTTTGGTCTTCAGTCTTAATTCTTCCAAAATACCTTCTAACTCACCAAAGCTCTCCACTTTCATCAACTTCATCCGCAAATCTTTCAACCCATCCATTCTCTCCCCCACTCGCTCATTTTTGAAATACCATGCGAGATGTTTGCGGAATGTAGGCATTGATTTTGCTTGAATTTCTTCTGCAGTAATTCCATCGGCTTTATTTTTCTTTCCCATCGCACGAATACGTGACTGGTGCATCATATGAAGTTTTGCATGCTCTAATACAACCTGAATACGCTCTTCAAGCGATACAGAAAAATCAGGATTCAAATATTCTTTGAAAAACCATGGATTCCCCAGAGCTCCTCGTGCAATGAGTACTCCATCCGCACCAGTTACTTCAAGTGCCTCACCTACCTGTCGTGGTTTATGAATATCTCCATTTGCAAGAAGAGGAACGGTTGCAATCTTCTTTGCCTCAGCAATAAGATTCCAGTCTGATACTCCACTATATCCCTGCTCTTTGGTTCTACCATGTACCGTAATCAATTCTGCACCAGCTTCTTCGACTGCAGGAATAAAATATTTGAAATCATCTCTATTGGTCCAGCCCAATCTAATTTTTACTGAAAGAGGGGTATCCCCAATCGCTCGCTTAATTTCTCGAATAATATTTTGTGCAAGCTTAGGATCTTTCATCAATGCGCAGCCATTGAAATTACTCGTAATTTTATATACCGGGCAACCCATATTGATATCAATACCTTCGGGACCAGCGTGTTCCATCACAATCGCAGCAGCCTTCGCCATCGTGAGCGGATCTGAACCAAAAATCTGCTGAACAATAGGTCGTTCAGCTTCTACAAAATCGGTCATACCAAGTGTCTTCTCATTATCACGAATGAGAGCTTCAGCAGAAACCATTTCACGAAATACCACATCAGCGCCGCCGATATTTCTTACAATCTGACAAAAGGCCGAGTCTGTCATATCAGCCATTGGTGAAAGTGCGAGAATTGTATCTTTTTTAGAAAGAATATCTTTGATCCACATAGTATAAAAAATAAAGTAGGGGGTGCAGCGGGTTCGGAAATTTTCCGACCCGCCGCTCGTCAGTGAAGCCGCGGTAGCGACTCATCTTCTTCGCTCTCCTCGACTGCATCACTCAAGGCAGCAGCGCAGAACGCGACGAAGACCATCGTAAGCAGAGCACCACTATCGTACATGCGTTTTTTTGCACGTTTTTTGAAACGTTTCATTTGCCTTCGGAAGGATGTATTATCCTCCGCCCGAAGGATGTCAGTCACCAGTCGGGACATATTCACCTCCTTTGTTTCAGATGTGCAGACCAGCCATCATAAATTCTGGAGGATCACCTTCGATGAACTCGCCGAAGAGGATCGCCTTCTCCAGATCCCAAAGCATGTGTCGGGCACTCTTGAACGCATCACGGACAGTGTCGCCTGTCTCAGTGATCGTGTTTGCGATAAACGCAAGCACACGGTTGAAGCTATAGACCAATCCTTCGATAATCGCACCCACAGACACCTCCGTGACCAAGTCTTATTTCTTGCTTGGCTCACATCTATCAAGAAAAATTCTTTGCAGATGTAAACCAAATATATCTTGATTGTCCGAGGTGCGCCTATTGCTAGGCACATACCTCGGACAATCCATCCCCTTTCCCACATTACGCAAGAACCTTCTCCTGCGCCGTTCGAGCGAGCCTGATCGGCTGAGTGATCTTCCGCTCGAGCTCGAGCATGAGTTTCACCTGGGCGACCAGAGTCTCTGCCTGAACAGGTGTCTCCGCGATGATCGAGTTCTCACCCACTGGAGGATCCACCACGATGAGAGTCTGACCTTTCAAAGTCTTGAAGCTCACGGTGTAGACCAGTCCGGCAGGCGACTTGAACTCATACGCAGTCGTGATAGGATCCTGCGGACGAGGGTTCCGACTAGACTTCGAAGGCTCGATACGCTTACCGAGCGACCCGAACTCTGCCTGTAACTGCTCGTGGATAACATTCGCTACCTCAGATTTCATAACACCCCTCATTTGTTGAGACTTGTCTTCGGACTAAATACCTCTCCGACACTCAGACCAAAAGACATGCGATAATATCGCACATCTGCCCTTTTGTCAAGGCTATTGAAGTTATCCACAGAGTATCAAAAAACAGCCATTTTAACAAGAGTTAGGGATGTTTGACACGACGCGCTCACCTGATACAATTCAGCTATCATTTACAATCAAAACCTATTCTACTGGAACCAGGGTGTGATTCCCTGACTGTGCCGCAACGGTAAAAGTCCGATCTTGTAGAATCTGTGTTATCCCGAGCAGGAACTAGTACATAGGTATTTTTTGATACCGTCAGGTACTGGTATAGATATTCCTCAGCTCAGGGGAATTTTTTTGTCTAAATTACCTATGCAACGAAAACTACTCTACATCTTCACAGCACTCTTCGGAGTCGCAACACTGGTAACCGGATATCTCTGGCACATAGACGATCCACCACACATACCGACCATACAAAAAATACCAATCGAACAACAAACAACAAATCCTTCAACCACTCTCAAGTCAGAAAACGAACAAAAAAATGTAGAGTCAGTTACAAGTTACCAGTTACCCGATGATACAAAAAAAATACCTACTAACACAGCTACAGAACCACCCGATACTCCTACAACTGCTGAAATACTTCCAGAAGAAATATTCGAAACAAAAGTAACGCTACAAATAAATGGAAAAAGCTTGCTGATTCCCTACCAGGATGATATGTCCGCAGAAGGTGCAATGAAAGAAGCGCATTCACGGTATCCCGAATCATTCTCGTATGAAAGTATCGAATACGGAAGGGACCTTGGCACATTTGTAAAATCAATCAATGGAATTGCAGAAAATAATAGAGAAAAAATGTACTGGATACTCTATATCAATGGCAACAAATCAAACAAAGGAATATCAATACTCAAACTTAAACCAGACGACATAATCATGTGGAACTATGAAAAAGAAATACTTTAACCTACTCATCATCCTATCTCTACTATTCTCAGGAAATACAATGGTGCACGCAGAAGAAGAAATTATTGAGGAATCAATAATAATCGAGGAAACTACTACAAGCACTCCTGCAGAAGCAGCACATGAAGAAAGTAAAGCAGAAGAAATTCTTAATCTACCAACAACTGAGGCTACGCTCAGAATTGAAACAACATCTGGTGGTGAAATATTTAATGAGACAATTACAGTCACCGCCTGCAAACCATATGAAGCGTCAGTTGAATATACACTCAATGCAAAATGTCTGATTGATCAGGCTGAAGGCTTGAACACAGTCTGGAATTTCTTTGGTACTGATGCATTTCTTGATTCTGTAAATGGTATAAGCAATGATTTTGGAGCAAATTTGTTCTGGGGTTACTTTATTAATAATGAATACGGATCAATTGCGTTGAACACCTACACACTAACAGAGGGTAATGAAATATTATTAGTATACGGAGTAAATCCATTAAAAATCGAAATAGATTCAATCAATCCTATTCTGAACACTACAACCACTGTTCAAGTATACGAATTTGGACTCGACGAATTCTGGAATCCAGTATGGCTTCCATCACATAGTAGTACCGTTCTAATAGATGGGGTGGAGTATAGCACTTCAGAAAATGGAGTAGCCGAAGTTAAGTTCGCCCATCATGATTCTTATACGATACAAGCCAGTAAAGATGGATTTGCAAAAAGTAATACAATAAACATTGAAACAACACTCCCGACCATCGAAACTACACTCTACGCAGTTGCAAATGGCACGATTCTCTTCCACGACACAGTAGAAGTCACCGCCTGCAAACCATATGAAGCGTCAGTTGAATATACACTCAATGCAAAATGTCTGATTGATCAGGCAGTTGGACTTACGACAACCTGGAACTCATATGGAACCGACGCATTCCTCAACTCGATCAATGAATATACCAATGATTTTACTACAAATAATTTCTGGGGATATTTTATAAATCTAGAATACGCTTCAGTCGCACTGAACGCATACACCCTAACAGAGGGAGATGAAATACTGATCCAGTACAATACCGTCCCTCTCAAACTAGAACTATCTACCACCACTCCGGTAGTTGGTGACTCAATCACCCTATCAGTATTTGAATTCGGACTAGATGAATTCTGGAATCCAATCTGGATACCAAGTACAAATTCCATTATTACAATCAATGGAGAAGTGACAGAAGTACCAAGTTCAACTTTGAATCTATCTATAACAACTACCTCACTATACACACTTCGAGTTGAAAAAACCGGCTACGTAACACGAGAAGTTACATTTACTGCAGGAACAGCTCCAGAACCAACAACTCCTCCAAGTTCTGGTAACAGCGGAGGAAGTGGAGGTTCAAATGGACAAAACACCACTCCAGCCCAAAGCATGATTAATTTTCTCGATGCAAAACAAAATATAGATGGTTCGTTTGGCACGACCGCATTCCTCAGTGACTGGGCAGCTATTGCCTATGGCGCATGGACTGGTAGCTCTCTTGGTGAGTCAAAACTTACCGACTATCTACTCACCAATCCGAGCCCACTTGATGGCCCAAGTGAAACAACAAACTATGCACGACGTGCAATGGCGTTGATGGCACTGGGCATAAATCCCTACACTGGCACACAAACAAATTATATTAGTGAAATAATAAAAAAATTTGATGGAACACAATTTGGTGAGATGGGATTGATCAATGATGATTTATTCGCACTTACCCCCCTACTTAGCTCGGGATATTCATCGAATGATGCGATCATCGTAAGTACCACCAAATATATTATTGCAAACCAAGATACACATGGATCATTCGGAAGTATCGATCTTACAGGAGCTGCAGCTCAGACACTCTCAGAGCTCTCATCTATCGACGGAGTAAGCGAAGCTCTTGCCAAAGCAAAAAATTATCTAACATTAGCACAACAAACTGACGGAGGATTTGGAAATGCATATGCAACAGGTTGGGTCATGCAAGGAATTGCTGCCCTTGGTGAAAATGCAACAAATTGGAATAAAAATGGAAACACACCAATAACCTATATTCAAAACAAACAAGCGTCTGACGGCGGAATGCTCGCGGGAGACACTGATGCAAATAGAATCTGGGCAACATCCTACGCACTTCCTGGACTATTGAATAAACCATGGCACAGCATCCTCTCTTCATTCAGTAAACCAAACAATGGAACTGGTACAACAGGTAGTAGTAATACCACCGAATCAACCACGAGCACCACTACAACTACTTCGACCCCAACCATCGTAACTACCCCGACCTCCACACCTACATCTACTACTACCACGTCAACAACTACAACTGATAGTACAATTGAAGAACCAGTGATGTACACTTACACCGAAGTAACTCAAGAAAACGTTCAAATTCCAACACAACCTAAACCAGTGAAAACAGCAGTACTCGGTGAGAAAGAAGAAAATACTGAAATAGCCAATGAACCAATTATCGAGGAAAATATAGAAAACAGCGAGACTGAGGAAGTAAACAATGAAACAAACAAAAATCTGCAGACAAAAAAATACATATTCATAACCTCCCTTATCGTATTCATCTCCCTAATCGGCTACATGGTCTTCAAACGAAAATCTTGATATACTCCTCTCAACCAAAAAACTAGACAACTAGATAACCAAAAAATTATGAAAAAATACCTTATCCTCGTCATCGCCTTAGCAGCATACGGCGTCCTAGCACGTCTCATGCCCCACTCACCAAACTTTGTACCAATCACGGCCCTAGCGCTCGCAGGAGGGCTATATTTGCCCCGCAAACTGGCTTATATCGTACCAATGGCTGCAATGCTCGCAAGTGACCTATTTATCGGGTTCTATCACCCGCTCATCATGGTCTCAGTCTACGGATGTCTCCTACTCACCACCTACATGGGTACCTGGGCGAAGAAACACAAAAATCTAGGAACCATCATCGGAATCACCTTTGCAAGTTCAATCCTATTCTACCTCGCAACGAATACGATGGTCTGGGCATTTGGAGCTCTCTACCCACGAACACTCGCAGGACTCCTCGAAAGTTATACTCTCGCACTCCCCTTCTTTAGGAATAGTCTGGTAAGCGATTTCTTCTATACAGGCATACTGGTCGGAGGAATCGAAGCAGGAATGTTCTGGAATAGACAAAGACAAAACACAAAAAACAAAATTGAAACACTAGTAAGTTAATCAAATATAAAATAAAATCCCCGACTTAACCGGGGATTTTTTGTACAAAATTTTTCTCAAGAAGGCAACTAACCATACTCCTCTTCACTCGTAATCAACTCTTCTCCTGAATCAGTAATAATTTTTTTCTTTGGCGCACCGGCTGCGCTTTCTGGCGCAGAGCCAAAGGAACGTTGCTCGATATATTCGACAGGAAGACCAGATGGAGGCTCTGCTGCTTTGTTTGCAGCTTTCTGAAGTAGAGGTACTTTCACATGTGACATCGGGAAATGCCAGAGTGTTGCAAGCTCTTCAATATTAAATACATACGCAGGCACTTCGAGATCCATCGAACGATTTCGATATGCCTCGACATACTTTGCTTTCTTTTTATCAGAGGACGCCTGTTTACCAACCACAATCGAATTTGCAGTCGGAATATTGAATTGACTCACCGAACCAATAAGTGCCGTGACTCCACGCGAAGGATTGAACACTTCTTTGCGAGCCAAGTACACTGCACGCATATTGGTTTCAAAACCAATTTTTTCTATTTTTTTCTCCATCGCTTCAACCAATTTCATTTGACCTGGAGTCATATACTTCATCTGATTTTTATCAACCTTTTCTTCTTTATGTTCCTCATGTGCAGCACCCCCCATTCCAGCAATCTGTCTACCCGCTTCTTGGAGCAACCCCTTACCTTCTGCCACAAGAAAATTATCCGTAAGAAAACTCATCGGACCAGATCCATGCCCATGTCCATGTCCATCGTCTTCACCAATAAATTCTTTGATTTTCGCAATAACCGATTCTTTCCATGAATTATCGATTGGTCGAACCAAGATCTGAAGCCACATCTGTTCTCCATGCCCAATACGAGAAAAACTCTCAAGCATCGTACCCATCGGATCCTTGAGTACTGTATCCTTTGAAATATTATGCTCAAATTCTTCGTACGTACGAATCGGAAATGCGGCATTTTCTGCAAGCGCAAAGTCTCCTGCCCATACATCATATTCCTTATCCGGAAAACTTTTTGGCGCAGCTGTTGCATAGTCTTCAACTTCAGTAATCTCAGCATCAGGATACTGCGCGTACACTGCTGTTTCAATCAAATCTCGATATTGCTCTTCAGTCCATATCAAAAACTGAATATACCCCTCGATACTAATCACCTCAAAACTAAACCATTTTTGCGCATATCCATCATAAAATTTTCCTTTCAAGTCAGGTTTACTAAATACTCCCGCCAAATGCGAAAAAAGTTGTTCTACTGCTTTTGGAGTCTGCACATTCAATAGCGGAATATCAATCGCAAGCACCACATATTTCCAGTGATGTGTAGTCTGATGGACTTTCATATGATGATAGGTCTCAAGAATTTCTTTCAACAAAAAATGAACTATTGGAACCCAAAGAAAAATCGCAAATAATTGAATAAGAATCAGCAAGGGAGGCTGACCGACAAAATCAAGAATCGATGAAAAATTGAACGTAAACAAGCCAAATTCCATAAAAATCTAATCCTAGTGATGACCACCACCATTTGGGTCGACAAGTTTGTATACAATCGGATAGAGAATCACTACAACGACTGCAACAAGCCACCAACCGAGAGTTCCTGCAACATAGCCCGCCAAAAATACCACAAGAAATGCAGTAGTAGCTAAGAATGCGATAATGTGACGAGTAGAAGTATCAGTCATAGAAGGTAAAGTTATGCAAAAAGTATAGCATAGAAAGGGAAAAAGTTAAAAGGCAAATATTTAAAGTAAAGAAACAAAAAATGCACATAGGAGAGTTTCCCGTGCATTTTCTTTTGCCTTTTTCGTTTTTACCTTCTTATCACTATTTTTTCTTCGACAATCGATGTGACACTACCAATAACGGCGAAGCAATGAATATTGATGAATACGTTCCAAAGAAAATACCAACGATGAGCGCTAATACAAAATATTTGATTGAGTCCCCACCAAACACAAACATGGACAAGAGAACGATCAATACAGTCACCGACGTATTAATGGATCGAACAAATGTTTCGTTTAATGCACGATCGACAGTACTTTCAAATTCATTAGTGCCATGTTTACCCAAATTTTCTCGAATACGATCGAACACGACAATCGTATCATGCACAGAAAACCCAAGAATAGTAAGAAGAGCTAACACAAATGGAATACCGACTTCTACACCCATAAAATGTCCGAGAAGTGAAAATACACCCATCGTAATAATCAAATCATGGAATAGAGAAATAATCGCAGCCACTCCATATCTCCATGACGCAACTGGGCGTGAATTTTTTCTAAACGTATATGCAATATATAGTCCAATAGTAAGAAGTACCACAAAAATCGCCTGTACTGAACGCTCTTTCAATGATTCGCTAATCGCAGGGCCAATAGTCTCAACACTTTCTTCAAGTACCTTATTTTCTACCACTGTTTCAGTACCAACCGTTTCAAATTTTTCCCGAGCAGCTGCAAGGATATTTTGATGTTCTTCTTCAGTGATAAAACGAAGACGAATAAGATATCCTTTATCACCTACCGGCTGTGTGACACTTTCACCATAAGTCTCCGTTGGAACGACTGACTGTATATCACTCAATGCTGGTCTCTCACCCGTAAAGCGAAGTTCGATCAATGTTCCTCCGGTAAAATCAATACTTGGTTTGAGTCCATAGATAACCAAACTCACAATACTAACCACGACAAATAGAGCTGAAACGAGGAAGAAATATTTTTGTTTTGAGACAAATGAGATGTTCATATAAGTATTACGATTGTTCTTCTGAATGATCGCTGCCATGAAATAGGAATCCCCCATTTCGCTGTTTGAACCAAGGCACAACGAATCGAAGCATCATACGGGTCGCGGTAATCGCACTAAAGAGACTCACGAGAATACCAATGATAAGTGCGACTGCAAAACCTTTCACAAAATTAGTTCCAAGCCAGATAAGCAGGGCACAGGTAATGAGTGTAGACACATTTCCATCACGAATAGACGTCCATGCACGTTTGAAACCTTCTTCGACAGCAACTTTGAGACTCTTTCCTCGCTGCAATTCTTCCTTCATACGTTCAAAAATAAGGACATTCGTGTCGACTGCCATTCCAATAGAAAGGATAAATCCAGCGATTCCCGCAAGCGTCAAGGTAACTCCAATAAATTTGAATAGCGCAAGTGTAAGAATAATATAGAGTGATAAAGAAATAACTGAAAGCAACCCCGGTAATCGATAGTAGAGCAACATGAAAAGCATGATTGCAAGTACACCAATAATTCCAGCTTTTACACTCATCTCAACTGACTCTTGTCCAAGAGATGCTCCGACCGTCTGCTGACTCGCAAGTGAAACCGGCACCGGAAGTGCTCCAGCATTAAGTCTCTGAGTAAGCGTACGTGCTTCTTGCACATTTCCACTTCCTGTAATCACTGCCTGACCATCACGGATAATAGTTTGTACAGTAGGTGCACTAATAATTTCCCCATCAAGGAAAATAGCAATAGGCTTTCCCATGTTTCTCTCAGTAATTTCAGAAAATAATTTAGTACCTTCTTCATTGAAATTAAGCGCTACCTGTACTGATCCAGTCTGTTGGTCAGTCACCACTTCTGATCGAGCAAGCTGTTTACCTGATAATCCAGTATCTTTCCATGCTTCAGCTGGAGGAACGATATCTTCTTTTACCTGGGTTTCAATCAAAATCCTCCATACTTCATATTCTTTTGCGAGTCGTTCATCTTGTTTGAAAATAATATGAAAACCAAACACTGTCTCAACAGGACCAATAATCTGACCAATTTGTGCACCAAATAATGCGTTCTCAAATTCAGCAACAGTCAAACCTACCGGAATCCAACCTAAATTTCCTTTATTCAACGATACAGTTTGATCAGTCGAATTTGCTTCAGCAAGTTCAGAAAAATTATCACCAGTTGCCTGATTATACAATTCCTGTGCTTTTGCACGCGCCTCCTCTTTGGTATATTGCGCTGCATCACAATTCGTAGCCCCAAGATAACAAATCAATATATGACTAGTAAGAGCTTCTTTACCACCATCACGCTCACGTCCACGTCGGAGAATATTATACCCATCAGTAGTTTCGATCAATTTTTGAGAAATAGTACCATCAGTCGAACTTGCAGCCCACGCGTAGATCTCAGGGTATGTGTTTACTGTATTAACATACGAAAGATACCCGCCATTCACCCTACTCTGCTCATCTTCAGAAAGTTCACGTGCAATATCTTCTAGTTGCTCACCTTTTTTTACACGTGCAAGAATTGCATCAGCACGTTTTTTTGCGTCAGCATTATACGTAACTATTGATTTTTCTTCTTCAACAGTAAGTTCACGTGCAGGTTCAAAATTTTGTTCTTTAAATTCAAGAATTGGAGTCTGTCCAATCAAGTTGGTTGCTTCTTCGATATCCTGCATACCAGGCAAATCTACCGTAAGCCGATACGACTCACCTACTTTACTCGTTTGCACTTGAGGCTCTGACACTCCAATTCCGCCAACGCGTCGCTCAATCACATCTCGCACACCTTCGAGAGCTCCGCTTCGTTCATTCTCAGGAATTGCACTCATGTCAGCTTCATATACCAAATGAGCCCCACCCTGCAAATCAAGACCCAACTGAAATGGTTTCTCAGGAACCTGAGGAATTCCCAATTTTGTTGAATTATTCATCCATGAAATTGCCCTATTTACTGGCTGTGGGTACACATAAACAGCTGCTAGTACCATCAGTGCGAATATACCTGCAATCCCCCATTTAATCTTCGATCGAATATCAGTTTGTCTGTGGCTCATAAGCTAGTGTTCAGTATCAATTAGAATGAGCAGTATTTTACGATAGATCGCCTATAGAGTCAAGTTAAGATATGCACCCTAAATTAAGAAGTAGACAGAAGGAAGAAAAGTAAAAAATATATGTTAGCATGCTATGGACTTCCTACTTTCTCTACAACGATCATCGCCGTACGCCTTCCTACGATCGGTTCGTGATCTCCAGTCTCATAATCACGCAATGAATCTTCGAAATTACGATATGAATACGTAAATCCTTGTCCGAGTCTCGTACCTGGGTCATTCGTAATAATCTGACCCTTCGTATCATCATACCCAACAACAACGAGCATGTGTCGTTCTGGTCCGCCATTCAAAAAATTTGGATTACTGAGAATTTGTCCATCAAATGGAATAATAAGAACATTACCTGCGGCAAGTTCGCGCTTTACATCATCAAGCGTAATGTCATATTCGACTCGTCCACCTTTGTACCCATAAAATTCTTTGAGCAATCGAGTATACGTATCTTCAGCCGAAGTATCACGATAGCCTCCGTACTGAGTTTCTTCCCAATTAGACATATTCGTTATCTCTTCAAGCGCTTCTTGACGAGTCAGAGTGCGTCCATTCGCCCATTTCCACGCCATCACAACCGATGCTTCTTCACATCCATCCTGCTGACGAGGATCTGCCCAATCCCCCAGTGGTGCCTGTGGAGTAAACGGAACATCAAGTAGCACTTTGGTTGGTAATTCTGCAGCTGGCGGAGTACTCGTAGGTTTGGTCGGTGTTTCAACAACTTCTTCGTCTGGCTGAACAGGTGTGGGAGTGGAAGTTGTCGTTGGAGTAGTATCTATCGGAGAAATTACTGGTGGTCGAGTTTGTGAAAAGAAATAATTGGCAGCAAAAAAACTGACCACCAGAACTACCAGTCCAATTGCTACTATACTAATGAGACGCTTAAGCATAACCAAATGTAATAGAAAGTAATTATGCCCTGCGGAATAAATATATGCAAATTTGCCCGATAAAGCATATTGGAGTACAGTAAATATATAAGTCTTAACCACTTACATATGCAGATACTACACCCTTTTCTACTCATAATCGCAAACTCGCACAAAACACAATGGTACAAAGTAGTTCGAAACAATAGTATGGAAAAAATTGATACGCTCATTGAAGAAAAAGCTACCTTTAGTGATAATGAAGGCCATTCGAGAGGTGGAGGTGCGAGTGGTGGCAACCTCAAAACCAATGAAGTGTGGGACGAAGAAACCAGAAAACATCTAACTAAAACAGCAGAAAAAACTCGAGAACTCTGGAATAGTGCAGAATATCACAGCATCGTAATTGCAGCCCCAGAAAATATGAAAAATCAAATAACCGAAGCAATTACTGTCGAAAACACCCAAACATCATATATCCCTGGAAACTTTACGCACCATAATTTACACCAGAAATTGCTTGAAAAAATTCACGAAGTATAAAATAAAATCCCTCCATTTGGAGGGATTTTATTTTATACTATTTAGTCATTATTGTTTCTTAACAGTTCCCCATGGGGTCACAAACCAAGAATCCACATCATCAGCAATCACACACCTGTGCAATGACCAATCTCTACAGATACCGTCACATCGTCCAATTTCATTTTCAAGTTGCGTAAATTCCCCTACTTGTTCGTTTACGAGTTGATAAGCCTCATCACAATCATCATCAGATATATGAGGAATAAAGATAAATCCGAGAACAACAAACACCACTGTTAATCCAGAAAATAACCAAATTTTTTTCATAGTAATATTATAATTACACCCCATGACATTTCTTATACTTCTTCCCTGAACCACACGGACACGGATCATTTCTTCCAATTTTTCCATCAACTGCTTTTCCTGCTCCCGATGGTGCTGCCGCAGCTTCAGACTCAGATGTTTTTTTGGCGCCTTCCAACGACATTTTGTCTGTAGCCATAACTGATGGTGCAAGTTGAATTCCTGCATGAATTTTGAAGATAGTATTTGCCACTTCACGCTGAATTCCTGAGAGCAATCGATTGAAGAGATGGAAGCTCTCTTGTTTGTATTCTACCAATGGATCTCTCTGCCCGTACCCTTGCAATCCAATTCCTGCACGCAAGTGGTCAATGGTGATCAAATAATCCACCCACATCATATCAATAGTTCGAAGTAATACTCCCCGCTCGAGTTCAATCATCATCTGTGTCCGAGCTTTCGGATCAGATTGCATTTTTTCAAGAGATGCAACAAACGCATCATAGACTAATCGAGCTTTTGCAACCAATTTTTCAACTATTTCATTTCGGACTTCAATCTGATTCTTATTCTCTTTGGTAGCAGATTCAATAATAGCTTCGATCTCCGATTTGTCGACACTTTCAAACGGCATCATCGCCGACATGCTTTCATTAATTTCTTTTACATTCCAAGTAGTTTCATCATCAGAATTGGTGTGAATCGAAACCACGGTTTCAATTTCTTGATCTACCATTTCGAGAATAATGTCACGTAATGTTCGTGGTGCAGTCTGTTCTTCTGATTGCTGTTCTGAACTAGCGTCTACCACAGGTTCTCCATCAATTTCACGCTTTGCCGAGTCAAGAATTTCACGACGTTTTTTGTAGACCACATCACGCTGTTTGTTCAACACATCATCATACGAAAGCAAATGTTTTCGAGTATCAAAATGATGAGATTCCACTTTTTTCTGTGCTCCCTCAAGAATTCGAGTAATTAATCTATTTTCTATTGGCATGTCGTCAGGAATATTAGCCCCCGTCATAACACGCTTCAATCGATCTCCGGCAAATACGCGCATCAAATCATCTTCTGCAGACACAAAAAATTGAGTTTCTCCCGGATCTCCCTGACGAGCACTTCGTCCACGAAGCTGGTTATCAATACGACGGGATTCATGTCGTTCAGTACCAAGGACAAACAACCCTCCAGCACTTACCACTTTCTCCACATCTTCGGCAACAGCTGGAACTCCACCAAGTTTAATGTCGACTCCACGCCCTGCCATGTTTGTCGCAAGAGTTATTGCGCCCGGACGTCCAGCTTGCGCAATAATTTCCCCTTCACGCTCATGGTTTTTTGCATTCAAAATTTCATGTTCCACTCCTTGCGAAAATAGATACGCACTCAACTCTTCATTTTTCTCAACTGAAATAGTACCAATAAGCACTGGTTGCCCTTTGGCACGAGCTTCTTGAGCCTTCTCTGCGATTGCCTTATTTTTTGTTTTGTTATTCTTATAAATTCGATCTGAATAATCGACTCGATTATCAGGTTTGTTGGTAGGAATTGTTGTTACTTCCAATTGGTAAATTTTGAAAAACTCTTCTTCTTCTGTTTTTGCAGTTCCAGTCATTCCTGAAAGCTTGCCATACATGCGGAACAAATTTTGGAACGTAATCGTTGCAAGTGTTCGACTTTCTTTTTGAATCGGCATTTTTTCTTTTGCTTCAATCGCTTGATGCAATCCTTCAGAATATCGTCGACCAGGCATTTTGCGTCCCGTAAATTCATCAATAATAATAATTTCTTGTCCATCAACAATATAATCCTTGTCCTTTTTGAACAAAAATTCAGCCTTCAAAGCTTGTTCAATATGATGAACGGTTCGAATACCGCCTTCGACATAAATATTCTCGACGTTGAGCCATTTTTCAAATTTAGCAATTCCAACATCAGTCAAAGTCGCACTTCGAAGTTTCTCATCAATATTATAATCTTCATTCACAATAAGCATTCTCACGAGATCAGCAAATCGGTAATATTGATCAGTAGCTTCTTCAGCTGGAGCTGAAATAATAAGTGGGGTTCTAGCTTCATCAATAAGAATTGAGTCAATTTCATCGATAATCGCATAATTCATTTCAGTCCCTGGTCGCATTACCATGTCTTCGATCCGCTGCACCATGTTGTCGCGCAAATAATCAAAACCAAATTCATTATTGGTTCCATACGTGATGTCACAGCGATACGCTTCTTGTCGTGTTACAGGGCGAAGATACTCATTTTCAATTTTAAAACTTCCTACAACATCTCGTTCATGATCAAGCTCGCTTCCTTCCACAGATGCTTTTGCAGTTGCATCATATACAAAACTCACTCGCTGATTCTGTACGATTCCAGTACTCATTCCCAAAAAATCATAAATCTGCCCCATCCACACCGCATCACGTTTTGCCAAATAATCATTGACAGTTACCAGATGCACACCTTTTCCGGAAAGTGCGTTTAGATACACTGCAAGAGTCGCTGTAAGTGTTTTTCCTTCACCTGTACGCATTTCCGCAATTCGTCCGCGATGAAGAGTAATACCTCCGATCAATTGCACATCATAATGTCGCATACCGAGTGTTCGCTTTGCAGATTCACGAACCGTAGCAAATGCTTCAGGCAATAGATCATCAAGTGTCTCACCTTTTTCAAGTCGAGATTTAAATTCAAGTGTTTTTCCTTTCACCTCATCATTCGATAATTTTTCAAATTCAGGTTCAAGGGCATTAATTCGGTCAACAAGAGGCTGTAAACTCTTTACTATTTTTTTGTTTTGATCGGGAAAAAATTTGTGTAGGAATGACATAAAAATATTTTGTTTTGAGATAGGGCTAAAAACAAACAGTTAGCTCCTAAAATAGGCTAACTGATCATATCATAAAAAATTACCTATGTCTACCCTAAAAAATCGTAATTTTCAGCTCGAATTTTTTCTTGAATTGATGCTAAAAAAACCGAAAAATCAGCTAAATTTTCTGGTTTACTACGCTGCTCTGCCAAAAGTAGACGTTGGCAATCAGCAATCTGTGTATGCAGTTTTTCTATAGTCTCATCGAGAGGTGCCGTACTTTTTGACACCGCATCAATCGTATTACGTATCGACATTGCGCTCTTCCGTATTTCAAGAGGATTATTAGCACTTCGCGCAACATCAAGAAGAACTTTCTGAAACTCTGTTTCACCTTCTCTAAATTTTGATTCAAACCCTATACGACCATTTTCTCCACCTTCACGATTCATAATATATTCGTAAATTCGTTTTAGGCATTACTCCTGATATCCTTTGACACTCCGGAGCACTTCACGATCTTTTGAGCGCATCTTACTCTTGAATTCATCCAGTTCTACTTTCAAATGATCCTTCACTTTATCAATCGCTTTGTACAAATCATCTGCTTCTTTTCTCACACGAATCATTTTACCCTGAGGAAGATGTACATTTGCCTCGGCAAAAAATATTTTACCTTTTTGATGATGAGTCGAAATAAGTCCAATATCTACAACCACCCGAGTAATACCATCAAAATACTTTACCAAGCCTTCCATTTTCTTCTCAGTATACTCACGGAGCGCGTCAGTAAGCTCAGTACTATTTGCATGAATGCTGATGTTCATACGATTCGGATTAAGAATAAAATATTA